>NZ_CP154879.1:2448493-2754554 GCF_039614765.1 Castellaniella sp. MT123
CTGACGTTGATCCCCAGCACCTCGGCCGATTCGGTGTTCTGCGCTACGGCCTGCATGGCCCGGCCCGTGACGGTCCGTTGCAGAAACACCTGCAGACCGAACACGACGACCATGGCCACCACCAGCGTGCCCAGGTCGCTGGCCGAAACCTTGACCCCGGCGAAATCGAACACCTCGTAGCCGAAGATGTTCGGAAACGGCAGCGCCTGCGCGCCGAACGCGATCTGCGTCCCGCTGCGCATGATCAGGGAGAGGCCGATCGTCGCCACCACCAGCGGCATGACGCCGAACTTGCGCATCGGGTCCACAATCGTGCGCTTGAAGCCCCACCCCAGCACGAGCGTCGCGACCGCCAGGGTCAGAAAGAAGCTGAGGATCAGGGGAGCGCCCAGCGACATGAAGGCCAGCATCGAAAACGCGGGCAGCATCACGAACTCGCCCGTGGCGAAGTTGATCGTGCCCGAGGCTTGCCACAACAAGGTGAATCCCAATGCCGCCAGGGCATAGATAGACCCCGTTGCCATCCCCGAAATGACTACTTGAAAAAAATCAACCATGTTGGCTACCGCCCGTCGGTCATATGCGCATCTTGGAACCCCCGGCGTCCCCCACTGCGCAGTGACGGACGCCGGACGGACAGCGTCTTACTTGTGGGACAACGGCGGCAGCACGCCGATGACTTTCTGCTTGCCGTCCACCACCTGGACGAGGAAGCTCTCGCGGTCCAGGTCGCCCTTACCGTCGATCGTGACGTCCATCAGCACGCCCGGGTGCTCCTTGGCCGAAATGTGCATGCCGTGCAACGCGGCGGCAACGGCCTGGCGGTCGAATTTGCCGACTTTCTCGATGGCGGCCTTGAGCATGTACACGCCCGTGTAACCCTTGATGCCATTGTGATCGGGCGCATAGCCATTGGCCGCATGGAAGTCCTTGCCGAACTTTTCCATGCCGGGGACCGGCGCACCCACGGTCAGGCCGACGTGCGCGATCGCGCCATTGGCGGCTGGCCCGGCCAGTTCGATCACCTTCTGGCCGGCGATGGTCGTCTCCCCGATGATGGGCTTGTCCCAACCCTGCTTTTTCAGCTCGCGCAGCAGGCGGGCGGACTCTTCTTCGTTCGTGTAGGAAAACAGTGCGTCGGCATGGCTCTGCTTGAGCTTCACCACGGCCGAGCTGAAATCCACCTGGCCGGAAGCCGTGGAGATGTCTTCGACGACCTTGACGTGGGTGCTCTTGAGCGCCTTGAGGATGGCATCGCGCCCCCCCTTGCCGAAGTCGTTGTTCACGAACAGCACGGCCAGCGTGTTCACGTCCTTGCGGCCATCGAGATAGCGCGCGACCTTGGGCATCGCATCGGTCTGCGTCAGGCTGGTGCGGAACACATACTTGTTGCCCTGCTGGGTGATTGCCGCGCCCTCGCCGCCCACGAAGTTGGGGACTTTCGCGTCCTCGGTCACAGCCATGCTCACCATGATCGAACCGGTGAACACCGGACCGAACACGGCGAAGACGTCATTGTCGACCGCCTTCTGCACCAGGCCCTTGGCAATGCCCGGGTTCGACTGCGTGTCCACCACCGTCGTCTCGATCTGGCGCCCCAGGATGCCGCCAGCGGCGTTGATTTCCTTGACGGCCAGATTCACGCCGTCCTTGAAGTTGGTGCCGGACGTCGTGCCCGGACCGGTCAGCTCCATGATTTCAGCGATCTTCACGGTGTCGGCCGCGACGGACGGCACCGCGAAACCCACCGCTGCCGCGCCCAGCGCGGCAGCCAGGGCGTACTTCTTGAAAATGTGCGCCTGCATATTGTCTCCTTGGACGAAACTCCGAGACTGGAGCTCGATTTGTTTTATAAATGAAATAGATGTCGTCAATCCACGACTACGTGTGACACGTTTCCTCCTGGCGAATAAATGTCCAGAATATTCCAGAATCCCGAAGTGGGCACCGGGCTGTTGCGCATGGCGACGTCCAGCACGAACGGCCGCCCGCTGCCGATCGCGCGTTCGAGCGCCCCCTTGAACTGGGCGGCCGATTCGACGCGCTCGGCTTCCGCGCCATAGGCCCGAGCCACCGCAGCATAGTCCGGCGTGTAGGGCTTGCCGTCCTTGGCGAATACCGTGCCGGTAGTCGTGCCGTAGTGGGCCTTCTGCAATCCCGCAATTGTGCCAAAAGCGCAGTTGTTCATCACAACCCACACCACCGGAATGTTTTCTTCGACCGCGGTCGCCAGAAGGGCGGGATTCTGGCCGAAGCCACCGTCCCCGACCAGGGACACCACCACGCGGTCCGGGCAGGCCAGCTTGGCGCCCAGGGCACCGGGCGCGCCGAAGCCCATCGTGGCGTAGCCGCCGGGTGTCAGGATGCTGCCGGGCACGTAAACGGGGAACTGCTGCCCCACGCCGTTCTTGTTCCAGCCCACGTCGGTCGTGATGATGGCGTCGCGCGGCAGCACCTCGCGCACCTCGGCGAGAATGCGCTCAGGCTGCATGGGATAGCGGCGCTCATGGATGAGCGCCTGGTTGCCGGCGGCGAATTCCTTGCGATATTGGGCGATCCGCCCGCGCATCGCCTCGTTGCGGCGCGCTTCCGGCAGCATCTCCCGGGCGACCCGGTTTAGTGCGACCAGCGCCTGACGAAGATCCGCAACCGCGCCGATCTCGGCCGGATAGTTCCGGCCGATCTCGCTCGGGTCAATGTCGATGTGGATCAGACGCGTCGGGGGAAAGCTGAAGGTATAGCGGTTGTCCCAGGAACTGCAATCCGCCTCGGCGAAACGCGTGCCCAGACCGATCACCACATCCGCGGTGCGGCACATGTCGTTGACGAACTGCGTGCCCCAGAATCCCGTCATGCCCAATGTCAGGTCATGATCGTCGCGCAGCACGCCCTTGCCCATGAGGGAGTGGGCGACCGGGATCCCCAGATGGTCGACCAGATCCTCCAGTTCGCGCGCCGCGTCGGCCAGCATGACGCCCCCGCCCGCGTAAATCACGGGCTGGCGCGCATCGATCAGGGTCTGGATGATGCGTCGCGCGACGTTCTCATCCAGGGAGGGCTTCTCCAGGCGCCGGGTGTGCGGACGCAGGCGATCGAACAGCGCGGTATCGATTTCCTTGGAAAAAATGTCCATGGGCACGGAGACCAGCACCGGTCCCGGACGGCCGCTTTCGGCCAGTTGAAAGGCCTTCTCGATGATTTCGGGAAACAGGTCCGGACGCTCGACGCGCCAGGCTCGTTTCACGAAGGGGCGGTAGACCTCCCACTGCGCGGCATCGGCATGCAGATTGATTTCCTGGTGCGGATGTTTGCCGTAGTAATGGCTGGGGATGTCGCCGGCGATCACGACCATGGGAATGGAGTCGAGCGAGGCGTTTGCGACGCCGGTCGCGGCATTCGTCAGACCGGGGCCAAGATGGCTGAGGACCACCGAGGCCTTTCTGGTCATCCGCGCGTAGCCATCCGCCGCATGAGCGGCAATCTGCTCATGACGCGTATTGACGAAGCGGATGGAGCTTTTGCCCAGTTCCGTCAACACAGCGATGTTCGTATGACCGCACAGGCCAAAGACGTGCTCGACCCCTCGTTCCTCGAGGTAGCGGACCAACTGCCGGGAAATGAGTTCTTGCATGAGACTTGTCTCCTGAGTGTTCATTCGGGAAGTTCGGCGCGGGCCGGACCGGTGTAGGCGTACGGGATGGAGGGCGGCATCGGCCCCTTGATCCGTCGTCCCTCGCGCATCTGTTCCCAGGCATGGGCCAGGATGCCGACCGAACGCGACAGGATGAAAATCCCCCGCCCCAGTTCCGGCGCAAATCCCAGCTCGGAATAGATCACTGCGGTCGCACCATCGATATTCATGGGAATGTGGCGGCCTTTTTCCTGTTCCAGAACGACCTCGACCTGGCGCCCGATCCGGGCGAATTCCCCCGAAACGACCCCCTGGGACACCGCCTCGTCGACCAGGGCCAACAGTCGTTTGGCCCGCGGATCGCGTGGATGGAAACGATGTCCGAAGCCGGGCACGATCTTGCCGTGTTCGGCCCGATACGCGTCCAGTGCGGCTTGAACCGGTTGCGGCTCGCCACGTCCGCCCCGCGCGCGGCTGTCCTGGTAGATCTCCATGCACTGCTGGCCCGCGCCGCCGTGGATGTCACCCAGGACGTTGACCGCCGATCCCATGGCGCCGTTCAGGCCCACGCCGCAACTGATCGCCATGCGCGAGATCGCGATGGACGGCGCGTGTGGACCATGATCCACCGAAGAGACCAGAGCCGCTTCGAGCAGCGCCGCCTGGGCCTTACCCGGCAACTCGCCCCGCAGCATGAGCCAGATCATTTCCGGAAAGGAGATCCGGCCGATCAGATCCTGGATCGCATGCCCGCGAATGCGGATCTCGCCGGGATGAATGTCGATGATGCTGGTGGACCACCACTGGCTGGCCTGGTCCAAACGATCGTCGCGCTGTGCCGTCATGATCCCCATCCCCCTCTTTCTATACCACATGTTCATCATGCATCCTGGCGATCTCGGCTTGCGTATAGCCCAGATCCGCCAGAATCAGATCCGTATGCTGGCCCAGCACCGGCGGCGGTGCTTCGACGTCGGGGCTGCCCCCGGCCATCTTGAATCCCGCCCGGGCCAGTTTGATCGGCCTGCCTACACCCGGCACGTCGTCGAACTGCCGGAGCAGCGCCCGTTCGATGATCTGCGGATGATCGAGCGCATCCGGCACGCTCAGGACCCGCCCGGAGGGGACGCCGATCCCGGAAAGGACGGTCTCCCAATCGCGGGCCGATTTCCGGCTCAGGGCCTGTTCGATCTCGACTGTCAGCGCGGCCCGGTTCTGCTTGCGGCTCTCGCGTCCGGCGAACCGTGGATCGGCCTTCAGTTCGGGCCGGCCGATCGCATCCATCAGCGCTTCGAACTGCTCCTGCTTGTTGGCGGCGATATTCAGCGGGCCATCACCCGTCCGGAAAGTGCCAGAGGGCACGGCGGTGAAATTTTCGTTTCCCATGGGGCGCGGGGCCACGCCCGCGATCAGGTAATTGGAAACGACCCACCCCATCGTGACAATGGTGGAATCCAGCATGGACACGTCGATGAAATCGCCCTCGCCGGTGCGCTGCTGCCGTACCAGGGCGCTGGCTACCGCGAATGCCGCGGTGATTCCGCCAATCGTATCGGCCATCGGATAGCCCACCCGCAGCGGCGCCGAGTCTTCGGTGCCGGTGATGCTCATCACCCCCGACAGCCCCTGGACGATCTGGTCGTACGCGGGCGCATGGCGCATCGGCCCTCCCTGGCCGAATCCGGAGATCGCACAGTAGACGAGTCTGGGATTGACCTTCTTGAGAGCATCGTAGCCGACGCCCAGACGGTCCATCACGCCAGGACGGAAGTTCTCGATCAGGGCATCCGCGGATTCGACCAGCCGACGCAGGACGTCC
The DNA here is from genome assembly GCF_039614765.1 of Castellaniella sp. MT123. Classification (NCBI taxonomy): domain Bacteria; kingdom Pseudomonadati; phylum Pseudomonadota; class Betaproteobacteria; order Burkholderiales; family Alcaligenaceae; genus Castellaniella; species Castellaniella sp. MT123. The sequence continues at coordinate 2,453,944 of NZ_CP154879.1, forward strand.
CGGCCGGCTGCGGATTTCAGGTTCAGGGTGATGGAGCGCTTTCCGCCGTTCTGAGCCAGAAAGGACGCCCCCATGCAGCGGCTGTTCAGCTCGGCGTCGGCGCCCAGCTGGCGCGCCAGATCCCCCGACCCCGGCACCTCGACCTTGATGACGTCGGCGCCGAGCAGCGCGAACTGATAAGCGCAGAACGGCCCTGCCAGGACATTCGTCAGATCCAGTATGCGGATACCCGCCAGGGCCTTTGCCATTCTGTTCCTCGCCTCATTCTGGTAATAGAATGACTATACAAAATATCAGAACAGAATTCTATTGTTCATAACTATTTTTTAGAATTCGGTTTTATTTATTGCGCAGTAATTCCATTGTCTCGGAGATGTCCGGGCGCACGCCCCGCCACAGCAGGAAGCCCTCAGCCGCCTGGCTCACCAGCATGCCCAATCCGTCGGAGATCCGCGCCGCGCCGCCCTGCGTGGCATCCTCCATGAAAGCGGTATGTCCCTTGTTGTATGCCAGTTCGTAAGCCAGGGAGCCCTCGGCGAAGATCCCCTCGGGTAGCGGCAGGCGGTCGCCCGTCAGGCTGACCGAGGTGGCGTTGATCACCACATCGAATCGCCCCCCCTCGGCGAGCCGGATCGGCCCGGCCTCGACCTTGCCCGGCGCGGCATGGTCGCCGACGATCGCGCGCGCCTTGCAATCCGTGCGATTCACCACGAGGAAATACGCCGGCCCGGTCTCGAGCAGAGGCAGGAAAATGCCCCGGGTCGCTCCCCCTGCGCCGATGATCAACAATCGCCGGCCTTTCAGGGGAAAACCCAGGCGCTCCTGGATGTCGTTGACCAGCCCCGCGCCATCCGTGTTGTCACCGTACACGCCCGCATCGCCGAATTTCAGCGTGTTGACGGCCTGCGCGGCCCGGGCGCGGTCGGACAGCGTGTCGACCAGATCGAGCGCATCGAGCTTGAAGGGCGCCGTGACATTCATCCCCTTCCCGCCCTCGCGGATGAACCGGCGCACCGTCTCATGAAACGTATCGGCGGTTGCGAGAATGGTCTCGTAGCTCATGTCCTGCCCCAACTGGCGCGCAAAGGCCATTTGCAGGATGGGGGACTTGGATTGCGCCACGGGGTTGCCGATGATGGCATAACGGTCGGTCATGACAAGGCCTATGAGTATGAGGGAAGGAGGCCTAATCTTAAGATGGTTTTCTATCCAACACAACAGAGTTCTATTATTTCGATCTATGCATCGTCAGCTTCCGAACCCGAACAACCGGAGTGGAGTTTCCCACATGACCCGGCGCCGCACCTGGGAATCGGGCATCAGGTCCTGCGCAAGCAGGAGCAGAGGACCGTAATCCAGACGCTCGGGGGCCTTCAGGTGTGGCCAGTCCGAGGCCCACAGACACCCTTCGGGACCGAAGGCGTCGAGCAACGCCCGCTGATAACGCTGCGCATCGGCGAAGGGATAGGCCATGGTGGAAAACTTGGACATGCCTGAGAGCTTGACGAACGTCCGCCCGGTGTCGGCCAGGCGCAGCAGCGCCTGAAACCCGGGCTGATTCAGGCCCGCCGCGGCGTCCGGGCGCCCCGAATGATCGATGAGCAGCCGGACGCGGGTGCGTCCGATCAACGGCAGCAATCCGACCAACTGGTCTTTTTCGTATTGGAGCTGGGCGAACATGTCCAGGTCCGCCAGTCGATTGAACAAGGTATCGGCATGACTGAAATACTCGACCCCCTCGATCGAGACATTGACCGTCACCCCAAGAACGCCCTGCGACTTGAGGTCGGCGAGCCGTGCCGCCGATACATCGTTGGGGACGACCCCGATCCCCTTGAACCTGCCCTCGCCATGGGCGATCGCATCGAGCATGCAGCGGTTGTCGAACCCATAGCCAGAATTCGGACCCACCAGCAGCGCATGCCGCACACCATACGCCTGCATCACGGCGCGAAACTGGATCGCGGTGCCGATTTCCTGGCCGGCCGGCCGATAGGGCGTATCCTCGCGATAGGGGAAACGCTGTGGATCGATGATGTGGTTATGGCAATCGATCTTGGGTTCGTCGAAGATGGTCACGGCGTTTCGCCCTATTTCAGAACTGAGTTCTGATAGTGTATGGGGCGGCGTGAAACCACGCAAGACGACGGAGCCAGGCGAGCCCCTTCTACCTCAGCATGGCGATGACCGGCCCCACATCGGGCCGGCATCCGAACCACAAACGATAGGACTCCGCCGCTTGCCCCACCAGCATGCCCAGGCCGTCGGATATCCGGCCGGCGCCCAGGCGCCGCGCGTCGCTCATGAACGCCGTGTCGCCTCTGCCATACACCATGTCGTAGGCCAGGGCGCCCGGGGCGAAGGATCCGCGCCCCAGCGGCAGGTGAACATCGCTCAGGCTGGCGGAGGTGGCATTGATCACGACGTCGAACGCGCCTTCCGCCATCGCGTCCAGCGGACCGGCTGCGGCGCCCGCCGCCGGCCCGCACGCGTCCAGCAATTCATGCGCCTTGCTCTCGGTGCGATTGACCAGCAGCAGATGGGCCGGCCCGGCCTCGATCAGCGGCTGCAGAATGCCGCGCGCTGCGCCGCCCGCGCCGATGATGAGGATGCGACGATTCTCCAGGACGACTCCCAGGTGGTCCCGGATGTCGCTGACTAGTCCGACGCCGTCCGTGTTGTCGCCCTGGACGCCACCGGGCCCGAACTTGAGGGTATTGATGGCTCGGGCAGTCCGCGCCCGGGCTGACAGCGTGTCCGCGAACGCCATGGCGGCGAGCTTGAACGGCGCCGTGACATTCATCCCCTGGCCGCCCTCGTCGATGAACCGCCGCACGGTCTCGACGAAGTTTTCATGTGTGGCCAGCAATTTCTCATACTGCATGGCGTGACCGAACTGGCGCGCGAAAGCCGTGTGCAGGACCGGAGACTTGGATTGGGAGATCGGGTTGCCGATGACGGCATAGCGGTTGGTCATCGCGGATTCCTGCGAGTGCGGAAAGGGACCAAGGATACGGTGCCTGCTTCCCGGTGTAAACCTGGCCTCTTTAACAGAACTTGATTTTATTTCAACGTTGCATCAGTCAGAATATAGTTCTATATTAATTGGAATTTGGCTTTCAGGACTTCCGCAATGGCCCTCCAGTTCTCACTTGCCCACCTCACGGTGCTGACCTGCTCGCCCATGGACATGATCCACATCGCCCATCGCACCGGTTATAACTTCGTCAGCCTGCGCCTGACCGCCGTCACACCCAAGGAACACGTCTTTGCACTGCAGAACGACCGCGCCATGATGACCGAGGTGAAGGCGCTGCTGAAGGACACCGGGGTGCGCGTGCTGGACATCGAGCTTGCCCGCATGCCGCCCGAGGTCGAACCCGAAACCTATGCCGCCATCCTCGACGCGGCGGCGGAACTGGGTGCACAGCACATACTGGCCCAGTTGCCGGATCCCGACCGCGCGCGCGCCACGGCCCGTTTCGCGCGCCTGTGCGACATGGCCCTGCCCCTGGGCCTGTCCATCGGACTGGAATCCCCCACCTGGACGGCGACTCCGGATCTTCGGTCCGCGGCGGATGTGGTGCGCGCGGTCGGCCGATCCAATGCGGGCATTGTTGTCGATACCCTGCACTTCAACCGCTCCCGCGACAGTATCGACGAATTGCGCACGATGCCTCGCGAATGGTTTCGCTTCGCCCAGGTCTGCGACGCGTCGGCCGGGATTCCGGATACCACCGAAGGCCTGATCCACACTGCGCGCAGCGAGCGCCTGGTCCCGGGTGAAGGTGGCATCGACATCCGCGGGATCCTGGACGCCTTGCCAGCCATCCCCTATTCCCTCGAGATCCCCAACGACCCGCAGGTCCAGACCCTCGGCCACGAGGAATGGGCGCGCCGCTGCATCGAGGGCGCGCGCCGCTACCTGGCCTGAGGCCCCTCCGGGCCCGCCGGCATAGGGCGCCCGCAATCCTCAAGCCGTACCGTACAGCACTTCACCCTGCTTGCGCAGGGCGCGCGCCACGACGCTTCGGTGAACCTCCGAGGTGCCGTCGAAGATCCTGAAAATGCGGGCATCCCGGTACAGACGCTCGACCGGCAGGTCCGCACAATAGCCCATGCCGCCATAAACCTGGACCGCACGGTCGGCCACACGGCCCAGCATCTCGGACGCGTAGACCTTCGCCATGGAAATCTTTTCCCGGGGATCCTTACCGTTGTCGATGTCCTGGGCCGCATCCCAGACCATCCAGCGGGCCGCATTGATCTCGATGGCGCTGTCGGCCAGCATCTGCTGGATCATCTGGAAATCGCCGATGGCCTGGCCGAACTGTTTGCGCTCGTTGGCATAGGACACCATCAGGTTCAGCAGGCGCGTCGCCTTGCCGACGGCCCGGGCGCAAACCTGCGCGAGCCTCACCCGGCCGAGGGTCTGGAGAATCTGTCCGAAACCGGAACCTTCCGCACCCAGCAGGCTGTCCGGATCCAGGATCACTTCATCAAAATGCAATTCGACGTGGCTAGTGCCGGTCAGTCCCATCATCTTCTGATTGCGGCCCACTATCAGGCCGGGCAGATCCTTGTCCACCAGGAACAGGGATATTCCGCGCCCGCCCGCGGCTGGATCGGTCACGGCCGACACGACGAAAAAGTCCGAAAATTCCCCGTCGCTGATGAAGTGCTTGTTGCCGCTGAGCATCCAGCCTTCACCGCGCCGCACCGCGCGCGTCCGAATCGATGCTGCATCCGAGCCCGCACCCGGCTCGGTGATCGCGAGCGAGCAGGTCCGATCGCCTCGCACGGTCGGCAACAGCCAGCGTTCGCGCTGCACTGCATTGGCGCCCAGAAGGACCTCGTACACATTGCCGAAGGCGCGCCGGATGAGGATGTCCTTGGCGTGTCCGAACTGTTCCTCCACCAGCATGGTGTCCAGCGCGGAAAGCCCTCCGCCGCCGAATTCCTCCGGGATGTTCATCGCGTACATGCAGTTGTTCCGCGATTTTTCGAACAGCGCCCGCGCCAGCCCGGGCTCCAGATGGCCCTTTTCCTCGATGCCCTCCTCCAGTGGCAGGAGTTCCTGCTCGACGAACTTCCTGACGGTATCGACGAGCATGACCTGCTCGGGACTGAGATTTAGATCCATTGGAGCTCCTTGAAGGTATACAGAGGATCGACGCCCATGACTGCACCGGGATAATCCATTGATAGAGTCGGGGAGAGACTTACCTACAGAATAGAACTCAGGTCTATTTATTGACTATGCAATGAAGTCTATTGCATTTATTTATATTTTCAATACGACAAGAATACGCACTGATCGGCACACCGAAAAAAAGCCCGTTCCCGGACAAATCCGGAACGGGCTTTTCAATGCGCCGGGCGGAGTGCCAGGCTATCGGCCTGGCACTCCGCCCCCAGCAACCGCTTACTCGTCGGTCGGCTTATCCGCATCCGCCGCAGGCGCGGCATCCGCATCGCCTCCATCGGAGCCGACATGCGCCACTTCCGACGAATCGCCGAAGGGGTTGGCCTGTTCACGCGCCGCTGCACGCTCGGCGGCCTCGAAGACCTCTCGGTCGTGCCGCGCCAGGTGGTAGGCCATCCCGGTACCGGCCGGGATCAGACGACCCACGATCACGTTTTCTTTCAGACCGCGCAGCTCGTCGCGCTTGCCCATGATGGCAGCCTCGGTCAGCACGCGGGTGGTTTCCTGGAAGGAAGCCGCCGAAATGAACGAATCGGTCGACAACGATGCCTTGGTGATACCCAGCAACACGTTCTCGTAGTTGGCGGGGATCTTGCCTTCGGCCTCCATGCGGTCGTTCTCGTTCAGCAGTTCGGAGCGCTCGACCTGTTCGCCCGTGATGAACGAAGTGTCGCCGGCGTTGGTGATGTTCACCCGGCGCAGCATCTGGCGAACGATGACCTCGATGTGCTTGTCGTTGATCTTCACACCCTGCAGGCGGTAGACGTCCTGCACTTCGTTGACGACGTAGGACGCCAGCGACTCGATGCCCTGCAGGCGCAGGATGTCGTGCGGATCGGCCGGGCCGTCGACGATCAGTTCGCCCTTGTTGACCACCTGACCATCGTGGACCAGCACCTGTTTTTCCTTGGAAATCAGGAACTCGTGGCCCACGCCATCCATGTCGGTGATGACCAGGCGCTGCTTGCCCTTGGTGTCCTTGCCAAAGGACACGGTCCCCGTGATTTCGGCGAGCACGCCGGCGTCCTTGGGGGAACGAGCCTCGAACAGTTCGGCCACGCGAGGCAGACCGCCCGTAATGTCGCGGGTTTTCTGCGATTCCTGTGGAATCCGGGCAAGAAAATCGCCCACGCCGACCGCCTGACCGTCGCGCACCGTGATCAGCGCGCCGACCGGCAGCGAGATCGCCACCGCGTGGTCGGTGCCGGCCACCTTGATTTCCTGACCCTGCTCGTCGAGCAACAGAATCTGCGGACGCGCGGCGGCACCCTTCGTACCACGCGTCTTGGGCGTGATGACGACCAGCGTCGACAGACCGGTAATCTCGTCGACCTGACGAGCCACCGTGACGCCTTCTTCGACATTGGCGAAGCGGATGGCGCCCGAGTACTCGGACACGATCGGGCGCGTCAGCGGATCCCAGGTGGCGAGCTTCGTGCCGGCCTTGATGGCATCGCCATCGCCCACCAGGATCGTGGCGCCGTAGGGCACCTTGTGGCGCTCGCGCTCGCGGCGGTTATCGTCATAGACGACGATTTCGCCGGAACGGGACACGGCAATGCGGTCGCCCTTGGCGTTGGTCAGATAACGCAGACCGATGGCAAAGCCCACTGAACCGGCGGACTTGGTCTCGACCGAACTGGCCAGGGACGCACGCGAGGCCGCACCGCCGATGTGGAAGGTCCGCATCGTCAGCTGCGTGCCGGGCTCGCCGATGGACTGGGCGGCAATCACGCCGACGGCTTCGCCCTTGTTCACCAGAGAACCACGGCCCAGGTCGCGGCCGTAGCAATGTGCGCAAAGGCCGTGACGGGTCTCGCAAGTCAGCGGCGTGCGGATCTTGACCTCGTCGATGCCCAGCTCGTCGATGAGCTCGACCTTGTTTTCATCCAGCAGGGTGCCCGCCGGAATCACGGTTTCCTGAGTTTCCGGGTTGACGAGATCGATCGCCGTCACGCGGCCCAGCACGCGGTCGCGCAAGGCTTCGACGACTTCGCCGCCTTCGAGGAGGGCCTTCATCACATAGCCGTGCGACGTGCCGCAATCATCGGTGGTGATGACCAGATCCTGCGTTACGTCGACCAGACGACGAGTCAGGTAGCCCGAGTTTGCCGTCTTCAGGGCGGTATCGGCCAAGCCTTTACGCGCACCGTGCGTCGAGATGAAGTACTGCAGCACGTTCAGGCCTTCACGGAAGTTTGCCGTGATGGGGGTCTCGATGATGGAGCCGTCCGGCTTGGCCATCAGGCCGCGCATCCCCGCCAACTGACGGATCTGGGCTGCGGAACCCCGGGCGCCGGAATCGGCCATCATATAGATGGAGTTGAACGATTCCTGACGCACTTCCTTGCCGTGACGGTCGATGACCGGCTCGGTGGACAGCTGTTCCATCATGGCCTTGCCCACGCGGTCGCCAGCCTTGCCCCAGATGTCCACCACGTTGTTGTAGCGTTCCTGGGAGGTCACCAGACCGGAGGAATACTGCCGATCGATTTCCTTCACTTCGCTGGAGGCCTGCGCCAGAATGTCGCGCTTGGCGTCCGGCACCACCATGTCGCCCATGGCGATGGACACGCCCGCACGCGTCGCCAGACGGTAGCCGGACTGCATCAGCTTGTCGGCGAAGATCACTGTGGCACGCAAGCCGCAGCGACGATAGGACAGGTTGATGAGCTTGGAGATTTCCTTCTTCTTCAGCGCCTTGTTCAGCACCGTGAAGGGCAGTCCCTGCGGCAGGATCTCGGACAGCAGCGCGCGGCCCACCGTCGTTTCATAACGCTGGATCCGTTGCTGCCATTGGCCGCCCTCGCCCATCACGTAGTCAGGCACGCGGGTCGTGATGCGGGTCTGCAGTTCGACTTCGTGGTTGTCGTAAGCGCGCTGGACCTCGGCCAGATCGGCCAGGAACATGCCCTCGCCCTTGCCGTTGACGCGTTCGCGGGTAGCGTAGTACAGACCCAGCACGATGTCCTGGGACGGCACGATGGCCGGCTCGCCGTTCGCGGGGAACAGCACGTTGTTGGACGCCAGCATCAAGGTGCGGGCTTCCAGCTGGGCTTCCAGCGACAGCGGCACGTGGACGGCCATCTGGTCGCCGTCGAAGTCGGCATTGAACGCGGCGCAGACCAGCGGGTGCAGCTGGATGGCCTTGCCCTCGATCAGTTGCGGCTCGAACGCCTGGATCCCCAGGCGGTGCAGTGTCGGGGCGCGGTTGAGCATCACCGGATGTTCGCGGATCACTTCTTCCAGGATGTCCCAGACCACCGGTTCCTGGCTTTCGACCAGTTTCTTCGCGGCTTTGATGGTCGTAGCCAGCCCCATCATTTCCAGGCGATTGAAGATGAACGGCTTGAACAGTTCCAGCGCCATCAATTTCGGCAGACCGCACTGGTGCAGGCGCAGCTGCGGGCCCACCACGATCACGGAACGACCCGAGTAGTCGACGCGCTTGCCCAGCAGGTTCTGACGGAAGCGGCCGCTCTTGCCCTTGATCATGTCGGCCAGGGACTTCAGCTGGCGCTTGTTGGCGCCCGTCATGGCCTTGCCGCGACGACCATTATCCAGCAGCGAATCCACGGCTTCCTGCAGCATGCGCTTTTCGTTGCGCAGGATGATGTCCGGGGCCTTCAGTTCCAGCAGGCGCTTGAGGCGGTTGTTGCGGTTGATGACCCGACGGTACAGGTCGTTCAAATCGGAGGTGGCGAAGCGCCCGCCATCCAGCGGCACCAGCGGACGCAGGTCCGGCGGCAGCACAGGCAGCACTTCCATGATCATCCAGTCGGGCTTGATGCCCGACTTCTGGAAGCCTTCCAGGACCTTCAGACGCTTGGAGATCTTCTTGATCTTGGCGTCGGAGCTGGTCGCCTTCAGTTCGGCGCGCAGCTTCTCGACTTCGGAATCGATCTCGATGGTGCGCAGCAATTCGCGCACGGCTTCGGCGCCCATCAGGGCGTGGAAGTCGTCACCGTATTCCTCGGTCTTGGCCAGGTAGTCGTCGTCGGACATGATCTGGCCGCGCTTGAGCGGCGTCATGCCGGGTTCGATCACGCACCAGGCTTCGAAGTACAGCACGCGCTCGATGTCGCGCAGCGTCATGTCCAGCACCATGCCCAGACGCGACGGCAGGGACTTCAGGAACCAGATGTGCGCGACCGGGCTGGCGAGTTCGATGTGGCCCATGCGTTCGCGGCGGACCTTCGCCACCGTGACTTCCACGCCGCACTTTTCGCAAATGACGCCGCGATGCTTCAGGCGTTTATATTTGCCGCACAGGCACTCGTAGTCCTTGATCGGTCCGAAGATCTTGGCGCAAAACAGACCATCACGCTCGGGTTTGAACGTGCGGTAGTTGATGGTCTCGGGCTTGCGGACCTCGCCAAAGGACCACGAGCGGATCTTTTCGGGCGAGGCGATACCGATCTTGATGGCGTCGAACTGCTCGTCCTGGGAGACTTGCTTGAAGAGATCGAGTAGCGCTTTCATTATTTACGCTCCAGATCCATGTCCAGGGACAGGGATCGAATTTCCTTGACCAGCACGTTGAAGGACTCGGGCATGCCCGCGTCGATCACATGATCGCCCTTGACGATGTTCTCGTAGACCTTGGTACGGCCGGAGATATCGTCGGACTTCACCGTCAGCATTTCCTGCAGGGTGTAGGCGGCGCCGTAGGCTTCCAGGGCCCAGACTTCCATTTCCCCGAAACGCTGACCGCCGAACTGGGCCTTGCCGCCCAGCGGCTGCTGGGTGACCAGGGAGTACGGACCGGTCGACCGGGCGTGCATCTTGTCGTCCACCAAGTGGTGCAGCTTCAGGAAGTGCATATAGCCCACCGTCACCGGACGTTCGAATTCCTCGCCGGTGCGGCCGTCGGTCAGCCAGGCCTGGGTGCGGCCGCTGGTGAGCTTCAGACGCTCGGCGACCTCATCCGGATAGGCGATCTCCAGCATGCGGGTAATGTCTTCCTCGGCAGCCCCGTCGAACACCGGTGTAGCCAGCGGCACGCCGCGACGCAGGTTGTTGGCCAGCGACATGATCTCGTCATCGGTCAACTGATCGAGCTTGACCACGCTACCGCCGGAGTTATAGACGGTTTCCAGCGCCTTGCGCACGGACTTCACCTGCACGCCGCGTTCTTCGTCGAGCATGTCGGCGACCCGCTGGCCCAAGCCCCGGGCGGCCCATCCCAGGTGGACTTCCAGCACCTGGCCGATGTTCATCCGTGATGGCACGCCAAGCGGATTGAGCACGATGTCCACAGGTGTGCCGTCGGCCATGTGAGGCATGTCCTCGATCGGGGTGATGCGCGAGACGACACCCTTGTTGCCGTGACGACCGGCCATCTTGTCGCCCGGCTGCAGGCGACGCTTGACGGCCAGATAGACCTTGATCATCTTCAGCACGCCCGGCGGCAGTTCGTCGCCCTGCGTGAGCTTCTTGCGCTTTTCCTCGAAGGCCAGATCGAACTGGTGGCGTTTCTGCTCCAGCGCGTCCTTGACCTGCTCCAGTGCGACGGCGGCGTCCTCGTCGGCCAGGCGGATGTCGAACCACTGCCAGCGATCCAGATCGTCCAGATAGTCGGCTGCCAGCTCGGTGCCCTTGGCCAGCTTGCGCGGACCGCCGTTGGCGGCCTTGCCCAGCAGCTGCTTGCGCAGACGGTCGAACGCGTCGTTCTCGACGATACGCAGCTGGTCGTTCAGGTCCTGGCGATAGCGGCGCAGTTCGTCGTCGATGATCGACTGGGCGCGCTTGTCGCGCTCGATGCCCTCACGCGTGAAGACCTGCACGTCGATGACGGTGCCGACCATACCGGACGGCACGCGCAGCGACGTGTCCTTCACATCGGAGGCTTTCTCGCCAAAGATCGCGCGCAGCAGCTTTTCTTCCGGCGTGAGCTGGGTTTCGCCCTTGGGCGTGACCTTGCCCACCAGCACGTCGTCGGCGCGGACTTCGGCGCCAATGTGCACGATGCCGGAATCGTCCAGACGGTTGAGCTGAGTCTCCGCGAGGTTGGAGATGTCGCGTGTGATTTCCTCGGGTCCGAGCTTCGTGTCGCGCGCAACCACCGTCAATTCCTCGATGTGGATCGAGGTATAGCGGTCATCGGCCACGACGCGTTCGGAAATCAGCACCGAGTCTTCGAAGTTGTAGCCGTTCCAGGGCATGAACGCGATCAGCATGTTCTGACCCAGCGCCAGTTCGCCCAGATCACTGGAGGCGCCATCGGCCAACACATCGCCGCGCGCGACGATGTCGCCGCGCGACACGATCGGACGCTGGTTGATGTTCGTGTTCTGGTTGGACCGTGTGTACTTCTTCAGGTTGTAGATGTCCACGCCCACTTCGCCGGCGACGTTCTCGTCGTCATTGACGCGAATCACGACCCGCTCGGCATCGACGAAATCCACCAGCCCGCCGCGCACGGCCTGCACGGTCGTGCCCGAGTCCACCGCCACGGTGCGCTCGATGCCGGTACCGACCAGCGGCTTTTCCGGCCGCAGGCAGGGCACGGCCTGACGCTGCATGTTGGCACCCATCAGGGCCCGGTTCGCGTCGTCGTGCTCCAGGAACGGGATCAGCGAAGCCGCCACCGAAACGATCTGCGACGGCGCCACGTCCATGTAATGGACATTGGCGGGTGCCGTCATGATGGTTTCGCCGGCCTCGCGGCAGGCCACCAGGTCGTCGACGAAATGGCCGTTATCATCCAGATCGGCATTGGCCTGCGCGATCACGTATTTGCTTTCCTCGATGGCCGACAGGTATTCGATCTGGTCCGAGACCCGCCCGTCGACGATCTTGCGATACGGCGTTTCCAGGAAGCCGTATTCGTTCAGACGCGCGTACAAGGCCAGCGAATTGATCAGACCGATATTCGGGCCTTCCGGCGTTTCGATCGGGCAGACGCGGCCGTAATGGGTCGGGTGCACGTCACGGACTTCGAAGCCCGCGCGCTCTCGCGTCAGGCCGCCCGGTCCCAGTGCGGAGACACGCCGCTTGTGCGTGATTTCCGACAGCGGGTTGGTCTGGTCCATGAACTGCGACAGCTGGCTGGAACCGAAGAATTCCTTGATGGCAGCCGAGATCGGCTTGGAATTGATCAGGTCGTGCGGCATCAGGTTTTCGGTTTCCGCCTGACCCAGACGTTCCTTGACGGCGCGCTCGACACGCACCAGGCCGGCGCGGAACTGGTTTTCCGCCAGTTCGCCCACGCATCGCACACGGCGATTACCCAGGTGGTCGATGTCGTCGATCTGGCCACGACCATTGCGCAGATCCACCAGGATCTTGATCGTATTCAGGATGTCGTCGTCGGTCAGTGTCAGCGGGCCGGCGTTGCCTTCGTTGAGGCCCAGGCGGCTGTTGACCTTCATCCGGCCCACGCGCGACAGATCGTAGGTTTCCTCGGAATAGAACAGACGCTGGAACAGAGCCTCGACCGCTTCTTCGGTCGGCGGCTCGCCGGGGCGCATCATGCGATAGATGGCGACGCGCGCAGCCATCTGATCGGTCGTCTCGTCGGTGCGCAACGTCTGGGGGATGTAGGCGCCTTCGTTCAGCTCGTTGATGTAGAGCGTTTCGATGTCGCGGATCCCGGCGGCGCGGAATTCGGCCAGTACGGATTCCGTGATCTCGTCGTTGGCCTGGGCCAGGACTTCGCCGGTGTCCGGACTGACGACGTTTTTCGCCAGTACGCGGCCCAGCAGGAAGTCTTCCGGCACCGAGATATGGTCGACCTTCGCGTTGGTCAGGTCGCGCAGATGCTTGGCATTGATGCGCTTGTCCTTCTCGACGATGACGTTGCCTTGCTTGTCGCTGATGTCGAAGCGGGCGACCTCGCCTTTCCAGCGCTCGGGCACGAACTCCAGCATGCCGCCTTCGCCGTGCAGGGCGATGTGGTCGAAACTGGAAAAATACGCCAGAATCGCCTCGGGCGTCATGCCCAGGGCCTTCAGCAGGATCGTCACGGCCATCTTGCGGCGGCGGTCGATACGGAAGAACAGGACGTCCTTCGGATCGAACTCGAAATCCAGCCACGAGCCGCGGTAAGGAATCACACGGGCGGAAAACAGCAGCTTGCCCGAACTGTGGGTCTTGCCGCGGTCGTGTTCGAAGAACACACCGGGCGACCGGTGCAGCTGAGACACGATGACGCGCTCGGTCCCGTTGATGACGAAGGAACCCGTGTCCGTCATGAGCGGAATCTCGCCCATGTAGACTTCCTGTTCCTTGACTTCCTTGACCGTCGGTTTGCTGACCTCGCGATCCATCAGCACCAGACGCACCTTCGCGCGCAACGGCGAGGCATAGGTCAGCCCCCGCAGCTGGCATTCCTTGACGTCAAAGACCGGCGTGCCCAGTACATAACTGACAAATTCCAAACGGGCCATCTGATTGTGGCTGACGATTGGAAAAATCGAATTGAAGGCCGCCTGCAGACCTTCGTCCTTGCGTTTCGCTGCGGTGGTGTCTGCTTGCAGGAAGGTCTTGAACGAATGCAGCTGCGTCGCCAGCAAGTACGGCACGTCCTGGACGTCCGCTCGCTTGGCGAAGCTTTTGCGTATGCGCTTCTTTTCGGTGTACGAATAAGGCATGAGCACTCCGACTCGAGGGTTACTTAGGCCGTTCACCACGGCCATGGTTTACGACTCCAGAAAACCCGGCTCCGGATGATGCCTCGGGGACATCGAACGCGGGTTTTCTGGAAACGCAAAAGCCCGGGAAGGCTCGATGGCTTCCCGGGCGCGGCGTACCGGGTCTTACTTCAGTTCGACCTTGGCGCCGGCTTCTTCCAGCTTCTTCTTGGCGTCTTCGGCACCAGCCTTGTCCACGCCTTCCTTGACGGGCTTCGGGGCGCCATCGACCAGGTCCTTGGCTTCCTTCAGGCCCAGACCGGTGATTTCGCGGACAGCCTTGATGACGCTGACCTTGTTGGCGCCGACTTCGGCCAGAACGACCGTGAACTCGGTCTGCTCTTCAGCAGCGGCGGCAGCGCCACCAGCGGCGGGGGCCGCAGCCACGGCGACAGCGGCCGCAGCGGCGGACACGCCGAATTTCTCTTCCATTTCCTTGATCAGCTCGGACAGTTCGAGCACGCTCATGGCGGCGATCGCGTCCAGGATTTCAGCTTTGGTTGCCATTTTTAAGAACTCCAGATAATTAAATAAGCCAGGTTTGGTTGTCGCTCGTCACAACGGACGCGCCGACAGGACGCTTACGCGGCCTGCTTCTGGTCGCGAACGGCCGCCAGGCCGCGCACGAACTTCGTGGGCACTTCGTTGAGCGTACGCACAAACTGAGCGATGGGCGCCTGCATGGTGCCCAGCAGCTTCGACAGCAATTCCTCGCGCGACGGCATGGTGGCCAGAGCCTTCACACCGTCCTGGTTCAGCAGGCTGTTGGGCAAGGCCCCGCCTGTGATGACCAGTTTGTCGTTGGTCTTTGCGAAATCGGCAAGCACCTTGGCGGCGGCCACCGGATCAGCGCTGATCCCATAGATCAGCGGACCGGAGAGCTGCCCCGACAACCCCTCGAAGGGGGTGCCGGTCAAGGCACGGCGCACCAGCGTGTTTTTCAACACACGCAGGTACACACCCGATTCACGCGCAGTTTTGCGCAATACGGTTACGGAGGCGACGTCCAGACCACGGTACTCGGCGACGATGATCGATTGGGCGCGGCCGATCTCGGCAGCGACTTCTTCGATGACGACCGCCTTTTCTTGGCGATTGAGACTCATGGTTGAACACTCCTTCTAACGATGCCGGGGAGACCCCCAACATCAACCGAATGCGGCGCACCTGGTCGAGTTCATGAATGAAATCTTCCTGGGCGCCGTCTACGCTGGATCCGGTGCACTACCCGGGATTAAGCCGATCCTTCGGTGCGGCATGAAGGATCGGCTCCAGCGGTCTTTGACAGCGGCGTCCGGCAAAAAAACCGGACACAGCCCAAAGTTCTGTATGCCTCAGGCAGCCAGCGAGGCCACTTCGACGCGCGCACCGCCACCCATGGTGGAGGACACGGCGACTTTGCGCAGATAGATGCCCTTCGCGGCAGCGGGACGCGCCTTGTTCAGGGCGTCGATCAGGGCGCTGAGGTTGGTTTGCAGTTTTTCCACGTCGAAGGACGCGCGGCCGATCGTGGCGTGGATGATGCCGGCCTTGTCGGTCCGGTACTGAACCTGACCTGCCTTGGCGTTTTTCACGGCGGTGACAACGTCCGGCGTCACGGTGCCGACCTTGGGATTGGGCATCAGGCCGCGAGGACCCAGCACCTGACCCAGGGCGCCGACGACACGCATGGTGTCGGGCGAGGCGATGACCACGTCGAAATCGATGTTGCCGGCCTTGATGCTGTCGGCCAGGTCTTCCAGACCGACGATGTCGGCACCGGCGGCCTTGGCGGCCTCGGCCTTTTCGCCCTGGGCGAAAACGGCCACGCGGACGGATTTCCCGGTACCGGCAGGCAACACGACCGAGCCGCGAACCAGCTGGTCGGATTTTTTCGGGTCGATACCGAGCTGGACTGCCACATCGATGGATTCATCGAATTTGGCGGTCGCGGTTTCCTTGACCAAGGACAGAGCCTCGACCACCGGATAGAGCTTGGTGCGATCGATCTTGGCAGCGATGGCTGCGGAGCGTTTGCTGAGCTTTGCCATGATTAAACCACCCCTTCCACGTCGATACCCATGCTGCGGGCGCTGCCGGCGATCGTGCGCACGGCGGCGTCCATGTCAGCCGCGGTCAGATCGGGCTGCTTGGTCTTGGCGATTTCCTCGGCCTGTGCACGGGTCAGCTTGCCGACCTTGTCCGAGTTCGGGCGAGCCGAAGCCTTCTGGATGCCTGCGGCCTTCTTGATCAGGATCGTGGCCGGCGGAGTCTTCATGATGAACGTGAAGCTCTTGTCGGCGAACGCGGTGATCACCACCGGAATCGGCAGACCGGGTTCCATACCCTGGGTCTTGGCGTTGAACGCCTTGCAGAATTCCATGATGTTCAGGCCGCGCTGACCCAGCGCCGGACCGATCGGGGGAGAGGGATTGGCTTTACCAGCTGGCACTTGCAGCTTGATGAAGCCGACGATTTTCTTCGCCATGCGATGCTCCTGTCGGGTGATTGCGCCAGCCACGGATGCGGCCGGCTCCCCGGGTTAAGAATGCCACCGACCGTCGCGCGGCCAGGTGGTCATGAAATCAGACCTTTTCGACCTGACTGAAATCCAGCTCGACCGGCGTGGCGCGACCGAAGATCGTGACCAGCACCCGGACCTTGCTCTTTTCGTAGTTGACTTCTTCGATGTTGCCGTTGAAGTCGGCAAACGGACCTTCCTTGACGCGGACGGTCTCGCCCACTTCGAAGAGGACTTTCGGGCGCGGCTTTTCGACGCCCTCTTCCATTTGCGATAGAATCTTTTCGACCTCGCGCTCGGAAATCGGAGCCGGCCGGTTACCCGACCCCCCCAGAAACCCGGTAACGCGGTTGGTGCTTTTCACCAGGTGCCAGGTCTCGTCCGTCAGATCCATCTCGACCAGGACATAGCCCGGGAAGATCCGGCGTTCGGAAATGGACTTGCGGCCGTCCTTGATCTCGACGACTTCTTCGGAAGGCACGAGAATACGGCCGAAGGCATCCTGCAAGCCTGCGCGATCAATGCGCTCTACCAAAGCCTTGTGAACGCTTTTTTCCATGCCCGAATAGACATGGACGACATACCAGCGTTTGCTCATGCGGAGTTTATTCCTTAGTTCCAGCCCAGCAGCAGACCGTAGATGATCCAGCCCAGCAGCTTGTCAGCTACCCACAGCAGAACCCCCATGGCAACCACAAAGGCGAACACGACGGCCGTCATGCGCGTGGTTTCCTGGCGCGTGGGCCAGACGACGCGCCGCGTCTCGCTGTAGGATTCGCGACCGAATGCCAGCGTACGCCGCCCTGTTTCGCTGAACCAGACGATAATGGCTGCGATGACCAGGCCGGCGACAAAGGCACCGACCCGTACATAGCCTGGCTGATTGACCAGAACCGAATACGCGACGATACCCGCGGCGACGACCACCACAGCCAGACCGAGCTTGACCCGATCGGCGGTTCGGTTGACTGTTTCTACGTTCTGATGCGACATAATCTGGCGGCTGACGCCGCAACCGCGGCGATGAAATCGGTGGCAGGGGCAGAAGGAATCGAACCCTCAACCTTCGGTTTTGGAGACCGACGCTCTGCCAATTGAGCTATACCCCTAAACCCGGAAGCGGTGGTGTGTTGCCACACCCCCGTTTTTGAAAACGCAATGGCGGACAACTAGCCCACCATTGTACATCAATTACTTGATGATTTTGGCGACGACGCCGGCGCCCACGGTACGGCCGCCTTCGCGGATGGCGAAACGCAGGCCTTCTTCCATGGCGATCGGAGCAATCAGGTTCACCGTCATCGAGACGTTGTCACCCGGCAGCACCATTTCCTTGTCGGCCGGCAGCTCGATGGTGCCCGTCACGTCGGTCGTGCGGAAGTAGAACTGCGGACGATAGCCCTTGAAGAACGGCGTGTGACGACCGCCCTCTTCCTTGGACAGAATGTAGACCTCGGCCGTGAAGTTCGTGTGCGGGTGGATCGAGCCGGGCTTGGCCAGCACCTGGCCACGTTCGACTTCCTCGCGCTTGGTGCCGCGCAGCAAAATGCCCACGTTATCGCCCGCCTGACCTTGGTCGAGCAGCTTGCGGAACATCTCCACGCCCGTGCACGTCGTCTTGACCGTGTCGTGGATCCCGACGATTTCGATTTCCTCGCCAACCTTCACCACGCCGCGCTCGATACGACCCGTCACCACCGTGCCGCGACCCGAGATCGAGAACACGTCCTCGACGGGCATCAGGAACGTGCCGTCCACGGCGCGCTCGGGCGTCGGGATGTACGTGTCCAGCGCCTGCGCCAGCTGCATGATCGCCTGCGCACCCAGCGGACCTTCGTCGCCTTCGAGCGCCAGCTTGGCCGAGCCCTTGATGATCGGCGTATCGTCGCCCGGGAAGTCGTACTTCGACAGCAGTTCACGCACTTCCATCTCGACCAGCTCGAGCAGTTCCTCGTCGTCGACCATGTCGCACTTGTTCAGGAACACGATGATGTAAGGCACACCCACCTGGCGCGCCAGCAGGATGTGTTCGCGCGTCTGGGGCATCGGGCCGTCAGCGGCCGACACCACCAGGATCGCGCCGTCCATCTGCGCCGCGCCCGTGATCATGTTCTTCACATAGTCGGCGTGGCCCGGGCAGTCAACGTGCGCGTAGTGGCGGTTGGCCGTCTCGTATTCCACGTGCGAGGTATTGATCGTGATGCCGCGCGCCTTTTCCTCGGGCGCGTTGTCGATCTGGTCGTAGCCCTTCGCTTCGCCGCCCGATGCCTTGGCCAGCACCGTCGTGATCGCCGCCGTCAGCGTCGTCTTGCCGTGGTCAACGTGCCCGATCGTCCCCACGTTCACGTGCGGTTTGGTCCGTTCAAACTTGCCTTTTGCCATGGCTGACTCCTGACTGTGGAATGAGATCCGGTCTAGAAAATTGTGGTGCCCATGATGCGGATCGAACGCATGACCTCTCCCTTACCAAGGGAGTGCTCTACCACTGAGCCACATGGGCGGTATTCGTATGACACCGTCAATAAAAACCCGCTGGAGCGGGTGAAGGGAATCGAACCCTCGTCGTAAGCTTGGAAGGCTTCTGCTCTACCATTGAGCTACACCCGCGATTCGGTATCCCTATCGACCTGATCCCCGTCATTCAGCCAGGGGAAGTGTCGTCGCTTGGTGGTGGGGGTTGGATTCGAACCAACGTAGGCGCAAGGCCAACAGATTTACAGTCTGCCCCCTTTAACCACTCGGGCACCCCACCGAAGCGAATTTCGAATTATGAAGATGTTTTAGGATGATGTCAAGCGTTCTGGTCCTGCTGGTCCATGACCCGCCCCATTCCCTGGCGATCCAGCAGCGCGTCCAGGTGTTCCCAGTCGACGAATTCGATGATCAACTGGCCGCCCTTGCGCGCCGCCGCCTTGATCCTGACTTTCGTCGCCAGATGGTCGGACAGGCTCTTTTCCAGACGCTCCAGATCGCCGTGACTGGGCTTGGGCTCGGCCTTGGCGACACGGCCGGCGGGCGTGGCCACGGTTTCGTCGTCCTCGCGCAGGGCCCGCGCGACCCGCTTCTCGGTTTCGCGCACCGACAGGCGGCGGGCGACGACTTCGTGGGCCAGCAGAATCTGACGCGCGGCATCGGTCGCCAGCAGGGCTCGGGCGTGGCCCATGTCGATGTCGCCAGCCAGCAACATCGTCTGCACCGGACCCGCCAGATTCAGCAGGCGCAGCAGGTTGGTGGTCGCGGATCGGGACCGGCCGATGGCCGAAGCGGCCTGTTCGTGCGTCAGGCCAAACTCATCGAGCAGACGGCGCACACCATGCGCCTCTTCCAGGGGGTTGAGATCTTCGCGCTGGATGTTTTCGATGAGCGCCATGGCGGCCGCGTTTTCATCGGCGACCTGACGCACCATGACGGGGATTTCATCCAGCCCGGCGATCTGCGCAGCGCGGAAACGGCGTTCGCCGGCAATGATCTCGTATTGCCCGGGATCCGTCTCCAGGGGACGGACCAGGATGGGCTGCATGACGCCCTGCGCGCGGATCGAATCGGCCAGGTCATTGAGGGCGCCCTCGTCCATGCGGGTACGTGGCTGATAGCGACCAGCGCGCAGGACCTTGATCGGAAGATGACTGGGCGCGTCATGCGCACCGCGGGCGCCCACCGCATCGAGGGCGCCATGATCGGCGCCCAACAGGGCGTCCAGGCCGCGGCCTAAACCCTTCTTTCGTGTTGCCATGAGGAAATTCCTTTTCGTTGACGCGGGGCCGGATCAGGCGGCCCGCCGACGGGCTTGCCCGCCAACCCGGCGGATCAGCTCTTCGCCGAAGTGCAGATACGCCTTGGCGCCACGCGACGATTTGTCGTAGACCACACCTGGCATCCCGTGGCTGGGGGCTTCCGCCAAACGCACGTTGCGGGGCACGATGGCCTTGAAGACTTTGTCCCCGAAGTGGGACTCGAGCTGGGCCGAGACCTGTTGCTGCAGTGTGACCCGGGTGTCGAACATGACGCGCAGCAGGCCGATGAGTTCCAGATCCGGATTGAGGTTGCGATAGACGCGTTTGATCGTATTGACCAGATCGGACAGCCCTTCCAGCGCGAAATATTCACACTGCATGGGAATGATGACCCCATGCGCACCCGCCAGGCCATTGAGGGTCAGCAGGGACAGGGTCGGCGGGCAATCGATCAGAATGAAATCGTATTCCTGGGCAACCTGTTCCAGTGCGCTTTTCAGCTGGGTTTCCCGGCTTTCCATGCCGACCAGGTCGATTTCCGCACCGGATAGTTCGCGGTTCGAAGGCAGCACGTCGTAGTTGCCGGAATCCGAGTGGATTCTGGCATCCGCTACCCGGGCTTCACCAATCAGCACCTGGTACAGGTTGATCGTTGCGCCGTTTTTGTCGATCCCGCTACCCATGGTGGCGTTACCCTGCGGATCCAGATCCACCAGCAGCACGCGCTGGCCATGCATGGCAAGAGATGCGGCAAGGTTGATCGCGGTGGTCGTCTTGCCGACACCGCCCTTCTGATTCGCAATACAGAACACGCGGGCGGATGGCTTTGGGCTATCGACAGTCATGGGATTCCTTCAATCCGAGTTCCAACAGACAACGCTGCGCGGTCATTTCCGGCACCCGCAGTTCCACATGGGATTTGACGCGCCAGTCCGTGGAGGATTCCAGCGCGGTTCGTTCGTCTTGCGGGTATTGACCTTTCATGGCCATCAGGACACCTTCTGGCGCCCGATGATGCGCGGCGACCCGGACGAAATCGCTCAGTGAAGCGAAAGCCCTGGAAATGACGATGTCGGCCTGCAAACTGTCCATGGATTCGATTCGACCATGGACGGCCTGTACGTTCGTCAGCCCCAGCACCCCGGCCGCCTGGCGGATGAAAGCTGTTTTCTTCCCAACGGCATCCACGCAAAAGACCGTCCAGTCCGGCTGGCAGATAGCCAGAATAATACCCGGTAAGCCTGCCCCCGAACCCATGTCCGCGATCCGGGTGTCACGCCCGGCTCGTCGAGCCCGCAGGGGTGGGACGACCGAAAGGCTGTCGAAGACATGTTGGACCAGCATGTCTTCGGGATCACGGATGGCAGTCAGGTTGTAGGCTTTGTTCCAATGCTGCAATTGCTGCAAATAAGCCAGAAGGCTATCCACGAGACGCGGATCCTGGGTTATTCCAAGCATCTGGAGCGCAGAGCCAAGCCGATCCCGAAACTGTGGAAAATACCCGTTCATGCGGTTCTACGCCCCCGTTGCACCCGCTTCAGGTGGACCAGCAACAGCGAGATCGCGGCAGGCGTAATACCGGAAATCCGCCCGGCCTGACCAACTGTGGCCGGGCGCGCAGCGCCCAGCCGCTGGCGGACTTCCGCCGACAGGCCGGGAATTTCGGTGTAATCGAAATCATCAGGAATGCTTTGCCCTTCCTGGGCTCGCTGACGTTCGATCTCCAGCCGTTGGCGTTCCACATAGCCGGCGTATTTCACCTGGATGCCCAATTGTTCGACCCGATCCGCTTCCACGAGACCGGGACCCGCAAGGAGTGACCCCTGCGCATCCTGCAGACGCATAAGCTGTTCATAGCCCACGTCCGGACGCTTGAGCAAATCCAGCAGACTGGGATGGCGATCCTGATGCTGCAAAGCCAGGAGTTCACGGTCATGAGCTCCCAGTACGGCAGGATTGATACGTGTTTCCTGCAGGCGTTGGATCTCCGTGGCCACAGCATCGCGTTTGCGACTGAACGCGTCCCATCGTATGTCGTCGACCAGACCGAGCGCACGGCCAATGTCGGTCAGACGCTGATCCGCGTTGTCTTCGCGAAGACTGAGTCGATATTCCGCCCGCGATGTAAACATTCTGTATGGTTCTGTAACACCTTTTGTTACAAGATCATCCACCAGAACACCTAGATACGCGTCCTGCCGGGGAACGATCCAGGGTTCCTTTCCCTGGACACGCAAGGCAGCATTGGCTCCGGCAAGCAAACCCTGAGCCGCTGCCTCTTCGTATCCTGTTGTGCCATTGATCTGCCCGGCGAAGAACAACCCGTGAATGGATTTGGTTTCCAGCCAGGCATGCAGATGGCGCGGATCAAAATAATCATATTCGATCGCATAGCCTGGCCGCATGATGCGGGCATTTTCTAAGCCAGGCAGACTTCGCACCAACGCAAACTGAATGTCAAAGGGCAAACTGGTAGAAATACCATTGGGATAAATTTCGCACGACGAGGCCCCTTCCGGTTCTAGAAAGACCTGATGACTTGTCTTGTCGGCAAATCGATGAATCTTGTCTTCAATGGAGGGACAATACCGAGGACCGACCCCTTCAATAGTCCCTTCGTCGCTATACAAGGGAGAACGATCCAGACCGGATCGGACAATATCATGGGACCGTTCGGTCGTGTGGGTAATCCAGCACGGCACCTGACCCGGGTGCATGTCCGCCCGTCCCAGAAAGGAAAAAACCGGCACAGGATCCAGATCGCCTGGTTGTACCTCTGTCTTCGAAAAGTCGATGCTCTTGGCATCGATGCGCGGTGGCGTCCCTGTTTTCAGGCGCCCCTGAGGAAGATTGAGTTCCTTCAGCCGTTGCCCGAGACTCGTGGCTGGCGGGTCCCCCGCGCGACCTGCCGCGTAATGAGACAAACCAACATGCATCAGACCATTGAGGAAGGTTCCGGCCGTCAAGACAACCGTCTTGGCACGAAATACCAGACCGATTTGTGTTTTCGCACCGACTACCAGATCCCCGTCCAGAATCAAATCTTCTACTGCCTGTTGAAAGATCAGCAGATTTTTCTGTTCCTGCAGAATCATCCGGATCGCCCGGCGATAGAGGGAACGATCAGCCTGAGCGCGCGTAGCGCGGACAGCAGGTCCTTTCGACCGATTTAGAATCCGGAACTGGATGCCGGCGTGATCAGTTGCCCAAGCCATCGCACCACCCAAGGCATCCACCTCTTTGACCAGATGCCCTTTACCAATTCCTCCGATCGATGGATTGCAGGACATCTGACCCAAGGTATCCATATTATGGGTCAGGAGTAGCGTTGAAGCACCCATCCGGGCCGCTGCTAATGCGGCTTCAGTTCCCGCATGGCCGCCGCCAATCACGAGAACGTCGAATTCATCGGTATAGTTCATGAGAAATAACAAGAGGGAATCTGGACATTATACGTCTCGCCCGGTCACCGACCGGATGTTCCACGTGAAACATCCATTCTGAATGTGACCGGTACAGCAAGCCAAAAGCTAGACGCAGTCGCATTCAATGTAAAACGATTGACGATGACATCGGCCCCGGCAATCCCGGCCATAATCACCCAATCATGTCGTAATTTCTGTCATATCCTGGCCCCCGGCGTGATCAGTCGCAACATCAGTTGTCGCTGACGAAAACACCGTATGAAGGACGCCTACCCAGGGGACTGGGCAAATGGACAGATGTTCGAATTACACTGACTCGACCACAGACACCGAAGACGATCATTGCTGTTCTGAAGCAGCACCACGCATGACCAACGAAACCCCTAACTCCGCCGTCTCACATTCAGCGATGCCAAAATTTTAGGGAACACTGGCGCGCCACCAGAAACCGGATAGGCGCACTATCGTGATAGACGAAACAATACCAGACGGGAAACGGCGATGCCAGTATGAACTAGCCTCAACAGAAGAGGAGGGTAGGCAAGCTTGGTTGGAAGTTATGATGTTTCACGTGAAACATCCAAAATGTAGCTTTCAACCCTGAATGGGGACAACCCTGTGGACAACATCGGGAAAACCACGTACAACGTATCCGATGTCAGACGTCTCTGTGCTCACGGAAAACACGCATGCAATTTCACAGCCGCATGACGGATATGAAAAAAGGCACTCTACGAGTGCCTTTTTGATCAGCCATGCACCTTACAGCGGGCGGATCTCGGCAGCCTGAGGACCCTTAGGGCCGTCTTTGACTTCGAATTGCACCGCCTGGCCTTCGTTCAGGCTGCGATAACCGCGGCCCTCGATGGCGGAGAAATGCGCGAACACATCGGAGCCACCAGCGTCCGGTGTAATGAAGCCGAAACCTTTTTCAGCGTTGAACCACTTGACTTTGCCCGTTTGAGCCATGATCAGGAACGTCCTAATAAATGTGAGAAAACAACAATGAATCAAGAACGCGGAAACGAAACAGATCGTGCCTGAGTAGCGGAAAGCGACAGGGCAAGCCTACTGCGAGACGTGCGTACTGCTTGAATTGCATTGCAACAAAGAGAATAACCATGCCCGGATAAAAGTCAAATCATAGTTTTCCCTTAGATTCGATTGTATCCACAGCGGCAATTTTGTGCAGAACAATTCAACAAAAACAAGCCAAAACACCCTTTAAACAACGAAAAACATGATCAATCTCATATCCAAACTTCCGCTGGTCGGCGACACCATCTTCAATGAAATGAGCACACTGGCCCGGGAACACCGGGCCATCAACCTGGGACAAGGCTTTCCAGACTACCAGCCACCTGATGGTTTGATCCAGGCGGTGTGCAACGCCATGCAAGAAGGCCCGAATCAATACGCCCCTATGGAAGGCATTCCAGCATTACGCGGGGCCATCGCGGATAAAGTCCAGGGACAGCACGGCCGCGCCTATGACGCCAATACCGAAATCACCGTGACCTCGGGCGCAACAGAAGCTCTGATGAGCAGCATTCTGGCGCTCGTTCATCCGGGGGACGACGTGTTGTTGATTGATCCGGCTTACGATCTGTATGCGCCGGCGATCACCCTGGCGGGCGGCACGCCACAGCGTGTCGCGTTGCGGACATCCACCAAACCGCACTCTGGATTCCTGCTGGACTGGACTGCCGTTGAAGACGCGCTGACGAAAAAAACACGTCTGATTGTCTTGAATTTTCCGCACAATCCAACCGGCCTGACCCTGAAGGAGGCGGATCTGGATGCACTGGAACAGATCGTCGCTCGTCACGATATGTTGCTTTTGTCGGATGAGGCGTACGAGCACATTGTCTTTGACGGCGATACCCATCGAAGCCCGGTTTCGCGCCAGATTCTGGCCGAGCGTTGTGTCCTGATCTCGTCATTCGGGAAGACCTTTCATGCCACAGGGTGGAAGGTCGGCTACTGCTGCGCTCCGGAAAAAATCAGTCGCGAGATCCGGAAGGTGCATCAATACACCGTCTACTCGGTCAACACCGCCGTCCAAGCCGGCATTGCGACGTATCTGAAAACCGAAGCGTCCCTTGGGGCGTTGTCAGGGTTTTACCAAAAGAAACGAGATCGGCTCGTCGAAGGTTTGAACCAGACGGTGCTAAGACCGCTGCATTCCGAAGGGACGTTTTTTCTGCTGGTGGACACCCGTGCCCTGGGAAAACACCAAGAAAAAACGCTGGCACTCAGAATTTTGCAGGAATGCGGTGTCGCGACCATCCCGGTATCGGCGTTCTATGCGAACCCGCAAGCGGCTGAAGCCAATCACCAGTTGTTGCGCCTGTGTTTTGCAAAACAAGATTCTACGCTGGATTCCGCAGTCGAGCGATTACAGTCGTTGAAAGCCTGCTGAAAGCGGGCGTGGCTTGCTGGTGATCCTTTTGTTTGTTCCTTATCTTCTATATTTAACTGATAAGAATAATGGGTGCCTGTGGATAACTCGTATAAGTCAGATTTCAATTTAAATTCAAATACTTAACCTATTTTTTGAAGTGTGGATCTCTGTGACTCGAAGGGGGATGATTTGGGGACGGTTTTGGTAACCAGGTTCAAAACCCGCTTTTTGAACAAAACTTCCACAAGTCATCCACATACCCCCACCCAGGGGCTATCCACAGGCCTGGATCCGTTCATCGTGTCGGACATGACCAGTTGGTGATGAACGACGCTCGTTGACCGAGCTTCAAAGTCGGTATCCGATCCAGATCCACAGCATCAGTGATTTGCTCGACCCAAAGGGCGGATTTCAGCCCGCCGCCGCATGGCACTGTCTTTTTTAATAATTTTCTTTATTAAGATAGTAAAGATAATGGAACCTTGTGGATAAGTCTAATAAGTAGTTTTCTATAATGAAATCAAGTACTTGAATCGATAATTTCTGTGGTCTTCAATGTTAAAAGACACAGGATGGATTGTGGACCGATTCCGGGAATTGAACTTCAAGGTGGTTTATCAACATCTTGTGCACATGAAATGCACGCCAGAGATCTCCTGTGCTTGTCCACAGGCGAGGAATCCTCTGAACAAGGTCAGCTTGTCGGAATCTGATCGCCGTTGTCGAACACCAGCTGGCGTTCCGGCCATAACATCGCAGCCAGTCGAAAGCGGATGCCGTCGGATGAACCGTGGGCGGTGCGTTCGCTCCAGCGTGCACCTACGGAATAATCGATGCAGTATGCCTGCCGATGCAATCCGTGCCAGGCGGTGGGGCCAATGCCGCGGAACAGCCGGCTGTAGCGCCAGGTGTTGGGGTTGGCGGGGTTGAACAGGCGCCAGTAGTGGCCGATGATGACCGGGCTGGGATCCGGGTCCTGGTCCCACCAGGCGATCCGGTCCGAATACCGCCAGCGGTGTCCGGAATAAAACGGTTGCGGGCTGCGGGCTTCGATACCGGATGTCATGCGTTTGACGGGATTGAGGCGCTGTTGCAGCGATTCAAAGTCCGCCACTGCATCCAGATAGGGTGGGGGATCATTGGGATCTTCCAGCTGACTGGCCCAGCGTTCGCGTTCTGCGAGATAGCGGGCCCCCAGGTCGTTTCGACGGGCTTCATGCTGTACCTTCAGATCCCAGTCATGGATCAGTTCCAGGATGTGCCCGCAGGGGACGGCCGCCACCGATTCGATACCGGCGGAATCCCAGGCCGCATGCACGATGCGCAGATCCGGCAGGC
Source organism: Castellaniella sp. MT123 (assembly GCF_039614765.1). Classification (NCBI taxonomy): domain Bacteria; kingdom Pseudomonadati; phylum Pseudomonadota; class Betaproteobacteria; order Burkholderiales; family Alcaligenaceae; genus Castellaniella; species Castellaniella sp. MT123. Next base: position 2,481,184 of record NZ_CP154879.1, read on the forward strand.
GGATTGCCAGGGGCAAGCTGGACAGAAAATCGCGGATATCCGGCCGCTGGATTGCCGTGGCGCGCGTAAAGGGTGCATAGTAAGGCGCGTCCGAATGTTCCCGGCTATCGAAGAACCAACCCGATCCGTCCTTGGCGTCGTTGGCCAGCAGATTGATTTCGTGGTTGCCCAGGATGGCCAGGGCGCGCCCTTGATCGATCAGGTCGCGGACCCGCGCAATGACACCCACGCTGTCGGGGCCCCGATCACAGAGATCGCCGATGAAGATCAGAAGGCGGTTGCTCGTGGCCGGGTCGTGTTTCAGTTTTTCCAGCAGTGCATCGAGCGCCTGCAGTTCGCCATGGATATCGCCGATGATCGCCAGCGGCTGTTCCGGAAGGGTATGGACAAGTGTCTGGTTCATGTCCCTATTCTCCTTCCGGACAGGATTGGGGACAATGGGCGCAGACCCGTGGCCTGAATCTCCTTGCAGGAGGGCATCCATGAACCGGTATGACGTCAGCGGATGGCAGAACAGCTACCAGGAGGGCTCTGGCGGCGAGGTTCTGAAGAACAAGCAGGGAATTGTGTCGCGCGACGATATGAATCATGCGGAACTGATGTTGCTGCGCAAGCTTTATGTGTCGGTCCTGCGGGAACGTCTGCCGGCCGGTGCGATCACGGTTGCGCAGATTCGCGAATGGCACCGGCGCTGGCTGGGTAACATCTATGCCTGGGCGGGGCACGAGAGGTCGGTGAACATGAGCAAGGACGGGTTTCCGTTCGCGGCCGCCGACCGTATTCCAGCGCTGCTGAAGGAGTTCGGGCAGCGGTACCTGGCGCGTTATACCCCGTGTTTTGCCATGGATCGGAGGACTTTGATCGAAGCCATCGCCCTGACCCACGTGGAATTCATCCTGATTCATCCGTTTCGGGAAGGCAATGGCCGGATTTCGCGGCTGCTTGCGGATGTCATGGCGGTACAGGCCGGTGTGGGGCCGCTGGACTACAGCGCCTGGGAATCGGGGCGGCCGCGATACATTCAGGCGATTCAGATGGGGCTGACGGGAGACTATGAGCCAATGAAGACGTACGTCGATCTGGCTCTACCCGGCGAGCGCCAGGCAGGCGGGGCATCGGCCCGATGATCAGCCCGGGGCCGGGCCTGCCAGGTCGAGCGCGGGGAAACGGCAGTCGGATTGCAACTGCAGTTCGATTTCCTGGATGGGTTGCCCGGTTTCGATAGCGGTCGAGCTGGCGACTGCCCGAACGATACGCTGCATGTCTACGGCAGGTGCCGCAGCGAGCAGATCAGGGACGATGGGAAGGGTGCAGGAGAGCATGCTCCATTATACTGCGCAGTGGTTCGAAATGCCTGATTTCAGAAGGAAAAAGCCAAGTTTCGCCTGGGTCTGCGGGAATTTGGCGACGTTCTTTCCCCCTGCAGCCGATCCATTGAAATCCGCATCGGGCGGAGCATCCCCTGGATTGGCGGATGCGGATGAAAATTCATTCAAATACTAAGTGATATCTAAGTCTTTCAGTGTAAGCTGTGCGCCACCCGCCATTTTTGGCCTTTGCTTGAACGGAATATCCGTATGTCGCAAACATCTCCCGATCAGGACGCATCGTCCAAATCGTCGCTCGACGCTACCTGGCAGCGCCTGGCAAAGGCGCAGGTTCTGCGACGCCGGGCGCTGGGGGTGCTGGCAGTCGTGGCGGTCTGCGTTTTGCCATGGATCGGTTCGGCCTGGCCCGAGCACGGCTGGGTGCATCAGGGGCTGGAATGGCTTGGTCTGGCGTTGATCGTGGTGGCTTTGCTGGGACGCTGCGGCTGCATGTTGTATCTGGGCGGACGCAAGGGCGCGAACCTGGTTGCCGAGGGGCCGTATTCGATCAGCCGCAATCCCTTATACGTATTTTCCATCCTGGCGGTTCTGGGCATCGGATTGCAAACGGGCAGCCTGACCGTGGGCATTGTGCTCGCGCTGCTTGCGGGGCTGATCTTTCACTGGATCATCGGCGAGGAAGAGCAATTGCTGCGTCAGGCGTTCGGCACATCATTCGACACATATTGCCAACGCGTTCCCCGGTTTTTCCCGAAATGGTCGTTGTGGCAGTCTCCCCAGCACGTCGACGTCGACTTGCAAGGGGTCTGGAAAACGGTGCGTGACGCGCTGCCGTATTTCCTGGCGATCCCTGTTTTCGAGGCCATCGAGATGGTTCAACAGGCAGGTTGGCTGCATGTATACTGGTCGCTGCCCTGACGACCTAAGTCACATCTAATCCTGTCTTTGTAGTCTCTTGATTGTCAGCCAACTGGAGACCCGCATGCTGAAAAACAAAAACATCCATGCAATCCCGCTGGTGCAGAACTTGCGGGGCTACCAGGCCCGTTATCAGGCTGACATTCATCGGCTGGTGGGGTTGGTGCATGGGGCTTCGCCAAGTCTGTTTCTACGGGAACTGGCTATCCGGCCCAAGACCGTAGGGGCCATCTGGCCCAGTTCCCGACAGCTGGCTGGTCATATGGCCGCGGTGGTTTCCGCCCATGGGGATGGACTGGTGGTCGAACTGGGCGCAGGCACCGGTTCGGTAACCCAGGCGTTGCTCGATCGCGGGGTTTCCGCCGATCGGCTTTGGGTGGTTGAACGTTCCCCCGCTTTCGTTCGGCATCTGCGCCGTCGTTTTCCCGGCCTGACAGTCATCAAGGGCGACGCCGCCGATCTGGGATCCCTGCTGCCGGCCAACCGGCCTGTGGACACAATCGTGTCCAGCCTGCCGCTGCGGTCGTTGCCCAGTGATACCGTGACCGACATTCTGGCCCAGTGTCGCCAATGTCTGCGGGCTGACAGCCAATTCGTGCAATTCACCTATGCTGTGTGGGATCGCGATACGGGGATGTTCGACGGTTTCGTCGAAGACGACAGCCGGTGTGTCTGGCTGAACCTGCCACCGGCCAGGGTCCGGGTGTTCAAACGCGCCTTTTCAGCGGAATCCTGACGGTCACCTTCAGCCCTGCGTGGGCTTCGGTGTTCGAATAATCCAGGTGGATACTGGCGCCCAGACGGGTGACGATGGTTTTCACGATGGCCAGCCCCAGGCCGGAACCAATCTGTTCGTTGCCAGGCACCCGATAAAATGGGTCAAAGACCCGTTCCCGCTCTTCCGCAGGGATCCCGGCGCCCGTGTCGGAAATGCACAGTTCGATGGTTTGCGCTGTGGCTCGCGCCGAGAGATCGACATGACCTCCAGCAGGGGTATAGCGGATCGCATTGTCGGCTAGATTCCTGACCAGGGTCGTCAAATCCAGCTCGTTGACATCGATGCGTATGTCCTGCGCCTGTGTCACGCCGATATCGACCTGGCGGGATTCGGCCAGAGGCATGAGGACCTCCAGGGTGCGGCGGTAAAGGTCGAGGATGGAAACCGGCGATGTCTGGGTGTCGGCAGGCGATTGTGCCTTTGCCAGGCTCAGGAGTTGGTCGAGCAGATTGCGGTTTCGCCGGATGCCTTGGCGCAACGCCGCCAACCGTTCCCGCGTCGAAGCGGGCAGATCCGAATCATCGAGGTGTTCCGCCTGCAACGACAGGGCGGTCATGGGTGAGCGCAATTCGTGGGCGGCATCCACCACGAAACGGCGCTGATTTTCCTGGGCCTGGGCAACCCTGGCAAGAAGACGATTGATGGCGATGACGAAAGGGCGGACTTCGGTGGGTAGATGGTGATCGGGAACCGCACGCAGGTCCTCGTCGGAACGCCTGTCGATCTCGCGGGATAATGCCGTGATCGGCTGGAACATTTTCTGCACGAGGTTGGTCACCATCAGCAGCAGGACCGGTACCAGGATCAAAAATGGCATCAGGGTGCGCAGCGCGCTATTGCGAGCGATTTCATCGCGAAAAGCGGTTTCCTGGGCGATGGCGATCCGTTCTCCGGTGGTCGAGGTCCTGATCAGGACACGATACATCCCGCCATTGGACTTCAGGGTATGCAGTCCGTCGGAAAGGCGATCCGGCAGGACCAATGTGCTGTTGGCGTCCCTTCCTGACCCGTCAGGTCGGGTATTGGTCAGCCGCTGGATGAGCACATGGGAATCGTTGTCGCCGTCCACGAGATGAGTGTCGTTGATCTGGGGCAACGGTGACAGGTGCTGCTGATCCACCAGCCCTGCAATCTGGTGCAGCACGTCGTCCTGAAGTTCGTGCGCTTCATCCAGAGCCGAAAAGAAGGAAAAGATCCCTGCGATCACGGCAACGACGATGATCACCACGGAGAGGGTGAAGGACAACCTGAACCGCAGCGAAGTCTTCAGGTGTCTTTTGAGACCATCCATCCCAGCCCCCGGACATTGCGGATTACATCGTGCCCCAGCTTGCGTCGTAGGGCATGAATCAGGAATTCGACGGCATTGCTTTCGACTTCTTTTCCCCAGCCGTAGATGCGGTCTTCCAGGTCGGCGCGTGACAAAATGGCGCCTGGTCGGATCAGCAGCGCCTGTAGCAGTGAAAATTCCCGGTTGGACAACTGTGTGGATGGGCCATCGAGCACCGCCGCTTGTTTTGTGGTCAGGTCGAGACTGACGATACCGTTGCCGAGCATGGAGGCTGCCTGTCCATGCTTGCGCCTGATGACTGCGCGCATTCTGGCGAGCAGTTCGGCCATGTCGAAAGGTTTGAGGATGTAGTCGTCAGCCCCCCCATCCAGGCCGCGCAGACGATCATCCAGACTGTCCCGGGCCGTGATGATCAGCACGGGAATCGGATTGTCGTGGGACCGCAGGGTACCGAGGACGTCCAGGCCGTCCTTGCCTGGCAGCCCCAGATCGAGCAGGATCAGGTCGTAATGCTGGGCAGCTACCGTGGTGAGAGCGGTCTGGCCGTTTCGGACCCAGTCGGCTGCGTAGGATGCGTCCTGCAATGCATCCTGGACGACCTGACCGATCATGGCATCGTCTTCGACCAGTAGTACCCGCATTCAATGTCTCTGTCGTCTGGATGGGATGATGAGTCCAATGATGCCTGAAACTATCGGAACGGTCAGCAGCCGGGACTCCAGGGCCGGCATTCAGGATTCCCCCTGTTCGATGGAGTTGCTGTCCATGCTGAACTGTTCGATGGTCACCAGCATCATGATGACAGCCAGGAACAGGGCGCTGGTCCACATGACGCCCATTCCCAACCCGCCGTCGGCCTTGGCCTGCGTGAGCAGATCACCCAGTGCGGCACCGAAGGGGCGGGTCAGGATATAGGCGATCCAGAACGTCAGGACCGCGTTGCCGCCCAGGCGCCAGGCACCATAGGAGATCGCAATCAGTGTGCCAAACGCGACGGCCCCCCAGACGTAGCCCAGGTTCAGCGCCTCGGTCGCCAGGTCCCCCGCCGCCGTGCCCAGCGCGAAGGTGCACAGGATGGCCGTCCAATAGAACAGTTCCCGGCGGCGCGACACGATGTCGTGGATGGACAGCGTGTGTTCAACCCGGTGCCAGATAACAAAGATCGCGACCAGCAGGACGGCGAAGACCGAGGTACTGAGATATAGACTGACCCCCAGACCATCCGTGAGCAGATCGGTGATTTGCGTGCCGACGATACTGACCAGCACGACGGTGAGCCAATAGATCCAGGGGGTGTAGCGCTGCCTGTGCAGCTGGATGACGAGCGCGGCAATCAGTAGCGCGGCCATGATCGTGCGGGTGACGCTTTGGCCCCATCCGGCGTCGATGGCAAGGAAATCTGCCGCCGTTTCACCGACGGTGGTGCACATGATCTTGACGATCCAGAAAGCCAGCGTGATTTCCGGAACTTTGATGAACCAATCGTCCGATCTGGCCTCGGATGGGTCGAAGGTGGGCTGCATGTTGAATCTCCAGGGATTCGCAGGGATTTGCGTAAAGGAGATGCTACACATGCCGACTTAGAAGAGACTGAGGATGCGCTACAGTGAGTTTTCGTGAACGTGACGGAGAATTTCATGGCAAAGAATATCGTGCTGGCAAGTGATGGGTCCTCGTACAGCCTGCAGGCTGCGCGTTATATCGTCGAGGCGCACCTGCTGCCCGAGGGTGGGGCCGTCCATGTCGTTCATGTCGCCGCCAATCTGCCGAACAATGTGGTGCGCTTTATCGACCAGCAGGTGATCCAGGACTGGTATCGGGAAGAGGCCGACAAGGTCCTGACGCCGACGGTGGGGATCCTGCGCGAAGCGGGGGTCCCTTGCGTCACGGTGCCGCTGACGGGGTTTGCACCCAAGGAAATCGCGCGCTATGCGGACGAAATCGATGCCCATATGATCGTGATGGGCGCGCATGGCCGCGGCGTCCTGTTGGAGGGAGTGTCAGATTTTTTGTGGGCGGGGCGGTTTGACATCGTTTAATCCCTCGCCTCGGTGAACCGTTCACCGAACAGGATGGCGAACTGATTCATGGCTGCTTTCCACGTATGAACCGATCGTGACGGCTTGGCCAGCACGTTTCGCAGCGCCAGCCATAGGAGTTTGACGGCCGCCTCGTCGCTGGGGAATTGGCCCCGGTTCTTGATGATTTTACGCAGCTGCCGATTCATGTTCTCGATGGCGTTCGTGGTATAGATCACGCGCCGGATATCGGGTGGGAAGATGAAGAACGGCACCACATGTTCCCAGGCCCGCTCCCAGGCGGCCACGATCGTCGGATATTTCGTGCCCCAAGGGCCAGCCGCGAAGGCGGCCAGCGCCTCTCTGGCCTGTTGCTCATTGGCGGCGGCATAGATGGGCTTGAGGGCGGCGGCGACCAACTTACGGTCCTTCCAGCCGGCGTAATCCAGGCTGTTGCGCATCAGATGCACGATGCAGGTCTGCACCGTCGTTTTCGGGAAGACCACGTTGATGGCCTCGGGCAGGCCCTTTAAACCATCGACCACGGCAATCAGAATGTCCTGGCAGCCCCGGTTCTTGAGCTCGTTGAAGACCTTGAGCCAGAACTTCGAACCTTCGGTCTGCTCAATCCACAGCCCCAGCACGTCACGCTCCCCGTTAGCGTCGATCCCCAGGGCCAGGTAGACCGCCTTGTTGACCACCAGCCCGTCGGTGCGGATCTTCACGCGCAGGGCATCGAAGAACACGACCGGGTACATGCGCTCCAGGGGCCGATTCTGCCAGGCCACCGTCTCGGTCATGACCTCGTCAGTGACCTCGCTGATGAGCTCGGGCGAGACATCCGTGCCATAGGTCTCAGCCAGGAATGCCTGGATCTCGCGCACGCTCATGCCTCGGGCGTACAGGGCGATGATGCGTTCATCGAACCCGGCGAAATGGCGCTCATGCTTGGGGATCAAGACCGGCTCGAAGGTACCGTCCCGGTCGCGGGGCAACTGAACACGCATCGAGCCGTGTTTGGTCAACAGCGTCTTGGCGCTCACGCCGTTGCGTTCGTCGGCTTGTTGGGCCGGCTTGTCTTCGCCGGCACGGTAGCCAAGGTGGGCGTTCATCTCGCCAGCCATGGCCCGCTCGATCACCGCCTTGCCAAAGGCATCAATCAGATCCTCGACCTCCATGGCCGACATCGGACCTTCGACCAGGCCGTCCAGCAAATGCTCAGGCAGCTTCGGAAATCGGGCCGTACGGGCGGCCGCCTGGGCCGCAATAGATGGCTTCTTGTGTTTCACGGGCATATCCATGATCGTTTTCTCTCATGTTATGCCTCGCCCACAAAATTCTGGACACTCTCCTGTTGGACGCCGTTCTGGGTTCCGTGGCTGGACGGGTGCTGTCCATGACGCGGCGGCCCGTGCTGCTGATTCAGCAGGCGGGGGCCGCCGCCCGGCCCGACTAACGCTCCAGCCCGGCATCCTTTGACCGGTACGTGTTATAAGTCGCTTCGAACGCAGCAACCCGAACAGTCCACCCCACCACACTGCCATGTCCCTACCCGCACGTTCCGCCGGGTCTACCCTCATTTCCCGTATGGGTCAGCGCTACGCTTTCGTGGTGGTCGGCGTCATCTTCTTTTGTCTGCTGTTCTCGGCGGGGCTGCGCGCCACGCCCAGCGTGCTGCTGGACCCGCTAGAGCAGTCCTTCGGCTGGAGCCGGTCCGTCACCTCGCTGGCAGCCGCCATCGGCATTTTCTTCTACGGCATGGCGGGCCCCTTTGCCGCTGCGGCGATGGACCATTTCGGTCTGCGGCGCGTCCTGCTGGCCGCTTTGGCTGTTATGGCGGCCTCTTCCGCCGCCAGCGCCTATATGACTCAGGCCTGGCAGCTCATCGCGCTGTGGGGCGTTTTCTCGGGGATCAGCTCCGGTGCTGTGGCGACGGTGCTGGCCGCCACCATCGCCAATCGCTGGTTCAAGCAGCATCGTGGCCTGGCCATGGGCATCCTGACCGCCAGTACGGCAACTGGCAACCTTATCTTCCTGCCGGTGCTGGCGAGTCTGGCCTCGTCCACGGACTGGCGGCGCGCCGTCTGGGCCGTGGCTGCGGCCATGGTGCTCATGGTGCCGCTGGTCTGGCGGCTGGTGCCTGATCGGCCGGCCGATGTCGGCCTGCGGCCCTACGGCGATGATTCGGCACATACGCCTGCAGCGACCGAGCCGAAGACCGGTCTGCTCGCCGCCGCCTTTGGGGCGCTCAAGCGCGCCAGTCGCACTCGCGCCTTCTGGCTCTTGTTCGCCACTTTCTGGGTCTGTGGGTTCACCACCAACGGTCTGGTGGGCACACACATGATTGCCATGTGCGGTGATCACGGCATCCTCCCCGTCCAGGCCGCGGGCCTGCTCGCGCTGATGGGGGTCTTCGATCTGGTGGGCACCACTGCCTCGGGCTGGCTCACAGACCGCTATGACCCGCGCAAACTGCTCTTCGTCTACTACGGGTTGCGCGGCATCTCGCTGATCGTGCTGCCCTACACCGATTTTTCGTTCTACAGCCTTGCCATCTTTGCCGTGTTCTACGGCCTGGACTGGATCGCCACCGTGCCACCCACGCTGCGCCTGGCCACCGATGTCTTCGGTGATCGCGACGCGCCCGTGGTGTTCGGCTGGATTGTCGCCGGCCATCAGATCGGCGCCGCCACAGCGGCGTGGATGGGCGGCTATGCGCGTGAAATCACCGGCAGCTATCTGACGGCTTTCGTGCTCTCTGGTGCGACCGGCATCATCGCCGCCGTGATCGCGCTGATGATCAGCCGCCAGCGCGCGGCGGGTGCGCTGGCGGCGGTTTGACCCTTTTCCTGCAAGATGGTTTATCTTTGTATGGTGCCGTGCGCGGCTGGCTGGGTATTTCAGCATCTTGGGAATCATCCATGAAACGTATCAAGATTTCTTTCCTGGCCATCCTGATCGTGCTCACGGTGCTGTGGCTGGCGGCCGATACGTTGGTGCCGATCCCATTCACCTATTTTTCGTTCCGCACGGTATTCGTGCAATACAGCGGTGTGATCGGTATTGGCGTGATGAGTATCGCCATGATGCTCGCACTGCGCCCGAGGTGGCTGGAACCTCACCTGGACGGGTTGGACAAGACATATCGGCTACACAAATGGCTGGGCATCACGGCCTTGGTGGTGGCTGCCGTTCACTGGTGGTGGGGGCAGGGCACCAAGTGGATGGTGGGCTGGGGCTGGCTGGAAAAACCCGCGCACGCGTCTGAAGCGACGGAAACCCTGGGCGTTGTCGAGGGTTGGTTTCGCAGCATTCGGGGATTGGCGGAATCCGTGGGCGAATGGGCGTTCTATGCCGTCGTCTTGTTGATCGTTCTGGCGCTGGTCAGACGATTTCCCTATCACCTGTTCGTCCGGACGCACAAATGGATCGCCGTGGCTTATCTGGCATTGGTCTTTCATTCCGTGGTGCTCGCCGACGTGGGTTATTGGGCGCAGCCGGTGGGTTGGCTGCTGGCGGTCTTGCTGGCAGGCGGCTTCGTCGCGGCGCTGTTGACCTTGACGGGGCGGATCGGCGCAGGTCGCAAGGTGCAGGGAACGATCGCCGCCCTGACCGACTACCCGGCGCTGCGGGTGCTGGAAACCACCCTCGTGCTGGAGCCAGGCTGGCCCGGCCACGCGGCAGGGCAGTTCGCATTCGTCACCTCGGATCGCCACGAAGGCCCGCATCCCTACACCATCGCGTCGGCCTGGGATCCAGGCGACCGGCGCGTCGTTTTCATCACCAAGGCGCTGGGCGATCACACGGCCCGCTTGCGGGAACATTCGCGCGTCGGCATGCCGGTGACGGTGGAAGGCCCCTACGGCTGCTTCGACTTTCGCGACGAGCAGCCCAGGCAGATCTGGATCGGTGCCGGCATCGGCATCACGCCTTTCGTGGCAAGGCTGCAGCGGCGCGCCGCCAAACCAGAGGCAAGGGCGGTTGACCTCTTTCACCCGACATCCGAGTTCGACCAGGATGCCATTGGCCGTCTCACGGCGGATGCCGCAGCCGCCGACGTGCGTCTCCATCTGCTGATCAATGGCAAGGATGGACGCTTGAATGGCGAGCGCATCCGCGAGGCTGTTCCGGAATGGCGGACAGCGAGCATCTGGTTCTGCGGGCCGCCGGGGTTTGGTCAGTCCCTGCGCCAGGACTTCCTGGCCCATGGACTGGCCCCCGAACACTTCCACCAGGAATTGTTTCAGATGCGGTGATGATGGTGTGCGGCTGCGCCGGCGACGTTCATCCTGCTTGAACCACGTTGATCATCCACGGCGTGCCGAAGCGATCTTTAGTCATGCCGAAGCCCGGCGACCAGAAGGTGCCGGAAAATGGCATGACGACCTGTCCTTTTTGCGCCAGCGCGTCGAACAGGCGCTGGCCTTCGGCCACGTCGGCGGCCTGGATGGATACCCAAAGTCCTTGCGGTGGCTGATAGCCACCACATGTGGTGTCCGCGCCGGGCATGGCGTCGGAACCGAACAGCGATTGGTCCCCCATCTGCAGATGCACGTGCATGATGCGATGCCTGGCCGATTCGGGGATGGGCGGCGCGCCGGCTGACGGCGGCATCTCGCCGAAGGTACCCTGGTAGACGATCGTGCCGCCGAACAGTTTGGCGTAGAAGGCAAAGGCTTCGGCGCAATTGCCGTCGAAATTGAGGTAGGGGGTGAGCTGCATCAGGATCTCCTGGGGTTGTCGTGAACGATGAACCGGAATGAGGACGCTGTACACTTATCGACAATATGAAAGTTTAAGTGGACACTGTCCACATATAAATTGTTTCCAGATGTCGGATGACTCCTTGCTCCCCGCCCGTCGTGTTCGTCGACGCGGAAACTTGCGCGCCGCGCTACTCGATGCGGGCGTTGCGCTGGCGCGCGAGGGCGGGCCGAGTGCTGTGGTGCTGCGTGAAGTCACGCGGCGCGCCGGCGTGGTGCCGAACGCGGCGTATCGCCATTTCGAGAACCACCAGGCATTGTTCGAAGCGGTGCGCGGGGTTGCCTTGGCGCAGTTGGCGCACGCCATCGAGGCCGAGATCGAGGCGGTGCAATCGGACGACCTGCGCCTGCACGCCCGTGCTACGTTTCGTGGCGTGGGTCTGGGCTATCTGCGCTTTGCGCGCCGGGAACCCGGTCTGTTTCGCACCGCATTCGCCGCCCGGCCGTTTGATGTGAACGAGTCCCACGGAGACCAGGAGTCGGCGCGCGGCGCCAGCGGCATGGATCCATTCCAGTTGCTGGCCAGCGCACTGGACGGGATGGTCCATGCCGGCCTGATGTCCCCCGAACACCGCCCGGGGGCGGAGTGGATGGCCTGGTCGGCGGTTCATGGCATGGCGTTCCTGGTGCTCAACGGCCCCTTGCGGGGACAGGGGGAAGCCGAGTGCCAAGTGCTGGCCGAGCGGCTGGTCGCCATGGTCGAGCGTGGGCTGCTGGCGGAAACCCCTGCTCGTGGGTAGAGGTCAGGAGGGTGTCGGGCGCCGATGTGCATAATGATGAATTTCAGCCATCCATCGCCCGGTGTCTTCCCCATGTTGATCTACGACGCGCATAGTCCCGCCCCCCGCTGCCTGCGGATGTTTTTGCTAGAGAAGCGGCTCGAGATCCCGGCCGTAAGGGTCGATGTGATGACGGGAGAAAATCGCGAACCGGGATATCTTGCGGTCAATCCGACGGGTCAGACGCCTACGTTGCGGCTCGACGACGGTTCCACTCTGTCCGAGGCGGTTGCTATAGCGGAATACCTGGAGGAACTGCATCCGACGCCGGCGCTCGTCGGCCATACTGCCGAGGAACGCGCGCAGACGCGTCAATGGTGGCGCCGTGTGGAGCTGAACGTGACGGAGTTCATCCACAATGCCTACCACTATGCGGAGGGGCTGCCGCGTTTCGAATCCCGTATTCCGGTCGTTCCGGAAGCAGCCGCCGGGTTGAAGCGTGTGGCCCAGGATCGTCTGCGCTGGCTGGATGGCATGTTCGGGGACGGCCCTTATCTGTGCGGTGACCGCTTTACCGCCGCCGATATCTGGCTGTACGTCTGGCTGGATTTCGGCAATGGCGTGGGCCAGGCATTCGATCGCGGCCTGCCCAGGATCGGGCCGTGGTTCAATCGGATGGAAAGCCGGCCGAGCGCTGAAGGCAGCCGGGCGCTCCTGGCCTGAAGCGCAACGGCAAGCATTATCGTGGCGTGGATAATGGCAGGACGGCTTGTTCAAGCACTCGGAACTCGATGCCAAAGTGCCCAGACAATACAAAATCGGCCTTTTCACAAGGAATCAACATGACTATTTCCATGTATGCGGCATCGGTACCGGTGCTGAAGCAAATGCTGCACAGCCTCGATGCCATCCTGAGCAAGGCGGAGGCCCACACCGTGAACAAGAAAATTGATCCGGCGGTGCTGCTGCAGGCGCGTCTGTATCCCGATATGCTCCCCTTGGTCGTGCAAGTGCAAATTGCCAGCGACAACGCCAAGGGCATCGCCGCGCGCCTGGCGGGAGTCGACATTCCATCGTTCCAGGATACCGAGCGCACGTTTGAAGAGCTGCGTGCCCGCATTGCGAAGACGATCGACTTCATCGATACCGTCAAGCCCGAACAGGTGAACGGCAGCGAAGGGCGTGACGTCGTCGTGTACAAGGGTGCGCCGTATGAAATGCAATTGCGGGGGCAGACCTACCTGATTCATTTTGGCTTGCCCAATTTCCTGTTCCACGTGACAACCGCTTATGCCATCCTGCGGCATAACGGCGTTGAACTCGGCAAGAGCGATTTCATCGGGAAATTCTGACGTCGGCACGCTTGGCCATTGCGCCGCAGAACAGGTCGTGCCGCCTTCCCCAACTCGAAGCAAACACGCCAGCTACCGCGATCACTGAGGCGTTGTTGCTGGCGTTTCGGCCGACAGGCGCTGGAGGCGATACAACCGTTCGCGCTGCAAGGTCTCGGACAGCGGCTCGGGCGTGCGTCCCAGCGCAACAGAATCGGCGGCCATGGCCTGCACGGCGGCTTCCAGGCGCGATGATCCTGCCCGCCACCAGTCGGCCAGCAACTGATCGGGGGAATACACATCCAGCCCTTGGCGTCGCAATTCGGATCGATTGAAGTCCTTCAGGTTCCACGTCATCACCTGCACGGTGGGAGAGCCTTGCAAGCCGCAGCGCGCGCGCCGCGCCAGGCCGGTCGCGATCACGTGAAAATCTTTCGGGTCGCTGTAGCGCAACCCGGCTTCGTAGGGGGCGGTGTTGGTCTCCATTGCGCCGGGGAAGCGCTGGTTCATGGCATTCCATTGTGCCGCCAGTTTTTCAGGCGAAATCTGCCACACGCGCGCCGCGTTGCGGCGCCATTCCTCGCCGATGCGTTCGGTCCAGACCGGCTGGAATACACCCTGATCGGCCACACGCAGCAGCAATTGGCGCTGCAGCGTGGACATCAGCACGCAGGCATCCAGGATGACGAAAGAAGGGGTGTGGCAGGACATGGGGGCGGTTTATGCTGGCGTAGCCCGGAGGTGCCGGTCAGATTTTCTGTACAGAATTTTCACGGTCCTTGCGCCACCCGGCCACCGCACTGTATATCGTCGTGCGCGAGACGTCGTACGCCCGTGCAATGTCCTCGATCCGCATTTTTTTTGCGTCGACCTTCGTAACCACTTCTTTGATTTGAGCTGCTGTCAGTTTGGGGCGACGCCCCCCCGTGCGGCCACGCGCGCGTGCCGCGGCAAGCCCTGCCTTCGTGCGTTCGCGAATCAGGTTGCGTTCGAATTCCGCCAAGGCGGCAAACACATGAAACACGAGCTTGCCGGAAGCGCTGCGGGTTTCAATGCGTTCAGTCAGGCTCTCAAAGGCAACGCCCTCGTGTTCAAGGTCGCCAATGATGCGAACCAGATCCGGAAGGCTGCGTGGGAGTGTCAGATTTTTTGTGGGCGGGGCGATTTGACATTGGTTAATCCCTGGCCTCAGTGAACCGTTCACCGAACAGAATGGCGAACTGGTTCATCGCCGCCTTCCAAGTGTGAACGGATCGGGATGGCTTGGCCAGGATGTTTCTGAGCGCCAGCCACAGCAGCTTCACAGCCGCCTCATCGCTGGGGAACTGGCCCCGGTTCTTGATAATTTTACGCAGCTGCCGGTTCATGTTCTCGATGGCGTTGGTGGTGTAGATCACTCGCCGGATATCGGGCGGGAAGATGAAGAACGGCACCACATGCTCCCAAGCCCGTTCCCAGGCGGCCACAATGGTCGGGTAGCGGGTACCCCAGGGGCCATCGGCGAAGGCCTGCAGGGCCTCTCGGGCCTGCTGTTCGTTGGCGGCGGTATAGATGGGCTTGAGCGCGGCAGCGACCAATTTACGGTCCTTCCAGCCCGCGTAATCCAAGCTGTTGCGCATCAGGTGCACGATGCAGGTCTGCACCGTCGTCTTCGGGAAGACCGCGTTAATGGCCTCGGGCAGGCCCTTTAAGCCATCCACCACGGCGATCAGGATGTCCTGGCAGCCTCGGTTTTTCAGTTCATTGAAGACCTTGAGCCAGAATTTTGAGCCCTCGGTTTGTTCGATCCACAGCCCCAGCACGTCGCGTTCCCCGTTGGCGTCGATGCCCAGGGCCAGGTAGACGGCCTTGTTGACCACCAAACCATCAGTGCGGATCTTCACCCGCAGTGCGTCAAATAAGACGACCGGGTACATGCGCTCCAAGGGGCGGTTCTGCCAGGCGACGGTCTCGGCCATCACCTCGTTGGTCACCTCGCTGATGAGCTCGGGCGAAACGTTCGTGCCATAGGTCTCGGCGAGAAAAGCCTGGATCTCGCGCACGCTCATGCCACGGGCATACAGGGCAATGATGCGCTCATCGAACCCGGCGAAATGGCGTTCATGCTTGGGGATGAGCACCGGCTCGAAGCTGCCGTCGCGGTCTCGGGGCAGCTGTACCTGCACCGAACCGTGCTTGGTCAGCAGCGTCTTGGTGCTCACGCCGTTGCGCTCATCGGTCTGCGCGGCGGGCTTGTCCTCACCGGGGCGGTAGCCCAGGTGCACGTTCATCTCCGCACCCATGGCCCGCTCGATGACCGCGCGGCCGAAGGCATCGATCAGGTCCTCGACCTCCATGGCTGACATCGGGCCTTCGACCAGGCCGTCCAGTAGGTGCTCAGGCAGCTTGGGCAGCCGCGCCTCGCGGGCGGCCGCCTGCGCCGCGATGGATGGTTTCTTGTGTTTCACGGGCATATCCATGATCGTTTTCTCTCATGTTATGCCTCGCCCACAAAATTCCGGACACTCTCGGCTGCGTCCGAGCCGGTCCAGCCGCCAGACCACAAGCGTGTCACCGTGGCGCAGTGCCCGGAAGCATGCTTCCAGCCGCTTCCGCTGCACGTTCTTGCCACTGGCGACATCGGTATAGATTCGTTTCTCCGCGACTCCCGCCTTCATGAGCGCGTCGAGCTGTAGGTCCAGGTGTTGTTCTTCTGTGGAAACCCGCGCATAGCCCACGCGCCTCCCAGCCCCTGATGTTGGATGTGTCATAGTGGGCGGCATTGTATGGTAAACGGAGGTTTCCTGTACCTTTCCAGGAAGTCTCAAAATACTAGCATGAAACAGATATTTACAGTGATTTTCGGAGCAATCTGCCACCATCTCGTTATGGTCCCTGAAACCTCCGTTTCATGGACTTCGACACCATGTCACTTCTGCGCACGAACACCGCCACCGACAAACAAGGGTTCGACCGGAAAGAAAAAAAATCACACTTCGGAAAGTCGGGGTTCGGTTCAAACGCACCCGATTGCAAGGAAACGTGGTTCCACGCAGTTTTCAACCAGATGACGGTGGGAATCGCTCTGACCGACATTCGGACGGGACGCTGGCTGCAGGTCAATCAAAGGTACTGCGACATCGTCGGATATTCGCCGGACGAGCTGCGCATCATGAACTTTCAGGACCTGACGCATCCCGACGACCTAGCGGCCGACCTCGCACAAGTGGCGCGGATGCGCGCCGGGGATATCACGAGCTTCTGCATCGAAAAGCGCATGTGTCGTAAGGATGGCCGGATCGTGTGGGTCAGCCTTTCCGCTTCCGCGGCGTGGGACACTGAAGAGCCCTTCGGTTTCTACATCGCCACCATCCAGGACATCACAGCTCACAAGCTCGCGCGGGAACAAGCCAAAGAAAATGAACAGACGCTGCGTAGCAGCCTGGAACATCTTCCCGTCGCTGTTGCCCTGGTCGCGGACAATCAAACAATCATTTATCGCAATCGGCGTTTCGAGTCTCTGATCGGGTATACCGCCAGGGATGTCCCCGATATGGAAAGCTGGTGGCGGGCCGCATACCCCGAGCACACTGCTCGGGATCAGGCCCGCAGGTTCTGGACCCAGCGGCGCGAGCGCGCACGCCAGGGCAATGGCACGATCGAACCCTATGAAAAAAAGGTATTGTGCCGCGACGGAGAGATGCGCCACGTCAAGATCGGCGGTGCGCTGACCGGCGCCGGTTACCTCATGACGCTGGAAGACCTCAGCAGCCACAAGGCGGTTCAGCAGCGCATCGAGCGGCTCTCCTACTATGACCCGCTGACCCAGTTGCCCAATCGCCGCCTGCTCCTGGAACGGGCGCCAAAGACACTGGCGGACAGCCGGTCCAACGACCGGTGGGGCGCCGTATTGCTGCTGGATGTAGACCGTTTCAAGCTCCTGAACGACACGCTGGGACGCGACTATGGCGATGCATTGCTCCAGCAAATTTCGCAGCGTCTGCTGAGCTTTACGGAGAACCGTTACCTTGCCGCTCGTCACGGAGATGACGAGTTTGTGGTTGTTCTCGACAACCTGGCCCAGCGATCAGAAGACGCCGGCTCGGGGGCCGCCGAAAGAGCGCGGCAATTGTTGCGGACCCTGCACGCGCCCTACGAGCTTATGGGCATACCCTACCAGGCATCGGTCTGCGCAGGAGTCGCGCTGTTCCATGGCGAACAGGATGACGTGGACGAACTGCTCAAGCGCGCCGGCCTGGCCGTCAGCCAGGCCAAGGCCTTCGAGCGTGGAACGTTTCGCTTCTATGATCCGCAAATCCAGCTGGCCGTCAACGACCGGGCGCAACTCGAAGCCGACATCCGGACGGCCCTTGAACAGCATCAGTTTGAGATTTTCTATCAACCGCAAATGCATCAGGACCGCGTGGTTGGCGCCGAAGCCCTGGTGCGCTGGCGCCATCCCGAGAAAGGTTGCGTATTGCCGGCCTACTTTATATCGGTAGCCGAGGAGTCAGGCTTGATCCTGCAGCTGGGGACCGAAGTGCTTTACGGCGCCTGCCGACAGCTCGCCGCCTGGGGGCACCAGCCGGTGCTGAACAAACTGACACTATCGGTGAATGTCAGCCCTCGCCAGTTCTACCAGAATGATTTCGTGTCCCAGGTGTTACGCATCCTGGCGCAGACGGGCGCGAAGGCGAAACGGCTGAAACTGGAACTCACCGAGCGCCTTTTGCTGCGCGACGTTGAAGGAACGATCCAAAAAATGGCGCAATTGCACACGCACGGTGTGCGGTTCTCTCTGGACGACTTCGGAACGGGGTATTCGTCGCTTGCCTATTTGAAGCGGCTCCCCCTGGATGAGGTGAAAATCGATCAGAGCTTCGTGCATGGCGTGCCGGGCAACTGCAACGATGTGGCTATCGTGCGCAGCATCATCTCGCTGGCCCAAAGCCTCGGGCTGTCTGTAATGGCCGAAGGGGTGGAAACCGAGGAACACAAGCACTTCCTGGAACAACATGGCTGCGAGAGATACCAGGGGTACCTGTTCGGCCGGCCGGCTCGCGTGGATGTGTTCGAGGCGCTTGTAAAGGACTTGTAGCAGGTTTCATACCGGGCGCGGCGGATGCTCCGGGCGAAGAGGGGGGCATCCGCTGGCTGACCACGCCTTCGTCAATACCCCACCGTGAAACGCCGGCGACTGTGCTTGGGCGTTTCCAGCTCATCGACGAGCGCGATCGCGAAGTCTTCCATCGAGACCCAGCTCTTGCCGTCCGATCCTACCAGCAGCTGGTCCAGTCCCAAGCGAAACTTGCCGGTACGCGTGCCGGGGACGAATTCGGCGGATGGGGAAAGAAACGTCCAGTCCAGTTCCGTCTCTTTGCGCAAGACTTCGAGAAACGTGCGTGCGGCGGTCGCTTCCGGTTTGTAGGCATCCGGAAAACCCGGGGCGTCCAGCGCCTGCACCCCCGGGGCGACTTCCAGCGTGCCCGCACCGCCCACCACCAGCAGGCGGGGGACTGCTGCCTGCTTCACGGCGGCAATCAGCGTCACAGCATCGGCCGTGGCGAACTTCAGGGCGCTGAACACCGCATCGCAGCCTTTCAACAAGGGCACCAGTTGGTCTGGCTGATTGGCATCGGCGTTCTCCAGCACCAGTTCCGGCTGGCGGGGGATTTTACTGACGTCGCGGGCAATGCCCGTGACCTGGTGCCCGCGCCGTAAAAGTTCGGCGAGCAGACGCGAGCCGACGCGGCCCGTGACGCCGATCAAGGCAACTTTCATATCGATCTCCAAAAAATCATTTGCGCAAAGAGGGCCTGATTGCGCCGGCGCCGCCATGGCCCAGTAGGATCAGTGCCAGGGCGGCAACCGCGAGGAACACCGGATATTCGCAGCCCGGCGATCCTGCGCGGCAAAGCACCCAGGATCAGCATAACGCCGCCGAGCAACCGCACATCAAGGAACTTGTCACCTCGCTCAAGGACGGCAACGTGTAGGGTTGGTGTCGAAACGATCGATCTGTTGTATCCGCATCGCGTGGGTCCGAACGTGCCGATTGAGGATGTGGCCGGCACCGTCAAGGCGCTCATCGCCGAGGGTATGTTCGCCGGCAATAATTGGCCCCATCCAGCTGAATCCTTTGCGTTCGTAGAGCGAGACAGAAGTAGGCTTGGCATTCACGACCTTGGGAGGAGAGGAAGTCACTTACTTTTCTTACGTCTGCCACTCAATTGCTTTTCGACCTGCTCCAGTTCCCGCATTTCTGCCAGATCGGCCTCCAGCGCTTCTGTATGGCGTCGCGCCGAATCGAACTGCTCGTAACGCTCGTGCGCAATCGTCGTCATGGCCTGATGGCTCATACGGCCCGAACCCCGCAGTACAGGCTGTTCATTGAAGGTCATGAAGCTGTTCACATAGGCTCGCCAGTCGGCCATGTGTAGATCTTTACGCTGCATGGCACGAAGTTCGGCAAAATCCAGGAACATGCTGACGATACGGTTGAGTTGGTCCAGTTCTTCAGCGTTCAAGTAGTTTTTGGCCACGGTCACATCGCCTTTGCGCACACGGCCACCTTTCCATGAGGTGAGCGCCATATTCGGTTGGGTTGGGTCGGCGCGCTGCACGATCAATTCGGCGGCGGTGTGGCCAGTCACGGCGAAGAACATCTTGTTCTGTACCTCGGCGAAGAAGAGGCCAGTGACCTCGCCGTCGTCCGCGTAATCTACCGACAGCGCAAATAGATCGCGCACTTTTTGGTAGAAGCGCTTTTCCGATGAACGTATGTCGCGGATGCGCTGGAGTAGCTCGTCAAAGTAGTCCCAACGTTCGCTACCCTTCAGGCGTTCGTCATCCATGACGAAGCCCTTGATCAGATATTCCTTGAGATGAGTGGTGGCCCACTGGCGGAACTGCGTACCGCGGGGTGACTTAACCCGATAACCAATGGCAAGGATCATGTCAAGGTTGTAAAGTTTGACCGTTCGACGAACCTGGCGGCTGCCTTCGGGTCGAACTATTAAGTCATCTTTAATAGTTCGAACTTCTTTTAACTCCCCCTCTTCAAGCACGTTTTTTATGTGAATGTTGATGTTTTGGACGGAAGTCTGGAACAGCTCAGCTAGTTCAGCTTGGCTGAGCCAGACAGTACGGTCCTCGGCACGCAAGAAGAACTGCGCCGAGCCATCTTCAGTCGCATAGAGCACTAATTCGGCGTGAGGGAGTGTTGTTGAAGTGGTGGTCGGGCCAGTGGTATTGCGCATGAGCGGTCCTCCTCAATAGGGGGCGATGAGCATCGCTTCGATGAAAAAATGACCGCTGATCAAGCGGCCATTTTTTCTGCTCCTATGACTGGCCAACTTTTCTCGCAACACTTGGCCAACTTTTCCGAAAACTAACAAACCTTATACGTCGATATTTCCCGCCTGCAGCGCATGCGCTTCGATGAAGGCGCGGCGCGGTTCGACGTTGTCGCCCATCAGCGTGACGAAGATCTCGTCGGCGGCGATGGCGTCCTCGATCTGGACGCGCAGCAGGCGGCGCACGGTGGGGTCCATGGTGGTTTCCCACAGCTGCCCGGGGTTCATTTCGCCCAGACCCTTGTAGCGCTGTTTGCTGATGCCGCGCTCGGCTTCGCCGCGTAGCCATCGCATGATCTCGCGGAAATCCGCCACGGGTTTTTCCTTCAGTTTGTCGCCAGTGCCGCGACGCACGACGGCGCCTTCGCCCAGCAGGCCCATGAAGGTCTTGGCGGTGCGGGCCAGGACGGCATAGTCGCCGCCGCGCACGAAGCTGCGATCGAATACGCTGACGCGCATGTTGCCGAAGTGCGGGCGGATGACGGCCAGGCGCCAGCTCTCGTCGGTGTCGTCGAATTGGGCTTCGACGTGCACGCCATGGGGGTCGGCCGGGTCGTGCAGCGCTTGTTCCAGCGCGGCGGCGCTGGCGCGGGCTGCCGGCTCGTCGGCCAGGCTGATCTGCACGCCTTCGGCCATGGCCGACAGGGCCTCGGTGTCGAGTGTGCGTGACAGGCGCGCAATGACGCTGTCGGCCAGGACGTACTGACGGGCCAGGTCCATCAGGGCGTCGTCGCGGATCGGTGTGGCGCCGGCGCGGGGCACGAGTTCGGTGTCCTTCAGGGCCAGCTGCAGCATGAACTGGGCTTCCTCGGCGTCATCCTTCAGGTAGCGTTCGTCGCGGCCAACCTTGACCTTGTAGAGGGGGGGCTGGGCGATGTAGACGTAGCCGCGCTCGATCAGCGCGGGCATCTGGCGGTAGAACAGCGTCAGCAGCAGGGTGCGGATGTGCGCGCCGTCCACGTCCGCGTCGGTCATGATGATGATGCGGTGATAGCGCAGCTTGTCGACGTTGAAGTCGGGGCCGATGCTGGTGCCCAGGGCCGTGATCAAGGTGGTGATCTGTTCGCTGGACAGCAGCCGGTCGAAGCGTGCCTTTTCCACGTTCAGGACCTTGCCGCGCAGCGGCAGGATGGCCTGGAACTTGCGGTCGCGGCCCTGCTTGGCGGAACCCCCGGCCGAGTCACCCTCGACGAGGTAGAGTTCGCACAGCGCGGGATCTTTTTCCTGGCAGTCGGCCAGTTTGCCGGGCAGGCCGGCGCCTTCCAGGATGCTCTTGCGGCGTGTCATTTCACGCGCCTTGCGGGCGGCCTCGCGAGCGCGGGCGGCTTCCACGATCTTCCCGCACAGGGCACGGGCGTCGTTGGGATTTTCCAGCAGCCAGGTTTCCAGGGTGCGGCTGACGGCGTCCTCGACAGCCGGGCGCACCTCGCTGGAGACGAGCTTGTCCTTGGTTTGGCTGCTGAATTTCGGTTCGGGGACCTTGACCGACAGCACGCAGGCCAGGCCTTCGCGCATGTCGTCACCGGTGGTGTCGACCTTGGCTTTCTTGGCCAGTTCGTTGTCGGTGATGTATTTGTTCAGCACCCGGGTCATGGCGGCGCGCAGACCCGTCAGGTGGGTGCCGCCGTCGCGTTGCGGGATGTTGTTGGTGAAGCACAGCACGGTTTCGGCGTAGCTGTCGTTCCATTGCATGGCGACTTCGACGCCCACGCGCACGCCGCCGGCGTCGGATTCTGTAGAGACGGCGAAGACGTTGTCGTGCAGGACGGTCTTGGCGCGGTTGATGTACTGGACGAAGCCCTTGACCCCGCCCAGGAAGGCCAGGTTTTCGTCCTGGCCGGTGCGCTCGTCCACCAGGCGGATCTTCACGCCATTGTTCAGGAAGGACAGTTCGCGCAGGCGCCGGGCCAGGATTTCGTAGACGTAGTCGATGTTGTTGAAGATTTCCGAATCGGCCAGGTACTGGACCCGGGTGCCGGTGCGGTCGGATTTCCCGGTGACGGCCAGCGGGGCGACCCGGTCGCCGCGGTGGAATTCCATCTGGTATTCCTCGCCATTGCGCCAAATGGTCAGGCGCAGCCATTCGGACAGGGCGTTGACGCAGGAAACCCCCACGCCGTGCAAACCGCCGGACACCTTGTAGGAATTCTGATCGAATTTGCCGCCGGCGTGCAGTTCGGTCATGACGATTTCGGCCGCGCTGCGGTGCTGCTCGTCGTCCTTGTGGATGGCGGTCGGGATGCCGCGGCCGTTGTCCGTGACGGAGATGCTGTTGTCCGCGTGGATGGCGACGACGATGTCGTCGCAGTAGCCGGCCAGTGCCTCGTCGATGGCGTTGTCCACCACCTCGAAGACCATGTGGTGCAGTCCGGTGCCGTCGGAAGTGTCGCCGATGTACATGCCGGGGCGCTTGCGGACCGCCTCCAGGCCCTTGAGCATCTTGATCGAATCGGCGCCGTAGCCGGAGGACGGTGTATTCGGGGTAGTGGGTTCTGTCATGAAAATCCTGTCATTGAGTCCGTGGGGCGCAGGTGCGATCAGATGCGCATCGGCATGACGACGTATTTGAATTCGTCGTCGTCGGGCAGGGTGATCAGCACCGAGGCATTGACGTCGGGCTGCACCGACCAGCGGATGTTGTCTGTCTTGACGTTGGCCAGCACATCCAGCAGATAGCTGACGTTGAAGGCCACGTCCAGAGGTTCCTGGGCGTAGTCGACCTCGAGTTCCTCGCGGGCTTCTTCCTGTTCGGCGTTGGACGAGGAGATGCGCAGCAGGTTGTCGCCCAGTTGCAGGCGCACGCCCTTGAGCTTGTCGGTGGTCAGGATGGCGGCGCGTTGCAGGCTGGCCTGCAACGATTCGCGGGAGATCAGGATATGGCGCGTGTAGCCGCTGGGGATGACGCGGCGATAGTCGGGGAACTTGCCTTCGACCAGTTTGGAGACGAGCTCGATCTGACCGAACTGGAAACGGATCTGGCCGGCCGCGAGGTCGATGCGCACCGGGGTGTCGTCATCGGCCAGCAGGCGCTGCATTTCATGGATGGTCTTGCGCGGGATGATCGCGTCGAGCTGCGCATCCAGCCCCTCGACGGCCACGCCACTGTGCGCCAGACGGTGGCCGTCGGTGGCGACGGCGCGCACCAGGCCGGGTTCCAGCACCAGCAGCAGGCCATTCAGGTAGTAGCGGATGTCCTGCTGCGCCATGGAGAAGTGCACCATGTTGAACAGGTGCTTCAGGTCCTTTTGCGGCATGGAAAAGGATGCGTTCCACTGTTCGGCCTGGGATACCGTGGGGTAGTCGGCGGCGCTCAGGGTCTGCAGGGCGAAGCGGCTGCGGCCGGCCTGGACGGAGAGCTTGGCCTCGTCCAGGGACAGCCGGACGTCGCCGAAGTCCGGCAGGGCGCGCAGAATGTCCAGGAACTTGCGGGCTGCGACGGTGGTGGACTGCGTGTCGTCGCCCACCCCGAAGTCAGCCTGCGTGGTGATCTGAACTTCCAGGTCGTTGGCCACGAAGTCCACCCGGTTGCCTTGCTTGCGGATCAGCACGTTGGCCAGGATCGGCAAGGTGTTGCGCCGTTCGACGATCCCCACCACGGTTGTCAGGGGCTTGAGCACGGCATCGCGGGTTGCTTGTATCAGTAGCATGTTTTTATCCTTTGAGGGTTTGCTCGAGTACGTGAAGTGCGTGATTCAGTTCGGTCTGCTTTCCCCGCAGATCGGTGATCTTGCGCACCGCATGCAGCACGGTGGTGTGATCGCGCCCGCCAAACAGGTCGCCGATTTCCGGCAGGCTTTTCTGAGTCAGTTCCTTGGCCAGGTACATGGCGATCTGGCGCGGCAATGCAATATTGGCAGGCCGACGTTTCGAATACATGTCGGCGACCTTGATTTTATAGAAGTCGGCAACCGTCTTCTGGATGTTCTCGACCGTGATCTGGCTATTGGAGACCGACAGCAGGTCCTTCAGGGCTTCTTTGCAGACCTCGACGGTCAGGACTTCCCGGCCGTGGAAGCGTGCATAGGCCGAGACCTTGCGCAGGGCGCCTTCGAGTTCGCGCACGTTGCTGCGCAGGTGTTTGGCGATGAAGAAGGCGACTTCCTCGGGCATGGTGATGCCTTCGGTCTGCGCCTTGCGCAGCAGGATGGCCACGCGCATTTCCAGTTCAGGCGGCTCGATGGCGACGGTCAGGCCCGAATCGAACCGGGAAATCAGCCGGCTGTCGATGTTCGCCAGTTCTTTGGGGTAGGTATCCGAGGTAATGATGATCTGCTTGCGCTGTGCGACCATGGCCTCGAAGGCGTAGAAGAATTCTTCCTGGGTGCGGTTCTTGCCGGCGAAGAACTGGATATCGTCGATCAGCAGCAGATCCAGCGAATGGTAGAAGCGCTTGAAGTCGTCGAAGGCGCGGCGCTGGTAGGCCTTGACCACGTCAGAGACGTACTGGTCGGCGTGGACGTAGCGGATGCGGGGGCTGTTGCCGCCGGCCAGCAAGGCATTGCCGATGGCGTGGATCAGGTGGGTCTTGCCCAGGCCCACGCCGCCATACAGAAACAGCGGGTTGTAGGACACACCGGGGTTCTCGGCCACCTGCATGGCGGCTGCGCGGGCCAGCTGGTTGGCCTTGCCGATCACGAAGTTGTCGAAGGTCAGGTCCAGATTCAGGCGTGAGCGATCCTGGATGGCCTCGTCGGTGGCCGTGTGGACAGGCGACGGCGTGGCCACCGGAGCAGGGCTCGGGACGGTGGTCGAGGGGGCGGTCGATGTAGCGGCCAGCCGGCCGGGTGCGGGTGCCGGTGCCGGTGCCGGCCGCGCCGGCGTGGCGGCCAGTTCGAACTGCACCTGTACCGCCTGGGAGAACCAGTCGGCGGCCAGGGTTTCGAGGCGGGTGGCGAAGTTCTTGCGGACCCAGTCGAGCTTGAAGCGATTGGGCGCGCCGATTCTCAGGATCGCGAGTTCCTCGTCGTAGCCGAGCGGAACCAGCGGTTTGATCCAGGCGCTGATCTGTTGGGGGGGAAGTTCCTGTTCCAGCCGCTGGAGACAGGCCTGCCAGAATTCATTCATAACGGTCATCGTGCGAAACCTCGATTCTACCCTGTCCCGTGGTGAGTTATCCACAGGCCGGCGCGTCGTTTGGGTCACGCAAACGGGGATAAGTCGCCAAGTGATTGACGACACGTCAAAAATTTGTTGAAATAGTGGGCTTTTCGATGCTTAGGGTGAATTGGGTCTGGATGATCCATCCGTGATGACGCCCGACGATCGAGCCCTTTGCGGTGTTGATCCGGGTTTCAGCCCAGGTTTCACCCAGCTACTTTTACCAAAAGCTCTTTTGGATTCGCCATGAAACGCACTTTCCAGCCTTCTGTTACCCGCCGCAAGCGTACCCATGGGTTTCGTGTCCGCATGAAAACGCGTGCCGGCCGCGCCGTCCTGAGCGCTCGTCGCGCCAAGGGTCGCAAGCGCCTGGCCGTCTGATTGCCATCCCCAGAGCCGGATCCTGGATCCGGTCTCGGATCTGACTGCCATGCCCTCCGATTTTCCTTCGGCGGCCCGGCTGCATCGCCCCTCGGAATACGCGGCGGCCCTGAAGGGGCGGCGTATCGCCCGAGGGGCTTTGTTCGTGGTGTCGAGCCCTCGTGAACCCGCCAGCCAGGGTGCCAGGCTGGGTCTGATCGTGCCTAAACGTCACGCACCGCTGGCTGTCACCCGCAATGCCATCAAGCGGGTCCTGCGCGAGGCCTTCCGCCTGCATCGGCAGACTTTGCCGGCGGGCGACCTGGTCTTTCGCTTGGTGAACCGTCCGGCACCCGCCAGCCTGACCGCGCTCAAGCGCCAGGTCCGGGCCGAGGCGGACGCTTTGCTGGGCAGGATTGCCAAATGCTGATCCGATCCTTGTTCATTGCCCCGATCCGGTTCTATCGGTATTTCCTCAGCCCCTGGGTGGGCCAGCAGTGCCGGTTCACGCCGACCTGTTCTGCCTACACGATCGAGGCGATCGAAACCCATGGTGTGTTGCGGGGCGTCTGGCTTGGCATCCGTCGGATTGCCCGATGCCACCCCGGCTGCCCTGGGGGGCACGATCCGGTGCCGCCGGCGGGACGGCATTCGCATGACCACTGACATGCCATGACGCGCGGCTGACCGCCGATCAAGTCCGTGTCAGCATCCCTACGTTAAACTGGTGAGCTTTTGCTCCGACCCTATCCGAAAAAACAGGCGCCAATGGACATTCGACGCACCATCCTCTGGATGATCTTTTCTTTTTCGCTCCTGCTGTTGTGGAACAACTGGCAGGTGTATCAGGGTCAGCCGTCCCTGTTTTCCCTGACGCCGCCGGCTGCCGAGAAGGCCAAGACGGCCAGCGCGCCGACGCCGGCGCCGCATCCGTCCGGCTCGACGACAGTACCTGCCGGTGCCGCCCAGAATGCTCCGGGTGGGGTGGGCGCGCCAGCCGCGTTGGCGGCGGGACAGAAGGTTCACGTCAAGACCGACGTCTTTGACCTGACGTTCGATACGCTGGGCGCGCAGCTGGTCCAGGCTGACCTGCTGGGATACAGAAACCAAGAGGCCACCACCGGCATCCTGCCCTGGTTCAAGGGCCTGATGGGTAAGGCGCCGCCCAAGGACGCGCATGGCGCGATGTACTTGTTGAATGATCAGCCGGGCGACATGTATGTGGCCCAGACCGGTCTGGTGGGCGCGCCCGCGGGCGCCACCTACCCAACGCACCTGACGCCGTTCACGCTGGTGGGCTCGGGGCCTGTGGTCAAGGGCAACACGACCGAGGTCTCGTTCGAGGCAACGTCCGATCAGGTCCGGGTGGTGAAGACCTTCATCCTGACCCAGGGCAGCTATGACATCCGCGTGCGCAACGATATCTACAACCTCGGGGATCAGCCGATCGACCCGTCGCTGTATCTGCAGCTGACGCGCGATGGCCACGAACCGTCCAATACGACGGGCTTCTACAGCACCTTCACCGGCGCGGCTGTCTATTCGGCGGAAGACAAGTTCCAGAAGGTCAAGTTCGACGAGATCACCAAGGGCAAGGCCAGCTACATCACGCAGGCCGACAATGGCTGGATCGGGATCGTGCAGCATTACTTCGCCTCGGCCTGGGTGCCGAAGCAGGGCGTGGTGCGCACCAACCAGGCGCTGGCGCTGCCGGACGGGCTGTTCGCGGTCCGCTCGATCGAGGCAGTGGGGTCGATCGCGCCGGGCGCGCAAAAATCGGTGGAGTCGCAGTTGTGGGTCGGTCCGCAGGACCAGCTGGCGATGAGCGCTGTCGCACCGGGGCTGGACGTGGTGGTCGATTACGGCTGGGTGACGATCATCGCCAAGCCGATGTTCAAGTTCATGATCTGGCTGCACAGTCTGGTGGGCAACTGGGGCTGGACGATCGTGCTGCTGACGCTGCTGATCAAGCTGGTGTTCTACCCGCTGTCGGCGGCCAGCTACCGCTCGATGGCGAAGATGAAGCTGGTGTCGCCGCGCATGCAGCACCTGAAGGAAAAGTTTGGCGACGACAAGGCGAAGCTGAACGCGGCGATGATGGAGATGTACCGCACGGAGAAGATCAATCCCCTGGGGGGATGTTTGCCGATGGTGGTGCAGATTCCGGTGTTCATCGCGTTGTACTGGGTGTTGCTGGGCAGCGTTGAAATGCGCGGCGCGCCGTGGATTCTGTGGATCCATGACTTGTCGGTGGCCGATCCGTGGTTCATTCTGCCGGCCTTCATGATGCTGACGATGTTCCTGCAGATCAAGCTGAATCCGACGCCGCCGGATCCGACGCAGGCGAAGATCATGATGATCATGCCGCTGGTGTTCGGGGGGATGATGTTCCTGTTCCCGGCGGGGTTGGTGCTGTACTGGTGCGTGAACAATACGGTGTCGATCATTCAGCAGCGGGTGATCATGCGCCGGCTGGATCGAGAAAAGGCGGCGTCGGCGTCGAGCTGAGCGATTCTGCTGATGTGATCGGACGGCGCTCTTTCTGGGGCGCCGTTTCTTTTTTGCGGCTTGAGTTTGTTGGGTTCTTGAGGGGCGCGCTGGATGAAGGTGCCTGGGCGAGCAGTCGGCCGGTGCCGGATGCTGCCGAAGGGAAGGCGGAGGAAGTCGGCGGGCACTGTCTGAGGCGCGAAGCGCCGAGTTTGCCCGCCGTCCGCCTGGACGAGGCAGATCCGGGAAGCCCGAAGGGCCACCGGCTGGCGAGCCCAGGCACCTTCATCCAGCGCGCCCTGGCGCTGGTGGACCAGAGGCCGACGCCGTCGAGTCATGTCTGGCGTGATTTCCCGATATCATGCGAATGGATCATTTCCGCAGTGCCTCGATCGTGTCGCACTGCCTGTTCATCTGATTTCTTCACATTTTCCGAAATGAGCGCACTGTCCACCGATCCCATCATTGCCATTGCCACCGCCCCGGGCCGGGGCGGGATCGGGGTGGTCCGCGTGTCGGGGCCGGATCTGCTGGCCTGGGCGCAGTCGCTCTGCGGGCAGGCGCTGCGGGCGCGCCATGCGCACTATCTGCCGTTCCGGGATGGGCAGGGTGAGGTGCTGGACGAGGGGCTGGCGCTGTTCTTCCCCGGACCGCATTCGTACACCGGCGAGGACGTGCTGGAGTTGCAGGGGCATGGCGGGCCTGCCGTGCTACGGCGCGTGCTGGAAGACTGTCTGGCGCGTGGGGCGGCCATTGGCTTGCGGCTGGCGCAGCCGGGGGAATTCACGCAGCGCGCGTTTCTGAACGAGCGGCTGGACCTGGCGCAGGCGGAAGCGGTGGCGGATCTGATCGAGGCCAGTTCGGCGGCGGCGGCGCGTAGCGCCATGGCATCGTTGTCGGGGGTGTTCTCCGCCGAGATCGATGCGCTGAGCGAACGGATCGTGCAGCTGCGCATGCTGGTCGAGGCAACGCTGGATTTTCCGGAAGAGGAGATCGATTTTCTGGAAAAGTACCAGGCGGCCGATCGCCTGGATGCCGTGACGGCGACGCTGGATGGCGTCTTGCGCACGGCCCGCCAGGGGTTGGTGCTGCGCGAAGGCCTGCACGTGGTGCTGGCGGGGCAGCCGAACGTGGGTAAATCTAGTCTGCTGAATGCGCTGGCGGGCGAGGACGTAGCCATCGTGACGCCCATCGCGGGCACGACGCGCGACCGGGTGATCCAGCAGATTCATATCGACGGCATCCCGCTGCATATCGTGGATACGGCGGGCTTGCGGGAAACCGAGGACACGGTCGAGCGCATCGGTATCGAGCGCAGCTGGGCGGAAATCGCCCGGGCGCAGGTGATCCTGCACCTGCAGGATGCGCGGCATCCGGATGATCCGCTGGATGCGGAGATCGTGCGGCGCCTGCCGGCGGGGACGCCGGTGCTGCGGGTGTTGAACAAGGTGGATTTGATTGGGGATCACACCGCTGCGTTGGGTGATCCGGCCCGTGTTCCAGCTGGAGTCCTGGCCTCTGGCGGGGCCGGACATGCCGAGGTGTTGCGGATTTCCGCCCATACGGGCGCGGGGCTGGACGCCCTGCGTGCCCGGCTGCTGCGGATCGCCGGCTGGACACCCGGGGCCGAGTCCCCCTGGCTGGCTCGCGAACGCCATGTGCGGGCGCTGGAAGCCACCCGTGAGCATCTGCTGTTGGCGCGTGAACATGCGTCGCACAGCGACCAGGTGCTGGACCTGTTCGCGGAGGAACTGCGGCTGGCGCATGAGGCGCTGTGCGAGATCACCGGACAGTTCACCAGCGATGATTTGCTGGGAGAGATTTTCTCGCGGTTTTGTATTGGGAAGTGAATCGATGTCCAAGGACATCCACTGACGTCTTCAGAATGACTTTAAGTTAGCGTAGATAAAGGAATTTTTGTCTACTGACAAGTTCGGTGATACAGTCGAAGCCACTCACTGATATGTCCAAGTTTGGTACCAAGTAGCGGGATTCTTGCTCTCCATCCCTCTGCTTGGACATACGGAGGATGAGATGGCACTGACCGACACTGCGCTCAAGGCACTCAAGCCCAGGGACAAGACCTATACGGTCACCGACGACCGGGGGCTGTATGTGGAGGTCTTCCCGACCGGAGGCGTCGTCTGGCGCTACCGCTACCGGTTGAATGGCAAGTACGAGAAGCTGACGCTGGGCAAGTACCCGGCGCTGACGCTGAAGAACGCGCGCCTGAAGCGGGACGAGGCGGCCCACCAGGTGGCGATGGGGGAGTCACCGGCAAAGAAGAAGCAGCAGGAGAAGGTGGCCGGCGCAGAAGACGCCACCGTGGCCGACTTCGCCGAACGCTTCTTCAAGGACATCCAGTCACGCGACCGCAAGAACGTGACCATGCCGCGCCGCTACCTGGAAAAGGACATCCTGCCGCACATCGGCAGCAAGCCGATCAGGGACATCACCGCTGAGGACGTGCGCAGCGTCATCTGGCGCAAGAAGGAGCAAGGCTTCGATGCCGCCGCCGGCCAGGTGCGCGGCCTGCTCAAGCGCATGTTCGACTACGCGCTGACCTGCGGCCTGATCCAGGCCAACCCGGTCATGGCCCTGCCCATGCGGCACGTCTACCGCGCCGCCGCCCGCGACCGGGCGCTGACGCCGGACGAAATCCGGCAGTTCCTGCGCGCCATGCAGACCTCCAACATCCGCCGCCAGTTCAAGATTGCCTTCCAGTTGATCCTGATGACCCTGGTGCGCAAGTCGGAGCTGATGCTGGCGCAGTGGAAGGACGTGCATCTGGACGAAGGCGAATGGCACATCCCGGTCGAGAACTCCAAGACCGGCAAACCGCACATCGTCTATCTGTCCACCCAAGCGCAGACGCTGTTCAAGGAACTCAAGCCGCTGGCCAGCAGCAGCGTCTGGGTGTTGCCGGGCCGTGGCGCCCTGGCCAAGCCCTTCGCCAGCAACGCGCTGAACCAGGCGCTGAAGGTGTCATTGCAGGGGCAGGAGATCCCCGCCTTCACCATCCACGATCTGCGGCGCACCGCATCGACGCTGCTGCACGAGCAGGGCTGGCCTTCGGATGTGGTGGAAAAGGCGCTGAACCACACCATCGGCGGCGTGCGAGGCGTCTACAACAGGGCCGAGTACGCCGAACAGCGGCGGGAGATGTTGCAAGCGTGGTCGGACTACATCGACAGGCTGGCGCCGTCGGGGAATCTGGTGATCGGTGCCGGCTAGACGTGACGGTGGCCTTTTCCTTTTCCGGGTAGGGCCATTGTCCCTCGGGCACCATTCCCTTATCGCCTTTTCATCTTCCCTTTGGCCGGGCCAAGCCCGGCAATTCATTTTCTCTTCCTGCTGCTTTTGCCCGGCTTGGGCAGCGCCTTGGCGGCGTCCTCCAACGCTCGCACATTGGCATCTGCACCTTCGGCCTCCAACAAGGCCCGCCGCTGGACGGCGAATTGCTCATATTGGTTCTCAGCGTGGGCGTCGGCCTGCTTCTTGGAGATGCGGCCTGCGCCGGTGAGCACATCGCGTTCGTTGAAGGTCAGGAAGGCATCGAGCCGCTCCGCCCAGTCCTTCAGGAACACCTCCTTGCGCCGACGAGCCTGATCCTCGGCAAAGTCCAGCCACATCGTGACGATGCGGTTGAGTTCGCTGATTTCCGATTCCCGCAGGTAGTTCTTGGCAACGGTCACATCGGCCTTCTGTACGCTGCCGGATTTCCAGGTCGTCAGCCCCATGTTGGGCTGTCGGCTGTCGGCACGCTCGGCAATCAGTTCGGCGGCGGTCTTGCCTGTGACGGCGAAGTGCAGCTTGTTCTGGATAAAGCGGAAGAACTGGGTGGTTTCCGGCAGCGTGGGCGAATAGTCCGCTGCCATCGAAAATATCTCGCGCACTCGCAGGTACATCCGGCGTTCGCTGGCCCGGATGTCGCGGATACGTTCGAGCAGCTCGTCGAAACGGTCGGGAACGGCGGAACCGGCGACGGGCGGATTCTTCAGGCGTTCGTCGTCCAGCGTGAATCCCTTGACCAGGTACTCAGCCAGGCGCTCCGTAGCCCAGCGGCGGAATTGGGTGCCGCGTGGCGAGCGCACCCGGTAGCCGACCGCCAGAATCGCTTCCAAGCTGTAGTAAGCCACCCGGTAGTTCTTGCCGTCAGAGGCAGTTGTCAACCATTGGTTGACAACTGCCTCGGGCCGCAACTCCCCCTCGGCAAAGATCGCCTTCAGGTGCTTGGCGACGTTCTGCTTGCTGGTCTGGAACAGCTCGGCCATGCCCGCCTGCGCCAGCCACAACGTATCGGCCACGAAGCGGCATTCGACGCGGGTACGTCCGTCTTCGGTCTCGTAGAGCAGGAATTCGCCGGGTAGAGGCTGAAGTTGATCGGTCATGAGCAATACCCGTGCGAAATTTGCAGGAGAGCAGGAAGATCCGTCATCCATCTGCTCCCTAAACCCACCCGGCCGACAGTGCTTCCGCCTGCTGCAACACTGTCTGGACGGCGGCATCCTGCAAATCAGGCGGATAGCCATACTTGCGCAAGATACGCTTGACCAACACGCGCATCCGGGCGCGCGCCGAATCGCGATGTGCCCAGTCAACCGAGACATTGCTTTTCAGGCTGACCAGCAATTCATGGGCGATTACTTTGAGATTGTCATCGCCAATTACTTGTACTGCCGACTCATTTTCAGCCAGCGCGTCATAAAAGGCGATTTCTTCGTCGCTGAGCCCGGACTCCTCTCCGCGCTGTCGCGCCGCTCGAATGTCTTTCGCCAACTGGATGAGCTGCTGCAACACCTCGGCGGTGGTGATGGCGTTAGCGTGGTAGCGCGCAACGGCCTGCTCCAGCCGTTCCGAGAAGGTCCGCGTTTCGACAATGTTGGCCTTGCTACGCGAACGGATGCCATCGTTGATGAGCTTGCGCAGGGCTTCAAGCGCAAGGTTCTTCTTCTGCATCTGCTGCACTTCGGCAAGAAACTCGTCGGACAGAATGGAAATGTCCGGCGACTGTATGCCTGCCGCTTTCAGGATGTCCACGATCTCGGTGCTGACCACAGCACGGCTGACGATCTGCTGGATGGCGAAGTCACGCTCCTGCGAGGTCACACCGGAGCCAGTACTCGACTTGACCAGTGCGGCGCGAATAGCTTGGAAGAAGCCGACTTCCTCGCGGATGCCGCGCGCCTCGTCGGAGGCCGATGCCAGCGAATACGCCTTCGACAAGGCCAGCACGGAGTCCTGATAACGCCGCTGAGCGTTCTTCTTGCCTTCCTCAGTGGTCTCCGCCGCCGCCCATTGTTGTTGCTTACCCAGAATCCACTCGATGGCTCCGGCCATCATCGTCAGACGTTGCTGAGGTGTGCCGTTCAGAGCCGTTGCGTAATCGAAGCCGTGGTACATGTCATGCACCACTTCGTACTTCTCCAGCAGCACGGCCACAGCCTGGGCTTCATCGACGCCCGTGGTTTCCTGGTCGCGCGCCGAATACTGCGCCAGTGCCGACTTCAAACTCTGAGCAATGCCGATGTAGTCCACGATTAGACCCGCAGGCTTGTCACGGAACACACGATTAACGCGAGCGATGGCTTGCATGAGCCCGTGGCCCTGCATCGGCTTGTCCACATACATCGTGTGCATGCACGGGGCGTCGAAGCCGGTCAGCCACATATCGCGCACGATGACCAGCTTGAGCGGGTCTTTGGCATCGCGGGCGCGCTTGGCGAGTAGGTCGCGTCGCGTCTTGTTGCCGATATGCTGCTGCCATGCGGGCGGGTCGCTTGCCGCGCCCGTCATCACGATCTTGATAGCCCCGGCATTGTCATCGGTGCTGTGCCAGTCCGGCCGCAACTTGACGATCTCGTCGTACAGCGCCACGCAGATGCGGCGGCTCATGCACACTACCATCGCCTTGCCATCTAGCGCTGCCAG
This sequence comes from Castellaniella sp. MT123, assembly GCF_039614765.1. Lineage (NCBI taxonomy): Bacteria > Pseudomonadati > Pseudomonadota > Betaproteobacteria > Burkholderiales > Alcaligenaceae > Castellaniella > Castellaniella sp. MT123. The sequence continues at coordinate 2,515,539 of NZ_CP154879.1, forward strand.
CCTGTCTTCGAAGTGCGCCACCAAGTCCTTCGCCACCAGCGCGACGCGCTTTTCGCTGCCGACCAGTTGTTCGACGGTCGCCCATTTCGCCTTCAGCTTTTCCTGTTCGGTGACCGCCTCGTCCTCAGTCAGTGCTTCCACCTCAGCATCGAGCTTGGGCTTCTCGTCCTCGTCCAGTTCAATGCGCGCCAGCCGCGATTCGTAGTAGATCGGCACAGTCGCGCCGTCCTCCACCGCGCGGCTGATGTCGTAGATGTCGATGTAATTGCCGAACACCGCCGGGGTGTTCACGTCGGTGGCCTCGATGGGCGTGCCCGTGAAGCCGATGAAGGAGGCATTGGGCAGCGCATCGCGCATGTGCTTGGCGAATCCGTAGGAGAATTCGCCGGTCTTGGCATCCACTTTGGCACGAAAGCCATATTGCGAACGGTGCGCTTCGTCGGCGATGACCACCACGTTGCGGCGTGTGGTCAGCGGCTCATTCACTTCTCCAAACTTCTGCAAGGTGGTGAAGATCACGCCGCCCGAAGCCCGAGCCAGAAGTTGCTGCAAATGTTCGCGGCTTTCGGCCTGCACCGGCGTCTGGCGGATCAGGTCGCGGCACATGGAAAAGGTGGCGAACAACTGGTCGTCCAGGTCGTTGCGGTCGGTCAGCACGACAAGCGTCGGGTTCTCCATCGCCGGGTGTTTCACCAGTCGCCCGGCGTAGAACGCCATCAGCAGACTCTTGCCGGAACCTTGCGTATGCCAGATCACCCCCGCGCGCCTGTCGCCCTGGGGCTGCGTCGCCACACTGGGCAGCCCGTAGGATGCCGGTTCCTCGGCTACGCCGTGCCGTGGGTCGGAGGCGCGAATCGTGGACTCGATGGCGCGGTTGACCGCGTGGTACTGGTGATAGCCCGCCACGATCTTCGCCAGGCCGCTGCCGGTTTCGCCGAACACGGTGAAGTGGCTCAGCAGATCGAGGAACCGCTGCTGCTCGAATACGCCCTCGATCAGCGTCGGCAGTTCTGGCAGGCCCTTTTCCAGAATGGACTTGCCATCCGTGGTGCGCCACGGCATGAAGCGTTCCAGGTCGGCAGACGACGAACCCACCCGCGCTGTGATGCCGTCGCTCGTCACCAGCAGCGCATTGGTGTGAAACAGTGCCGGAACTTGCTGCTTGTAGGTTTGCAGTTGATTGAACGCGCCAGCCAGGTGCGCGCCCGCGCTGCCCGGCGCCTTGAGTTCGATCACCGCCAGCGGCAGGCCGTTGACGAACAGCACGACGTCCGGCCTGCGGTTGACCTGGCCGTTGATGACCACGAACTGCTGCACCGCCAGCCAGTCGTTGCGTTCAGGCGAATCGAAGTCCAGAAGCTGAACCTTGCCCGCTGTCAGCACGCCGTCGTCGCCGTAGTATTCAACATCTGCGCCTTCGGTCAGTAGCGCGTGGATGCGACGGTTCTCTTCCAGCAGAGCGGGAAAGACGGATTGGGTGAGCTTGCGGATGGCATCCGCCCGCGCTTCCGGCGGAAGCTGAGGATTGAGCCGCAGTACGGCATCCTCCAGCCGCTTTCTCAGGATGACGACATCGTGGCTGTCGCGTTCCGGCGCGCTGCCGTCCGGGCCGATAACGTCGTCCGAAGCAATCGCATAGCCCAACCCTCGCAACTGCTCCAGCAGCGCCAGCTCCACGGCTGCCTCTGACAGGAACGCCATTACAGTTCTCCTTGTTCATCGCTGGGCTGAATAGCCACCAGCTTCAACAGCCCGACGTAATGCTCACGGTCGACAGCCATCATCATTTCGAGTGTGTCGCGCAACACGGGTTGGGTTTCTGCAAGTAGAGAAAGATCGTGCCCCGGATCAGCGATCGCGCCAGCATGTGAGTACGTGTTGAGCAAACGGAGGATGCGGGTCTTTTTCGCGCTGTCGAAATCCACGCGCTCGAGTCGTGGACCGAGATCTCCGCTCATCTCGGGGAAGCGGAATGCGAGAAAGGCCTCAATCAACCGACGCGCGACGTTGGGCAAACCGTAGTGGTGCTCCAGTTGGATAACGTCATTGCGGTGAGCCTCCTCGTGGACGCGCTTGAACAGGTATTGGTACTCCGATTCGTACTCCTCAAGCAGAGGATCAAGATGGCCTAACTCGCTGGTGCGCGATCCGTCCGCGTGACGCCGGGTACGAAGCAGGAAGAACCGACCGGGCCGGTCTTCGATCTTTTTCCTTCGTTGCCCAGGCAGGTGATGGAACCAGTTCTTCACCAGCCGGAAAAATGAGAAGCTGTGCGTCAAGATGAAAAGCTGCCCGGCTTCCCTGGTGCGATCCTTCATGTAGCCGAAGGCCGAGAACAGCGCGTTGTCATCGAGGCTCGACACCGGGTCATCAATGACGATAATCCCATTCTTCAAGTCGAATGCTCTGTCCTGCAACGACTTGAGGAAATAGAGGAATGCAATCGCCGTGCGCTCTCCATCGCTCAAATGCGCTACGTACTGGCCACTGCGGGTCAGCGCGTAGCCAGTGCCCTTCACCTCGAAGCGCAACTCGTCGCGCCCCAGGTAGGCGCATAGCTCGGCAGTCAACTCGTCTGCGGGGCGGCGATGTTCGAGTATCGCGCGTTCAAGCTCATTGATCTGCGTCTGGGTTCCAGCCTGCGTAGCCTTGATGCCATCCAGTTCGGCAGTCGCGGTTTTCACAGCACCGGAGAGCTGGACGAACTCGGTGTGTGCCTCGGCGACATACGAGGCCTCAAGCTTCTTGCACGCACTATCGACCGACGCTGTGAACTCCGCAGAGATGTGGTTGTGCTTCTCCACGATCCCGTTGAATGCGGCAACTGAGTCGGTGATCGAGGAAGGTTTTGCAGTAGCAGGTGTCAGCGTGGTGGTGGGTGCGAACGGCTGATCACGCTTGGTCTCGACACGTGCGATGAGAGCATCGAGCGTGGCCTGGGTCTCTGACTGAGCCGTCAACACCATTGCGCACGCGGGGGGCACTTCGGACGTTAGTGCCTCATAGAAACGCGAAATATCCGGCAGCGATAGCGAGGCCACTACCTGCTTGGCCGCCTTCAGCTTCGTGAGAAGAGCGGACAGGTCTTTCTGAAAGCCCGCGAAGGCATCGTTGAAGTGAGCTTCGAGTGCGGCGCGACGCGCGGCCTGAAGCGGTTGCTGGCAGAAGCGGCAGGTGTCGGGGGAGTGTCAGATTTTTTGTGGGCGGGGCGGTTTGACATCGTTTAATCCCTCGCCTCGGTGAACCGTTCACCGAACAGGATGGCGAACTGATTCATGGCTGCTTTCCACGTATGAACCGATCGTGACGGCTTGGCCAGCACGTTTCGCAGCGCCAGCCATAGGAGTTTGACGGCCGCCTCGTCGCTGGGGAATTGGCCCCGGTTCTTGATGATTTTACGCAGCTGCCGATTCATGTTCTCGATGGCGTTCGTGGTATAGATCACGCGCCGGATATCGGGTGGGAAGATGAAGAACGGCACCACATGTTCCCAGGCCCGCTCCCAGGCGGCCACGATCGTCGGATATTTCGTGCCCCAAGGGCCAGCCGCGAAGGCGGCCAGCGCCTCTCTGGCCTGTTGCTCATTGGCGGCGGCATAGATGGGCTTGAGGGCGGCGGCGACCAACTTACGGTCCTTCCAGCCGGCGTAATCCAGGCTGTTGCGCATCAGATGCACGATGCAGGTCTGCACCGTCGTTTTCGGGAAGACCACGTTGATGGCCTCGGGCAGGCCCTTTAAACCATCGACCACGGCAATCAGAATGTCCTGGCAGCCCCGGTTCTTGAGCTCGTTGAAGACCTTGAGCCAGAACTTCGAACCTTCGGTCTGCTCAATCCACAGCCCCAGCACGTCACGCTCCCCGTTAGCGTCGATCCCCAGGGCCAGGTAGACCGCCTTGTTGACCACCAGCCCGTCGGTGCGGATCTTCACGCGCAGGGCATCGAAGAACACGACCGGGTACATGCGCTCCAGGGGCCGATTCTGCCAGGCCACCGTCTCGGTCATGACCTCGTCAGTGACCTCGCTGATGAGCTCGGGCGAGACATCCGTGCCATAGGTCTCAGCCAGGAATGCCTGGATCTCGCGCACGCTCATGCCTCGGGCGTACAGGGCGATGATGCGTTCATCGAACCCGGCGAAATGGCGCTCATGCTTGGGGATCAAGACCGGCTCGAAGGTACCGTCCCGGTCGCGGGGCAACTGAACACGCATCGAGCCGTGTTTGGTCAACAGCGTCTTGGCGCTCACGCCGTTGCGTTCGTCGGCTTGTTGGGCCGGCTTGTCTTCGCCGGCACGGTAGCCAAGGTGGGCGTTCATCTCGCCAGCCATGGCCCGCTCGATCACCGCCTTGCCAAAGGCATCAATCAGATCCTCGACCTCCATGGCCGACATCGGACCTTCGACCAGGCCGTCCAGCAAATGCTCAGGCAGCTTCGGAAATCGGGCCGTACGGGCGGCCGCCTGGGCCGCAATAGATGGCTTCTTGTGTTTCACGGGCATATCCATGATCGTTTTCTCTCATGTTATGCCTCGCCCACAAAATTCTGGACACTCTCGGTGTCGGAGGCGTGCTCGCCCGAGTGCAGATGAAGCCCTTCTTGCACCCACGCGGCAAGCCTGGAATTGCTGGTCAGTTCTTCGAGCGTCTGCGCGACGACGGAGCGACCGACCAGCGTGCCGACCTCATTCGTCAGCGCATCAAGTTCGATGGATGGCGCAACAACTTTCTCGACAAGGGGCTTTGGCTGGGCATTCTTCTGGCTATGGAGCTGTGTTTTCTGCTCGTCGGTCAGAGTCGCGGCCACCGCCCGCCGCGCATCCATTGCCTCAACGGCACGCCTGAAATTTCGCTTGTCGTAGTTGTTGTAGGTCTGGCTGTTTGCGGTGGTCAACAGCTCCTTGATGAGCTTCGCCTTGTCCTTGCAGACATCGTCCAGCTTCGACTCTGCTCTTGTCTTGTCGGCCTGAGCAGTCCGCAACTTGATGTCGGTCGTGGCAAGCTCCTTCTTGAGCTGCTCGACCTGTGCCTGCTTCTCGATGCTGTCTTCGCCGAGAAAGTAGATCGGTGCAATGCCGCCGCCCGTTTGCGACAGGGTTGCATTGATGAAATCCCGGTTGAATACGCGCACTTGGGGCAGTTGCGCCGAACCGAAAGCGGAACCTGCCACCTTCGTCGTTCCGTCGATCTCCAGTGCCGCCTCACCCTCTAGGAGCGCGGTTTTCTTCTCGACGAGCGAAAGCAGCCATGACAGCGTTGTCTTCCCGCTGCCGTTCCATCCATAGATGACATTGAACTGCGCGAATGGGTGCAGTTCTGTTGGCCATGCAAAGTCGCGGAACACTCGGAGCCGTAGCTTGGCGATGCGAGTCAACTTCATGCCGACTCTCCTTGTTCTGCGATGGGCTCCACAGCCGGAACCGGTACGCCACGCGCGGCGTTCAGGGCTTCGATGTAGGCATCCCGGTCGAGTTGATAGAGCAAGCGACTGACGGGAATGTTGAGGGAAAGATATTCGCCGCCGGGCAGCAGAACCCGAAGTTCCGGGTTGGCGTCATCGTCCGTCACTAACTCCAGCCCTACGTTCGCGTCGATCAGTTGATTGAACGGGAGTGTCAGATTTTTTGTGGGCGGGGCGATTTGACATTGGTTAATCCCTGGCCTCAGTGAACCGTTCACCGAACAGAATGGCGAACTGGTTCATCGCCGCCTTCCAAGTGTGAACGGATCGGGATGGCTTGGCCAGGATGTTTCTGAGCGCCAGCCACAGCAGCTTCACAGCCGCCTCATCGCTGGGGAACTGGCCCCGGTTCTTGATAATTTTACGCAGCTGCCGGTTCATGTTCTCGATGGCGTTGGTGGTGTAGATCACTCGCCGGATATCGGGCGGGAAGATGAAGAACGGCACCACATGCTCCCAAGCCCGTTCCCAGGCGGCCACAATGGTCGGGTAGCGGGTACCCCAGGGGCCATCGGCGAAGGCCTGCAGGGCCTCTCGGGCCTGCTGTTCGTTGGCGGCGGTATAGATGGGCTTGAGCGCGGCAGCGACCAATTTACGGTCCTTCCAGCCCGCGTAATCCAAGCTGTTGCGCATCAGGTGCACGATGCAGGTCTGCACCGTCGTCTTCGGGAAGACCGCGTTAATGGCCTCGGGCAGGCCCTTTAAGCCATCCACCACGGCGATCAGGATGTCCTGGCAGCCTCGGTTTTTCAGTTCATTGAAGACCTTGAGCCAGAATTTTGAGCCCTCGGTTTGTTCGATCCACAGCCCCAGCACGTCGCGTTCCCCGTTGGCGTCGATGCCCAGGGCCAGGTAGACGGCCTTGTTGACCACCAAACCATCAGTGCGGATCTTCACCCGCAGTGCGTCAAATAAGACGACCGGGTACATGCGCTCCAAGGGGCGGTTCTGCCAGGCGACGGTCTCGGCCATCACCTCGTTGGTCACCTCGCTGATGAGCTCGGGCGAAACGTTCGTGCCATAGGTCTCGGCGAGAAAAGCCTGGATCTCGCGCACGCTCATGCCACGGGCATACAGGGCAATGATGCGCTCATCGAACCCGGCGAAATGGCGTTCATGCTTGGGGATGAGCACCGGCTCGAAGCTGCCGTCGCGGTCTCGGGGCAGCTGTACCTGCACCGAACCGTGCTTGGTCAGCAGCGTCTTGGTGCTCACGCCGTTGCGCTCATCGGTCTGCGCGGCGGGCTTGTCCTCACCGGGGCGGTAGCCCAGGTGCACGTTCATCTCCGCACCCATGGCCCGCTCGATGACCGCGCGGCCGAAGGCATCGATCAGGTCCTCGACCTCCATGGCTGACATCGGGCCTTCGACCAGGCCGTCCAGTAGGTGCTCAGGCAGCTTGGGCAGCCGCGCCTCGCGGGCGGCCGCCTGCGCCGCGATGGATGGTTTCTTGTGTTTCACGGGCATATCCATGATCGTTTTCTCTCATGTTATGCCTCGCCCACAAAATTCCGGACACTCTCGATTGAACGCCTCGAATCGTTCCCATGGCTCACGCGAATTGACTGGATCGCGCTGCGCCTCAAGATAGGCTTGGTGCAGAAACATCACCAGCGCGTCTGCCGACAAGACCGCCGAGCGCCGATGATGGACAGACAGCTTGGCGAGGAATCCGTCCCGACCGTGGCTGACTGGCCCGGATTCGTTCCGCAGATCGCCTAGGGCTGTCGTCAGCTTATGGTGCTGCGATACCAGCCTCAGGAACTTGTTGTTCTGGTTCTCGCCAAGTTTCAGCACCCGCACTGCCGCGCCGACCCATTCGCCGAAGTCTGGGGCCGCAGCTTTGGGCTTGACGGGTTGGGTGGGTGAATCCAGTTCGTCCACAACGATGCGGCAGAACACTTCGACAATGGACTTCGCGCAGTCGATGCACGCGTCGTTGTTCTGCTCCAAGGTACGCTCCAATGCCTCAAAAGTCTGCTGCAACATCGGCGCGTCGCGCCAATGCCCGCAGGCTTCGCGGATACCGGGGCACCAATCCAGACTCATTGGTTCACCCGCAGTTGGCCGGAGATGAGGCGCGGCAGCAATGTGTCACGCAACGCGGAGATCGTGCGAGATTCACGCTCGTTATGTGCAATGCTCTTGAGCATTGGAAAGACATGCTGAGAGAACTTGGCGATGGTTTTCTCGTCAGCAACGGCAATATTCGTTGACACGACGATTTCAGGTCGAACAGCAGGATAAGCACCGCCATCTGCCAGATTTGCCAGTCTGTCAATGTTGTCCGGTGCCGTTGCTGCTATGTAGACGAGAGCGGCGTATTCCTCACGTTTCGGACGAAGCACTGCAAAGCCGGTGCTGCCAGTCAATCCTTCCTCGTCGATGAAAGCGTATGAACCGTTACCCGGACGAACCGTGCCGACAATCGTGTCGTTCGGGCGCAGCACGCGCTGTGCGCGGCTTGGTGCGTCTTCCGCCACATATGGCGTGATGCTTTCGATGCGTCCCCACTTCGTGCTCGACAAATCGACGTAGAAGATTTCATCGGGACGTGTTTGCTTTGTCCACGTTTCGGGATTCAGTGCAGCGAAATCCGCAAGCGTCCCAGCCCGCCACCCCTTCGGAATCAAGCCCAACTCCGATTCCTGCATGTCCTCTTGCGGCACGCCGTCGAAATCCACGAACCATGATCTGAACAGAGCACGAGCCATCGCTTCCAGCGTCTGGTTCATGCGCCGGTTGAGTTCGATCTTGTCGTCCAGCGCCCCGAGGATGCGAGCGATGGCGCGTTGTTCTTCGATAGGCGGAACTGGCACTTCAACTTTACGAAGCTCGGCCTGTCGTATTCCAACGACGGTCGTTCCAGATGACCGAGCAATCAGGCTGTCACGCACTTCTGGAGTTGAGAGCGCGTAATAAAGAAATCTGCCACTCAAAACATTGGCCCGTGGTCTGATGGCAAATAGTCTTTGTCCAAGAACCCAATCAACATCGTGATCGAGATATGCCAATTCTCCCAGCGGGGCTTCCGAAGTCATTACTACATCATCAGCGCGTAGTGGGTTTTTCATCCACTTCTTGTAAATATCCGCGTTAACGAATCTGGCCTCATCCGCGTTCAGGTCAATGCGTCCATCCTTGACGACTTTTGCCGAGATAACACGATGCCCTTCGCTCGTAAAATCTCCACCAAGCTTGAGAGGGGTCACGCCGCGCCTATCTAAGATGTCATCAACTACATCCTGAAGTGCCCGCCACTCTTGCCCCGAGTTCTGCAGCGGCTCCTGCACAACAACCTTGTCACGCTCAATCACTTTACGGAACGATTCGCTGGTTGCAGCCCAATCCACCACATCCACTTTCCATGGCAGGTTTGATTCTGAGAAGTCATCGGCCAGCGCCGCGCTGACAGAGAGCGGCAAAGACTTGTCGGTGATGATGGCCAAGTCCAGATCAGAATGCGGTTTCGCAGTCCACTTGGCGCGCGAACCGAAGGCCCATACGGCGTATTGGGGCACATGCAGGCGCAGGATGTGCCGCACGATCTGCCAATGGTCGGGCCGGATGTCGATTGCAGAAGTGGACATTTTTTGACCTGTCACGCCTGCGCGGCCTGTAGCTTTTGGTGCAGGTAGGTCGCTTCTCCCTGAAAGCCGGGAATGCAGGCCACAACTTCCAGCGCGATGTCCTCATCATAGGTGTGGCTGGTTTTGGCGCGCATGTCGCGGTAGTTGCGCCATTCCGGCCATCCGCCCAGGAGCAAGCCACGTTCATTGCCCATGCGAATCAAGTCCTGAAAGCTCATGTCGTCGAACTCCGCAGGGTTCGCCGATGTAGCTTCCAAGTGGCGCTTCAGCATCTTGTGACTGATTTCGTAGGTGAACTCGAAGCGTTGAATCAGGCCGTCCCGAATCTGGGTGTCGCTGATGTCCTGCTGATAGCGCGTCCAACCTTCATTCAATCGCTCGATAGCTCGTTCCAATGGAGAAAGGTCTAGTTTTTCGTCTGCCATTACTGTGCTCCAGTCAAAAGCCAAGTTTCTTCAAATTGCCTTCGATGGCAACATCCATTTTTTCCGCTTCTTGCTGCTGTTCGCGCCACTGTGCAGCGAGGCGCTGCATCTTTTCCTCGAACGGTTCGCCGTCGTTTTCCTGCTCCGCCGCGCCGATGTAGCGACCCGGTGTCAATACATAGTCATGTTTGCGGATCTCTTCGAGCGTGGCGGATTTACAGAAGCCTGGAATGTCCGAATATTCTCCCGCGTCGGTTTCACCTCGCCACGCGTGATAGGTAGAGGCAATGCGCTCGATTTCAGCATCGGTGAGTTCGCGCCGCGTGCGATCCACCAGCACGCCCATCTTGCGCGCGTCAATGAACAGTACTTCGCCGCGCCGATCGCGCAGCTTGGTTTTTTTCACCAAGCCGTTACTGCGGCCCTTCGCCAATATCCATAGGCAGGCCGGGATTTGCGTGGAGTAGAACAACTGGCCGGGCAGCGCGACCATGCAGTCCACCACGCCAGCACTGTCGGCGGCTTCGAGCATGGCTTTGCGGATCTCGCCTTCACCGCTTTGTTGGCTACTCATGGAGCCGTTGGCCAGCACCACGCCCGCGACGCCGTGCGGCGCAAGGTGATGGAAGATGTGCTGCAACCACGCGTAGTTGGCGTTGCCCACGGGCGGAGCGCCAAATTTCCAACGCACATCTTCGCGCAAGCGCTCCCCACCCCAGTCTGAAATATTGAACGGTGGGTTGGCGAGGACGAAGTCGGCCTTGAGGTCGCGCAGTTCGTCCTTGTGGAAGCTGCCCTCGTTGTTCCAGCGGATGTCGCTGTCGATGCCGCGCACGGCGAGGTTCATCTTCGCTAGCCGCCAGGTGGTGTAGTTGCTTTCCTGGCCGTAGATGGCGATATCGCCAGTGCGCCCGCCGTGTTCGGTGACGAACTTCTCACTCTGCACGAACATGCCACCGCTACCGCAACATGGGTCATACACGCGGCCGTTGTACGGCTCCAGCATTTCCACCAATGTGCGTACCACGGAGCGCGGGGTGTAGAACTCGCCACCACGCTTGCCTTCCGCACCCGCGAACTGGCCAAGGAAGTACTCATAGACGCGACCCAGTACGTCTTTCGATTTGTTGTTGCCCTCGTTCAGAGCGATGCCGGAGATCAGGTCGATTAGTTCGCCCAGCATCACCTTGTTGAGCGCGGGGCGGGCGTAGTCTTTGGGCAGCACGCCTTTCAGCGATTCGTTGTCTTTCTCGATGGCGCGCATGGCGTCGTCGATCAGCGTGCCGATGCTGCTTTGCTTGGCGTTGGCTTGCAGGTGCGACCAGCGCGCTTCCTTCGGTACCCAGAAGATGTTGTCGGCGAGGTATTCGTCCTTGTCCTCGGCGGCAGCGGCGTCCTCGGCCAGCAATTCAGCATGACGGGACTCGAAGGCATCGGAGATGTACTTGAGGAAGATCAGGCCCAGCGCAACGTGCTTGTAGTCACTGGGTTCCATGTTGCCGCGCAGCTTGTCGGCGGCTTTGAACAGCTCCGCCTCGAAGCCGAGATTGCCGCCGTTGTTGTCGTTCTGTGCCATTGTTTCCTGTCCTATGTGCGTGCTGGGCCGCTCAGTACGACCAGAAGTTTTTTGCCATCGCTATTCATGAGCAAGCACCGCTAACAGGCTGGCGATGGCGGAGCGTGCCTGCTCCTTATCTGGGCTGGCCAACGTGGTGCGCACCCTCTGCGCCAAGTCGTCAGCCGATGGCGCCGATATCCCGTTGCCGATATGCGCCTCCCGCATACAGGCATTGATCACCTTGGCGGGCGGGTCGTATTCCCCCCGCTCATACCGGCTCAACTGGGACTGCGAAACGCCCAGAACAGTGGCGAACTCCGCCTGGGTTCGCCCATTGCGGGCGGCCCGAATGAGATCAGCGACGCTGTTGACCATAGGGTATCTTAGTGGCGTAAATATGCTTATAAAGCATAATACATAAGTTTAATGCTTACAGAGCATTTTTCATCGAGGGCATCCGAGCCAATAGCTCACTCTCCAGCCGCAAGGCTGGCGCCAAGAGAATCAATTCATCGACCCAGGTACACCGTCGTGATTTGCAGTCGCTCATGTCCCAATTCGCGGCTGATCGTCTGTCGCGCAACTTGGTCCTGGCTGTGTTGCGCGGGTGTCAGTTGTTGTGTCGAAGGACCGCCTGCCGCCGGAGCCTTCCAGCCTGTCAGCACCTGATAGCGCGCTTGGGCATAGCCATGCCGCAGTCCGTGCATGTTGCTCAGGCCCGCTGCCTTGCATTGCCCGTCGTAAACGTGCCGCTGCTGGATGTAGGTCTTGTCCGCGGGGATCAGCGAGCCCAGCCCTGCTAACCGGTGCGCTTCGTCCAGCACCGCCCGCTGCTCCGGCGTCGTGATCGGTACCGTCCGGTCGCGCCCGCCCTTGGCCCATGACCCCTTGATGGCGATGTGGTCGCCACGGTCGGCATGGCGGGGCTGGAACTTGATGGATTCCTCCCGCCGCAAGCCGAAGGCGGCTTGCAGGCGCAGGCTCATGCGAACGTGTGGATCGGTGATTCTGTTCAGCCCGTCGCCCAGTTCCTTGGCCTTGCTCTCGTTGGTCACATAGCGGCGGTCTGGGATGCCCAGCTTGGTGTTGTCCGCTGGCAGGATGCCTGCCTTGCCGACCTTCTCTGCCCACCAGCGCAGGTGGGCCATGCGGTTCTTGAGCGTGCCAGCCGACAGGCCTTCGGCCTGCCAGCGCTGCAACAGAGTTTCGACATGCTTGCCCTTGAGCGAGGTGGCCCGCATCTGGCGGAATCCGGCCTCGCGCAGTTGGCGAGCGGCCAGGCTCAGGGACCGTTGCCGGTCGGCCTGGGTGGCGTGGCTGCCGTCGCGGTTGCGCAGGCAGAGCTGGCGCAGGGTATAGGTCAGGTCGTCCATCGCGGTGTTGTTCCATCGGTTGTCGGGGCTGAGAAGCAAACGGTCAGTGTTTTTGCCAACTCTCGCCAAGGCGAGATCCCCGAAGGGCAAGGGCCAGGCGCTCAGTTCACCTGTGGCCTCGAATGAGGCGTCCGCCTTGCTTCCTGTGGGAGGGCCGGGCGGAAGAGTTGCAAGGGACGACAACGCGATGTGCTGGGATAGGTGCCTCCTGTTGTGCAGTGGTGGAAAGAAGCCGGCAGGTCGGGCGACCCGCGACGAGTGCCTGGAACGGCGGATGCGTGCGGCGACGATGGCGCGATGAACCACGCCGAGGATGAGAAAGGCTCTACCCATGGTAGGGCGGCACACAGAGCGAGCCGGGGTGTGCCTGGGATGGTTCCGCCCGGGGCGGCGCTTGCAGGAACCTGCGCCAGGGTTCCGGTGTTCATACCCACCGGCAGGTCGTTGCTGGGCCAGTGTGCCGGGGCATCGGCATGTGCGCAGCCATCAATGCGATGCTGCGCCAACCCGCATTGCTGCTGCAGTTCGGCGGGCCGTCACTGCGGCGGGCAGTGACGGCCCGCATCTGTTTCACGCCGAGCCCTGTGGCTCCAGCTTTGCAGCAGCGGGCGTGTTCACCGGGGCTGTTGGCAGCATTCCGCTGTCAGCCATGCTCCCGATGATTTGCCCGATGGGCAGCGATGGTGTCTTCAACATGCGCCTGATCTGATCCAGATGCCGCTGCGCCACCTCGCGCGACGCAGGCTTTGTGGCTTGGCTGCTGAACGATGGCGAAGGAGCGGGCGGCGAGCCATGCTGGCTGTTGCTGACGGCCTGCACGGGTGTCTGCTGCGGGGTGGATTTGCGCGCCGCCCAGAGCTTGAACACGCCTTCCACGGCCTTCTTGATCAACCCGTAGAGGTAGGCGATGGCGTTGTGCACGCCACCTGATTCGCAGCGCACGTCCCACTCGGCCAGTACCGCTAGGCGTTGCTCCAGAGGCAAGCCCCTGAGACGAACGGTGAGAATCTGCTGCTGATCCTGCGGCAGTTGCCGGAAGCGGATGGGCACATCCGACCGCGATGCCTGGACTTCGGTTGGTGAGCGGTACGTACGTACTTCTTTTAATACTTCTTTTTCTACAGTACGTACTGCTGTCGCAGATGCCGGAACGGGTTTCGGAATGCCGCCGCTGGCTTCGGGCACGAGGGCATCGCGCGCAGTTGAGCCACCAGGACTGCCCGGGTCATGGTCGTCGTCACGGTGCTGTAGGCGCCTGATCCGCTCTTGCATCGTTGCAGGCAGCTTTTCCAACCTGTCCGGATGGCGCATGGCCTCATCGAGAATGGACTGAGCCAGTTGGCGAATCGTCGCACTGGCATGGCCGAGCGCCCGTTCCAGCAGGGGCAGGTAATCCTCGTCCTCCATGCAGGCGTCGTCGAACGCGAGGGGCTGATTCCGCACCGCGTAGCGGCTGGCCATCGAGAAGCCGGTCATCGGATTGCGGCGGTATTCGACCAGCGCAATCCACGTGGACAGCCGCAGGCACAGCACGGCCCTGGACACGGTTTCCAAGGCAGCCCTCTTGCTGCCCGGTGCGCTGGGAAGGTATCCCCGCGGCGCGTCGTAGCTGAGAACCACGGTGCCGTCGTTGCTGGCCAGCGAACGGAAAGTCAGCCAGGCGTTGCGCTCCAGCGGCGTCAGCCGCTCATCGAGCAACAGGGCTTTCGGAGTGATGATGTCTGAAGTTTGGTGTGACATGGCGAGGCTCCCATCGGTATCGGCCAACTGGCCAAAGGAGCCGCCATCTCACTTCGGCATCACCGCTGCCGCAGCCATCAATCCGAACTGCGCGCCTCCCTTTTTTTCGGGCTGAAGCAGGGCGTAACATCCTTGGCGTTCCGGATCAGGAGGTGGGAAAATGAGCCCGTTGCAGCGCATTGGACGTTGGCGCACGTCGATGGCCGGTTTCGCTACCACTGATCAGGTCGTCCGCTGACGCATCGCATCAGTAATGGGAGCGCGGGAAGTGTCCAGGGAGGGTCATCTACCGCTACCAAGGGACACGCTTGGTTTTTGGGTCCAAGAATAGATCCAAGCGCGTCGATGGGGTTCAAAAACTCCCTTGCAAATCAACAGCATGCGGCGAAAACGCCACTTCTGTATCGGGAAGTGACATGCGCAGTGCGATTGATCTTCTTGAAGAGCTCAACTCCATTGATGAATCGACCCGCATCGAAGCCAAGCGCGCCAGCGAACTGGGCAAATCTGTGATGCAGACAGTCATCGCCTTCGCCAACGAGCCAGGGCTGGATGGCGGCTATTTGCTGCTGGGAGTGGACTGGTTCGTCAATGACAAGGGCGATACGGTGTACCATGCTGCCGGCCTGCAGGATCCAGACAAGGTGCAGCGCGACCTGGCCAGCCAGTGCGCGTCTGCGCTCAATGTTGTCCTGCGGCCGGAGATGCAAACCGGGACTGTGGATGGCAAGACGGTGTTGGTGGTATACGTACCCGAGACTGACGTCACGCAGAAGCCCATCTACCTCAAGGCCACTGGCTTGCCGCGTGGTGCCTATCGGCGCATTGGCTCCAGCGACCAGCACTGCGTGGATGAAGATCTGTGGGTACTGCGCGGCGAAAGCCAGCCGCTGCATGGGCCGGACTCCAGCATCCTGCCCGACGCCCGGCTGGATGACTTCGACCCCGCCGCTGTGGCCGCCTATCGACGCGAACGTGCCCGCATCAACCCTCAGGCCGAGGAACTAGATTACAACGATGAGGACCTGCTCGAAGCCTTAGGCGCATTGCGCCGCCTGGATAGTCAGTCGCAGCCGACGCTTGCCGGCATTGTGCTGTTCGGCAAACCACTGGCTCTGCGTCGACTGTTGCCCATGGTGCGCATCGACTACATTCGCGTGTCGGGCAACGAATGGGTGGAAGACCCGGAAAACCGCTTCCAGTCCATCGACATCCGCAAGCCGTTGCTGTTGGCGTTGCCGCAGGCCGAGTCTAGTATCATCGACGAGCTGCCCAAGGGCTTTCGTCTGCCGGAAGGGCAGTTGCAGAGCGTGCAGGGACCGGCATGCCAATGAGTTCCGCCTCACGCTGTTCCTGCATAACCTGCTGACCGAGGACGACCATGCCTGGCTGCGCGGTTTTGCCGGCCCGACAGTCAACGCCGACGAAGCGAAGGTGTTGATCTACGTTCGCGCTACCGGCGCTGTGGACAATACGGCCTGTCGGGATTTTTGTGGGCTGGATACGTTGGCGGCCAGCCTGGTGTTGCGTCGCCTGCGTGACCGGGGACTGCTGGAGAAGCGGGGATCGGGCAGCCGTACCTACTATATTCTGGTTGGGATCATGGAACAGCCTGACAGAAATCCAGAGCAGTCTGAGCTGCCTCTGGAGCAATTCTCAGGCCTTCCTGTTGGCGGCCGCGCAAAGGAGGGGCCGAACCAGGAGGGATCTGGTCCGCCCCCACATGGTCAGGTTCAGATGGATGCTGCTTGCAACCCTGAGCTTGCAACCTTTCCCCCTGAGCTTGCAACCTTTCCCCCTGAGCTTGCAACCTTGCTGGGGGGCCTGAAAGGCCGTGTCAGCGCAAAAGCCTTGCGTGAAGGGATTTGTCGTTTGTGCACCTGGGCGCCGCTGACGGGCGACCAGCTTGCAATCTTGCTGAAGAAAGATCGGCACTATTTGCGTAACAAATACCTGATTCCAATGGTGCGGGATGGCCTGCTGCGCTTTCGATACCCCGAAAGCGCCAAACACCCGCATCAGGCTTATGTGACCGCCAAGCCGGGAGAACATTGACATGCGAGCCCTGATCGTTTCCCAGCAAGTCAGCTATCCTGGCCTTTTACCGCAGCGCAAAGCGCTATGCCGAGCCTGTCGCCATGACGAGGAGTGACGCGTGACTTCCTCCGACCATTTTTCCCCCGTCGCCCGCACCTACGCTCAGGCGCGCCCTCATTATCCGGCAGCCCTGTTCGCCTGGTTGTCGGGGCTGTGCGACCGGCATGACCTGGCCTGGGATTGCGGCGCTGGCAGTGGTCAGGCATCGGTGGCGCTGGCGCAGCATTTCGCTTCGGTGATCGCCACGGATTTCAGTGCCGCGCAGATCGTTCAGGCGGCGGCGCATCCCCGGGTGGATTACCGGGTGGCTCCGGCCGAGGCCAGCGGGCTGGAAGCCGGGGCCGTGGACTTGGTGACGGTCGCCCAGGCGCTGCACTGGTTCGACGTCACCGCGTTCTTCGATGAGGTTCGGCGGGTGCTGCGCCCTGGCGGTGTGCTTGCCGTCTGGACGTATGGTATCCAGACCGTGGCCGGTGACGAAGTGGATCGCCTGGTGCAGTCGTTCTATCGCGATGAGGTCGGGCCGTACTGGCCGCCGGAGCGGCGGCATGTGGAGGACGGCTATCGGTCCATTCCGTTTCCTTTCGACCCCATCGATGCGCCCGTATTCAGCATGTCGGTCGACTGGACGCTCGACCAGCTGCTGGCGTACTTCCGCAGCTGGTCGGCGACGGCGCGCTATACGCGTGAGCGGGGTGTTGATCCCGTGGCCGACCTGGCGGTGCGGCTAGCACGGGTTTGGGGCGATCCGTTGGCCAGGCGGCGGGTGGAATGGCCGCTGTCGGTGTTGGCGGGGCGGGTGTAGGGCCCGCAGGCCGGGGGGCCTGGGCCGGTTTATTCGCCGATGACCTGGGTATGGACGACGTTGGGCGCCTTTTCGAAGAATCCGCCCACAATCCCGCGCCAGGCCTGGAAGTCTTCGGATTTGCGGAAATGTTCGATATGGTCTTCCAGCGTCTGCCAGTGGATCTGCAGGACGTATTGTTCCGGGTGCTCGATGACGTGGTGCAGCTCCAGGCGGTGGAAGCCGTGAGCGCGCTGGAACAGCGGCAGTGCCTTTTGTACGCCGGCTTCGAAGTCGGCCTGGGTACCGGGTTTTACAGTGATATGGGCCATTTCGCGGATCATGTCGGGTTCCTTGTGCAATCGTGAGGGATAAAGCCTGATTATGCCGCCGGATGGCCTGCGGCCGCATCTTGGACGACTTCCTGGGCGATGGCCAGGCAGGACGTCAGTCCGGGTGATTCAATGCCATATAGATTGATCAGCCCCGGCACGCCGTAGCCGGTGGCGTCCTGGATGACGAAGTCCGCATCCTGGCCGGCGGGCACCACCAGTTTGGGGCGGATGCCGGCGTAGCCGGGATGCAGGGCGCCGTCGGGTAGATCAGGCCAGTAGCGGCGGATGGCGGTGTAGAAGCTATCGGCCCGCGCAGGGTCCACCGTGTAGTCGATGGCGTCGATCCATTCGACATCTGGGCCGAATCGGGCTTGCCCGCCCAGGTCCAGGGTCAGGTGCACACCCAGGCCGCCGGGTTCCGGTACGGGATAGATCAGGCGGGTGAACGGGGTTTTGCCGGACAGGGCATAGTAGTTGCCCTTGGCATAGCGTCCCGTCGGGATGCTGGCGGGTGACAGACCGTGGATGCTCGCCGCGACAGTCTGGGCACGAAGCCCCGCGCAGTTGATGACGTGGCGGGCGATGATTTCCATGGGCTCGCCGCCGCCGATGCGCAGCAGGATGCCAGGTTCGCCCCTGGGCTGCGCCTGTCCGCCCAGAACGGGCGAGCGCAGCGCCAGCAGGCCGCCCGCCTGTTCCAGGTCGCCCCGCAGGGCCAGCATCAGACCATGGCTGTCGATGATGCCGGTCGATGGGGACTCCAGCGCGGCGACGCAGCGCAGCTCCGGTTCCCGGGCCTGGGCCTGGCTGCGGTCCAGCCAACACAGGTCGTCCACGCCGTTGACGGCGGCGGACGTGGCGATGCGGCGCAAGGTGTCGATCTGGCTGTTGTGGGTGGCGACGATCAGCTTGCCGCAGCGGCGGTACGCTACACCGTGGGATTCGCAGTAGTCGTACAGCAGAGGACGTCCTTGCACGCATAGCCGGGCCTTGAGCGACCCCTGCGGATAGTAGATGCCGGCGTGAATGACTTCGCTGTTGCGCGAGCTGGTGCCGGTGCCGATGGCGTCTTGCGCCTCGGCCACGAGTGTCTCCAGGCCTGCCTGCGCGCAGGCGCGTGCCACGGCCAGGCCCACGACGCCCGCGCCGATGACGAGGCAATCGACTGTGTCGGTCATGAGAATTCCTTTGTCCGGGTGATCCGATGTCCTGATCCAGCATCCTGTTTTCCCGCGGATGGCCTGCGAAAGGCTGTCAGCGGATCGGAGCATTGACCGGGATGATACGACGAAGCCCATCCTTGGGTTTTCGAGGCCACCATCCGGTTTTATGTCCTCATTTGCGATTTAGATATCTTGCTATTCAATAGCGCGCTATGTATTATGAAGATATGAGTCTGCCCGTACCTAATCTGCCCGAACCCTCCTTCGATGCGCTGACGCTGGATGCTCAGTTGTGCTTTGCCCTGTATTCGGCGCATCTGGCCATGGGCAAGGTCTACCGCCGCCACCTGGCCGGCCTGGGGCTGACGTATCCGCAGTACCTGGTCATGCTGGTGCTGTGGGAATCGGACGGTCTGACGGTGACTGCGCTGGGGGATCGCCTGTATCTGGATTCGGCCACGCTGACGCCCTTGCTCAAGCGGCTGCAGGCCATGGGTCTATTGCGGCGTGACCGCGCGCACGCCGATCAGCGCCAGGTTCTGGTGACACTGACCCAGTCAGGCCGCGCGCTGCGGCAACGGGCGCACGATATTCCCCAGGGGGTTCTGTGCGCGACTGGCTGCGCGCCCGCGCAAGCCCGTGTGCTCAAGGCCGAACTGGAAGAATTGCGCACGCATCTGCTGGGTGCGCATCGGATGCCGGATCATCCAGCGGATCGGTGACGCGGATGCGATGCCGGGCGGCTGCCGGGCATCGCATCCGGTCGATGGGTCCGTTTGCGGGAAGCCGCCGTTTGTGGTGCCGGGGCTTTCTTTCGAATCGCGCCACGAGGAGTCCCATCATGACAGTCGAAAACGTTCTCTATACCGCCCATGCCACCGCGACCGGTGGCCGTGACGGCAGCGCCAAGTCCTCGGACAACCGGCTGGACATCAAGCTGTCCGTGCCGAAGGAACTGGGCGGAGACAACGGGGCCGGCACCAATCCGGAACAGCTGTTCGCAGCGGGATATTCGGCGTGCTTCCTGGGTGCGCTGAAACTGGTTGCCAGCAAGGAAAATGTCAAACTGCCCGACAATACGCACGTGGCGGGCTCCGTGGGCATCGGCCCGATCCCCACGGGTTTCGGCATCGCCGTGGAACTGAAGATTTCCGCGCCGGGCGTGGACCACGCCAAACTGAATGACCTGGTCCAGAAGGCGCACGTGGTCTGCCCCTATTCCAACGCCACGCGCAACAACATCAAGGTCACTCTGACCGTGCAGTAATTCGGGGACGGCGAAGATCTCCTGGGGGACTCGGGTTTCTACTGATCCAGGTCATATGCCAGTACATTCGGTGTGGTTATGATCAGTCCCGAAGGCATTGGCCTTACCACGGGAGATCTTCATGTCATTGAATGCTACATCCCCATCGGCGTCCGCCTCGGGAAAAGCCTTGTCAGTGCTGTTTGCCAGCACGTTCGCGTTCACTGTCTGCTTTGCCATCTGGACGATGTTTTCCGTCCTGGGGGTGCCGCTGAAGACCAATCTGAACCTGAACGAAACCCAGTTTGGCCTGTTGATTGCCACGCCGGTCCTGACGGGCTCGCTGGTTCGCGTGCCGCTGGGCATCCTGACCGACCGGTTCGGCGGGCGGATCGTGTTTTTCCTGGTGCTGCTGATCTGCGTGCCGCCGCTGTATCTGATGTCTCGTGCCACGACCTACACGCAGTTCCTGGTGCTGGCTCTGTTCGTCGGTCTGGCGGGTGGCACGTTCGCGGTGGGCACCCCCTACGTGGCGCGGTGGTTTCCGCCACATCGGCGGGGATTCGCCATGGGGGTGTTCGGCGCGGGCAATTCGGGTTCCGCACTGAACATGTTCGTGGCGCCACTGGTCATCGGCGCCTTCGGCTGGACGATGCTGCCCAAGGCTTATGCTGCGTTGATGCTGGGTACCGCCATCCTGTTCTGGCTGTTCAGCCATTCCGATCCCGGCCACCGGGTGTCGTCCGGGACGAGCATGCGGGAACAGTTGCGCGTGCTGAAGGATCCGCGCGTTTGGCGCTACTGTCAGTATTATTCCGTGGTGTTCGGCGGGTATGTGGCGCTGGCCTTGTGGATGACGAAGTACTACGTGGCCGAATACGGATTTGATCTGACGCTGGCGGCTTTCCTGGCGATGGTGTTTTCCTTGCCAGGCGGCGTGTTGCGTGCCCTGGGCGGCTGGGTTTCGGACCGTTTCGGGGCGTACACGGTGACCTGGTGGGTCATGTGGGTATGCTGGGTGTGCTTCTTTTTGCTGTCCTATCCGCAGACCCAGATGACGATCCAGACCATGCAGGGACCGGTATCGCTGCACATTGGCCTGAATGCGACGCTGTTCACGATCCTGTTGTTCGTGGTCGGCGTGGCCATGGCGATCGGCAAGGCCTCGGTCTTCAAGTTCATCAGCGACGACTATTCGGACAATATCGGTGCGGTGTCCGGGGTGGTGGGGCTGGCCGGCGGTCTGGGTGGATTCATCCTGCCGATACTGTTCGGGGCCCTGCTGGACATCACCGGGGTGTATTCCAGCGCGTTCATGCTGCTATATGGCACGGTCTGCGTGGCGCTGGTGTTCATGCACTATTCGTATCGCCGCGCGCCGCGCGCCGGAACCGAACTGCTGGATCCGACGCTGGGGTGACGGTTGTTTTACCCTCCGCACCCGCCACAGCAGTTGCCGTCCTGGCCGTGGACCGGCTTCAGGGCTTCGTAGCCAGCGTCGGCCACGGCAACCTGCAGGCGCTGGGTCGAAACCTGTGCTGTGTCGAAGGTGATGGTGGCCTTTTCGTCGGCCAGCGAGACGCTGACCTGGCTGACGCCAGGGACGGCGGCCAGTGCTCGGTCGAGCTTGTCGGCGCAATCCGGGCCGCGAAGGCCCACCAGGCGCAGGGTTTCGGTTTTCTGGGAAGATCGTTTCAGGGTTTCGGCTTGCATGGATCCTCGCGGACGAGAAAAGCCCCTGGTTAGGGCTGGGTTATAGATACATTTTAAATGTATCTTAAGAGTCGGCTAGTATAGCAGTGCCAGGCGGGGCAAGGAACGGGGCTGATCCCGCTTTCGGGCCGCGTTGGTGGCACATACCGCCCCTCGGGGGCGGAACGTCGCAATGTCCGAATCACCCATCCGCCGAATCGCCCATCTGGACATGGATGCGTTCTACGCATCCGTGGAATTGTTGCGCCATCCTGAATTTCGCGGCCAGCCCGTCGTCATCGGTGGGCGGGCGGTGTCTCCGCGCGAAGGCGATCACGTGCGATTGCGGGACTACGTGGGCCGCGGGGTGATCACGACGGCCACCTACGAGGCGCGCGCCCTGGGCGTGCATTCGGCCATGGGCATGATGAAGGCTGCCAGGCTGGCGCCGGACGCAGTTCTGCTGCCGGTGGACTTTCCGGCCTACCGGCATTATTCGCGGCTCTTCAAGGCGGCGGTGGCGGAAGTCGCACCCCGCATCGAGGATCGCGGCATCGACGAGATCTACATCGACCTGACGGCCCTGCCGCAGGATTCGGAGACGCTGGCCAGGCGCCTGAAGCAGGCCGTGCGCGACGCGACCGGCCTGAGTTGCTCGATTGGCATCTCGCCCAACAAGCTGCTGTCCAAGATCGCTTCGGATCTGGACAAGCCGGACGGCATCACCCTGATCGGGCCCGGCGATCTGCAGCGCCGCATCTGGCCGCTGTCGGTGTCGAAGGTCAACGGTATCGGCCCCAAGGCCACCGTCCGCTTGCAGTCCATGGGAATCGACACCATCGCGCAGTTGGCGGGCGCGGCGCCGGACCGTCTGCAGGAAGCCTTCGGTCTGGGCATGGCGCAGTGGTTGCTGGACGTGGCGCACGGTATCGATGATCGTCCGGTGGTCATGGAGTCCGAACCCCGATCGATCAGCCGGGAAACCACGTTCGAGCGCGATCTGCATGTGGTGCGGGATCGGGCGTCGCTGTCGAGGGTCTTTCTGGAATTGTGCGAGCGCCTGGCTCAGGACCTGGCCCGCAAGGGCGTGCGTGGGGCCACGGTGGGCATCAAGCTGCGGTTCGATGATTTCCGCGTGGTGACGCGGGATCTGACGCTGGACGAGGCGGTCAGTGACTCCGATTCGATTCATCGCGCGGCCGGCCAGTGCCTGAAGCGGGTCACGCTGGATCGGCGCCTGCGCCTGCTGGGCGTGCGCGTCAGCAAGCTTGAGCCGGCGGATGACGCCGGCTCGGGGCGTCATCCGGTCCAGTTGTCCCTGTATTGAGCCTGGGCCGTGCGGCGGGTGCGGGAGCCCTGCGCCGCCGTGTTCACGTTCATAGTATGCTCGTCGGCAGCCCCCGATTTTCCTTTTCATCCAGACCATGCAAGATATAGCCTCCCTGCTCCCCACAGACGCCGACCGGGCTTTGCTGATCGGGCGTGTCCATGACCCCCGCGATGGGGGTCCCAGCGTCGTTGCGATCCGGCAGCGCACGCTGTTCGACCTCACGGCGCGGTGTCCGACCGTGGCCGACCTGCTCGAAGAGGACGATCTTCCGACGATCCTGGCCCAGGCCCCCGCAGCGCGCTGGGCCTTCGACGCGGTGGCCAGGGCCACGCTGGACCACGACACGGCGGCGGCCCGCTTCGTTGCGCCGTGCGACCTGCAGGTCATCAAGGCCTGCGGCGTGACCTTCGCCGGCAGCATGCTCGAACGGGTCATCGAGGAGAAGGCCGGCGGCGATCCGCAGCGCGCCGCGCGGATCCGTGACACGATCGGACAGGCCATCGGCGCGGCCATTTCCAGCATCCGGCCCGGTTCGCCGGAGGCCGACAAGGTGCGCCAGTACTTGGTTCGGGAAGGGCTATGGTCGCAGTACCTAGAGGTCGGCATCGGGCCGGACGCCGAGGTCTTCACCAAGGCGCCGGTGCTATCCGCAGTGGGGTGCGGGTCGCCGATCGGCATCCTGCAGGCTTCCCGTTGGAACAATCCGGAGCCTGAACTGGTCCTGGCGGTGAACTCGCGGAGCGAGGTGCGGGGCGTCACGCTGGGCAACGACGTGAACCTGCGCGACATCGAAGGCCGCAGCGCCCTGCTGCTGGGCAAGGCCAAGGACAACAACGCTTCATGCGCCATCGGTCCTTTCATCCGGCTGTTCGACACGCATTTCACGCTGGACGACGCTCGCCAGCTCGACATCGATTTGCGGGTGACCGGCGAAGACAGTTTCGCCCTGGAAGGCCATAGCTCGATCCGCAGGATCAGCCGCGATCTGACCGACCTGGTCGGCCAGACCTGCGGACGGCATCACCAATACCCGGATGGTTTCATGCTGTTCACGGGGACCCTGTTTGCGCCGACCGATGATCGGGATGCGCCGGGCCAGGGGTTCACCCACAAACTGGGCGACGTCGTGTGCATCAGCTCTCCCCGGCTGGGTGCGCTGATCAACCGGGTCACCCACAGCGAAACTGCGCCGGAATGGACGGGGGGCATCCGCTGGCTGATGCGCAACCTGGCCGGCAGGGGCTTGCTGACCTAGTGTCCTGTACGGATTAACCGAACAGGACACTCGCGCGCTGCCCGGCTCGACGTCGGCGCAGGCGTCGAGCCGGGCTCAGACCGTGGCACCGAGCTGCCAGGGGGCGAACTCGTTCTGCCCGTAGCCGTACAGCTCGCTCTTGCTGCGGGTTCCCGATGCGGTGTCCAGGATCAGCCGGTAGATGCGCTCGCCCACGGTATCGACCGAGTCCTGGCCGGTGATGATGGTGCCGCAGTTCAAGTCGATATCCTCTTGCTGGCGCTCCCAGCAGGCAGTATTGGTGCTGAGCTTGAGCGACGGGGTAGGCATGCAGCCGTAGGCCGATCCGCGCCCGGTGGTGAAGCAGATCAGGTTCGCGCCCGATGCCACCTGCCCGGTGGCCGAGACCGGATCGAAGCCGGGCGAGTCCATGAACACCAGTCCGCGCGCGGTCACGGGTTCGGCATAGCCGATGACGTCGTTGAGGTTGGTGGTACCCGCCTTGGCGACCGCGCCCAGGGATTTTTCCAGGATGGTCGTCAGCCCGCCCGCCTTGTTCCCGGCCGAGGGGTTGTTGTTCATTTCCATCCGGTTGCGGGCGCAGTATTCGCGCCACCAGTCGATGCGCGCGATCAGCTTTTCGCCGACCGCGCGGCTGGCGGCCCGCTGGATCAGCAGATGTTCGGCCCCGTAGATCTCCGGCGTCTCGGAAAGAAGGGCGGTGCCGCCCACCTGCACCAGCCGGTCCATGGCCGCGCCCAGCGCCGGGTTGGCGGTGATTCCGGAATAGCCGTCGGAGCCGCCGCACTGCAGGCCGATCACCAGGTTCGAGGCGGATACCGGCACCCGTTCGACCTGATTGGCCGCCGCCAGCATCTCGCGCACATTCGCGATCCCCCGCGCGACGGCCTTGCCGGTGCCGCCGGCGTCCTGGATGGAATAGGTGTGCAGCTGCGGTCCTTCCCGCAAATCGCCGGCTTCCAGGACCCCGCTGATCTGGTTGGTCTCGCAGCCCAGGCCGATCAACAGCACGGAATGGAAATTGGCGTGCCGGGCATAGCCGGCCAGGGTGCGGCGCAGCGTGTCGATGGCCTCTCCCTGGGCGGCCATGCCGCATCCGGTCGAGTGCGTGAGTGCTACGACGCCGTCCACGTTGGGAAAATCTTCCAGGGCGGTCGGGTTGATGTCCCGCCTGAAGTGGTCGGCCACGGCGCGCGCCACGGTCGCCGAGCAGTTGACCGTCGTCAGGATGCCGATGTAGTTGCGGGTCGCCACCCGACTGCCGGGCCGGCGGATGCCCAGGAAGGTATCCCGGTCGGGATCGATGGGCAGATCTTTCGTGCGGGTGCAGAATTCGTAGTCGTGCCGCAGGTCGGCCATGTGAAGGTTGTGGACGTGCACGTGCTGGCCCGCCGGGATGTCGCAGCTTGCGGTCCCGATCACCTGGCCATAGCGGAAGACCGGGTTGCCGGCGGGAATCGTGCAGGCGGCCAGCTTGTGCCCGGGCGGAATCAGCCCTTGTACCCGGATTCCGTGGACCTCGTCGCCGGGCATCAGCTGCTCGATGGCGATCAGGACGTTGTCGCCTTCGTTCAGGCGGAGCGTGTTTTTCTGCATGAAAACCTCTGGTGTGATGACCCGGACGGGACGCTAACCGATGACCGCCATCAGGCGGGCATGCGCCCGCGTGAGGTGCCGGTACATGGCGGCCTGCGCCTGCAGCGGGTCGCGATCGGCGACCGCCTCGTAGATTTCCTGGTGTTCCCCCACCGCGTCCTGCCAGACCGATTCGGTGTCGAAGAGACGGTGCATGGAGCCCCCGATGGGGGTGTATCGCTGATCGAACAGGTTTTCCAGGGTCTGCGTCAGCAGACGATTGCTGGTCGTCGAGGCCAGGGTGACATGAAAGAGTCTATCGGCATCGGCCAGGGGCTGGTCGCCCGTGTCGTTCCGGCGTCCGACCGCCTGGCGCATGGCCTCGAGACTGGCGCCCAGCGTCTTGAGTTGGTCGCGGGAGATGAACCGGGCGGCATGCGCCGCCACTCCGCCTTCCAGGAAATACCGGGTCTGGCTTACGTCCTGCGGGCTGTATCCCATCAAGGCGTCGTCGTGACCGGGTTCGTCACGGATCGACGCCGACTCCGTTCCTTCATGCAGGGGGGGGGCCTGCTTCAGATAAATGCCCGAACCGACCCGGATTTCGATTTCCCCCTGCAGTTCGAGCACGATCAGGGCCTCGCGCAGGCTGGGGCGGGAGATCCTGAGCCGTTGGGCGAGTTCGCGTTCGGACGGCAGGCGGGTCCCTTCAGATACCTGCATGTCGCGAATTTCCCGCCGCAGGGCGTCGGCCACATGGATGTAGCCGCGCGTGCGATCCAGCGTATGGATCGATGAGCCTGATTTTTCCATGTTGAGTCCCCCGACGTGCCTTGCAGATCCAAGAGTCCATATTTTATCTGGTCAGACCGGTTTTACAAAAACTAGGGAAATCCATAACTGGTTTTACCGGTCAGTCCTTTTAGACTATCACCAGCCATCGAACCAGTACCCAGTCCCGCCAGATGACAAGGCCAGACCATGACCTACCAATTCGATTTCAGTGCCGTATTGCAGTACTGGCCGCTGTTCCTGCAGGGGGCCGAAACGACGCTCGTGATGTCCTTCTGGTCCACGCTGGCCGGTTTCGTCATGGGGGTGGCTTGCGCCATTGCGCGCAGCTCGGGCGGGCCGCTGACGCGCCGCATCGTCGGGGGCTACGTCGAAGTCATCCGCAATACGCCGCTCATCATCCAGAGCTATTTCCTGATCTTCGGCCTGTCCAGCGTCGGGCTCACGATGTCGATCCTCGCCGGGGCCATCCTGGCCCTGGTCATCAACATCACGGCCTACACCTGCGAAATCGTCCGCGCCGGCATCGAGTCGGTGCCCCGCAGCCAGCGCGAGGCCGGTGAATGTCTGGGCCTGTCGCCGCTGCAGGTCTACTGGCACGTCATCCTGGTGCCGGCACTCGAGCGCGTCTATCCCGCCCTGACCAGTCAGTTCGTCCTGCTGATGCTGGTCACCAGTCTGTTGTCGGCGGTGGGCACAGAAGACCTGTTCGGCATTTCGGGCAATGTCCAGGCGCTCACCTTCCGCAATTTCGAAGTCTTCATCGTGCTCTGGGTGGTGTATCTGGCCATGTCGGCGCTGGTGCGCGGGGCCTTTGCGCTGGCCGGCAAGGCCTTGTTCGTGCGTAAGCGCAGACTCGGTACGCCGCTCTGAGAGGCCTGTCATGAATCATGAACAACTGCTCTATCTGCTGCTGGGTGCCTGGGGCACAGTGCTGCTGTCCGCGCTGACCTTCATCTTTTCGGCGCTGCTGGGGCTGTCCATCGCGCTGATGCGGGTGTCCGACCACCCGCTGGTGAGGGGCGGCGCTTTCGGCTATATCAATATCATCCAGGGCACGCCGCTGTTGGTCATCATGGGCATCTGCTTCTATGGTCCGTCCATTCTGGGTTTTTCCGACACGTCGCCACTGTTTGCCGCCGTGTTGGCCCTGACTGTGCATGCCGCGGCCTTCCTGGGTGAAATCTGGCGCGGATGCATCGAGTCGGTGCCGAAAAATCAATGGGAAGCCGCGGAGTGCCTGGGCCTGAACCGCATCCAGCGCATGTTCAAGGTCATCCTGCCGCAGGCTTTCAAGATCGCGGTGCCACCGACGGTCGGTTTCATGGTGCAGATCGTCAAGAACACCTCCTTTGCGTCGCTGGTGATCGGCTTTGCCGAACTGTCCTACAACGCCAAGATCCTGAACAACTCCACCTTCAAGCCTTTCCTTTATTTTGGCGCGGCCGCGGTCCTGTATTTCCTGATCTGCTATCCGCTGTCCTGGTTCAGCCTGCGGCTGGAACGCAAACTGACGGTGGCCCGCTCATGAACAGACACGGCATGGTCCGGCCGATCGCCCAGGGAGTCCTCGCATGACAGAAGTCGTCCGTCTCACGAATGTCCACAAACGGTTCGGCGAGAACCATGTCCTCAAGGGTATCGATCTGAGCGTCGCCAAGGGCGAGATTGTTGCCATCATCGGCCAGAGCGGCTCGGGAAAGAGCACTGCGCTGCGCTGCATGGATCATCTGGAAATCATCGACGAGGGCGAGATCACGGTCTGCGGCCACACTTTTGGCGCCGGCATCTCCAGTGGCGATCTGAAAAAACTGCGCCAGGACGTCGGCATCGTCTTCCAGAGCTACAACCTGTTCCCGCACCTGACCGTCGAACAGAACATCACGCTGGCGCCCCGGTCCGTACGCAAGATCCCGGCCGAGCAGGCGCGCCGCATCGCCGCCGATGTGCTCGCCCAGGTCGGCCTGAGCGAGAAGGCGGGCTTTTATCCGGAACAATTGTCTGGTGGCCAGCAGCAGCGCGTGGCCATTGCCCGCTCGCTGGCCATGGACCCCAAGCTCATGCTGTTCGACGAAGTCACCTCGGCCCTCGATCCGCAACTGACCGGCGAGGTCCTGCGTGTCATCGAGAAACTGGCCGCGGGGGGCATGACCATGGTGCTCGTCACCCACGAAATGGCGTTCGCCATGAAGCTCGCCCACCGTGTGATCTTCATGTACGAAGGCCGTATCCACGAACAGGGCGGCGCCGATATCCTGCGCCAGCCCCAAACCCCGGAATTACAACAATTCGTCAGCAACGGGCTTTGAATACCAGGGCATCCGCCCGACAGAGTCCGATATTTCACAGGAGACCCACCATGAAGCGCTTTCCCCTGAACCGCAGCCTGGCCGTCCTGGCCGTTTCGGCCACCACCCTGTGTGCTGCCCTGGCGCCAGCCCACGCCGCCACGCTGGATCAGGTCATGCAGCAGAAGGCCCTGCGCGTGGCGATCGATCTGAACGCGCCGCCCTATGGCATGAAGGACGCCAATCTGAAGGAAGTCGGCTCTGATGTCGAAACCGCACGGCTGCTGGCCAAGGATCTGGGGGTCAAGTTCAACATCGTGCCCACCACGCAGGCCAACCGCATTCCGTTTCTGCTGACGGACAAGGCCGACGTCGTGATCTCCAGCCTGACGATCACCCCCCAGCGCAAGGAAGTCATCGACTTCACGATTCCGTATGCGGTCATCCAGTCCGTGATCGCGGCGCCAGCCAGCGAAAACATCAAGACAATCGGAGATCTGGCCGGCAAGACAGTGGTCACCGCGCGCGGCACCACCAATGATGCCAATGTGACCAAGATGGCCCCCGCCGACACGAACATCGTGCGCTTCGAGAATGACGCCACCGCCATGACGGCGGTCACCAGCGGGCGCAGCAACATCTATTCCGGGGCACCGGCCATCATTGCATCGCTGAACAAGCAACTGGCCGAAAGCGGCAAACCGCCGCTGGTCACCAAGATCGTCATGGCCACGTCCATGCTGGGCCTCGGGGTGGCCAAGAACAATCCGCAGTTGCTCGACAAGATGAACGAGCTGATCCGCAAGAACCTGAAAAACGGCGAGCTGAACACCATCTACAAAAAGTACCACGGTGCCGATCTGCCGGCGGAAATCGTGGTCGAAGGCAAGTAAGGCAGGCGAGACCATGACCATCATTCAATCCATCGAAGTCCTGGACGTCCGTTTTCCCACTTCCAAAAATCTGGACGGTTCGGATGCCATGAACCCGGATCCTGATTATTCGGCGGCCTATGCGATCCTGCATACGGATACCGAAGGGTTGGAAGGTCATGGTCTTACCTTCACGATCGGCCGTGGCACGGAAATCTGCTGCACGGCGATCGAGGCGCTGAAACCCCTGCTGATCGGTCTGGATCTGCAGTGGATCACTCAGGACATGGGCCGCTTCTGGCGCCATATGACGTCCGACAGTCAGCTGCGCTGGATCGGCCCCGACAAGGGGGCCATCCACCTGGCCACGGCCGCGCTCGTCAATGCGGTCTGGGATCTCTGGGCCAAGGCCGAGGGCAAACCGGTCTGGCGCCTGGTGGCCGACATGACGCCGGAGCAGCTCGTCAGCCTGATCGACTTCCGCTACATCACCGACTGCATCACGCCCGACGAAGCGCTGCGGCTGCTGACGCAACGCGCTATGGGCAAGGCCGAACGGCGCGACGACCTGGAGCGCAACGGCTATCCCTGCTACACCACCTCGGCTGGCTGGCTGGGCTATAGCGACGACAAGCTGCGCCGGCTCGCCACCGAAGCGGTCGATGCGGGCTTTTCGTACATCAAGCTCAAGGTCGGCCGGGATCTTGACGACGACATCCGCCGGGTCCGCATCGCGCGCGAGGTGCTGGGGCCGGACCGCCATCTGATGATCGATGCCAATCAGGTCTGGGAGGTCGATCAGGCCATTCCCTGGCTGGAGCAACTGGCCTTTGCCCGGCCCTGGTTCATCGAAGAGCCCACCAGTCCGGACGATATCGCCGGGCATCGGCGTATCCGCCAGGCCATGCTGGGCCGGATGCAGGTCGCCACGGGCGAAATGTGCCAGAACCGGATCATGTTCAAGCAGCTCATCATGGAATCGGCGGTGGATGTCGTGCAGATCGACGCCTGCCGGCTGGGCGGGGTCAACGAAGTGCTGGCGGTCATGCTGATGGCGGCCAAGCATGGCCTGAAGGTCTGCCCGCATGCGGGCGGCGTCGGTCTGTGCGAGTACGTGCAGCACCTGTCGATGATCGACTATCTGTGCTTTGCCGCGACCCGCGAAGGCCGCGTGATCGAATACGTCGATCACCTGCACGAGCACTTCGTCGATCCCTGCCGGATCCGCGACGCGGCCTACATGCCGCCGACCCGACCGGGTTATTCGATCGAAATGAAGCGCGAGTCGCTGGAGCGCTATCGGTTCCGTCCGGCCCGGTAATTCAGGATCCCTTCGCGGCCCCTCCCGGCCTTGGGGTGCCGGGAGGGGCCGCGGATCCGGCCCGCCATGCGGCCGGCATCCATGCGCCGCAGCGCGGGCTTATTGGCCGGATTGGGTGACCGATTGGGGCAGGGGCTTCTTGAGCCACTGCTCGAACAGGGTGTTCAGCTTGCCATTGGCCAGGTCGGCCGCGATGAAGTCGTTCATGGCCTTCAGCAGTTCGGGGCGGTCCTTGCGCATGGCGATCGCCATCAGCTGCTCGTTGACGACGTACAGCACCTTGTATTTGCCCGGATAGCGCTTCTGCACGTCGGCCGCGATCACCGACGAGGTGCCCACGGCATCGATCTGGCCGACCAGCATGGCCTGCAGGGCGGAGGCGTCATCATCGAACCGGTGCAGCTTGGTTCCCTCGGGGGCCACTTTGGTCACGCCGAGATCGGTCGTGCTGGCGCGGGGGACGCCGATCTTGTACTTGGGGAAATCGGCGGGCGTCGAGATCTTCACGTCGGCGGGTCCCAGCAGGACCATGCTGGCCGCCGAGTAGGGGCGGGAGAACTGGACCTGCTTTTCACGTTCCGGGGTGATCGCCAGGGAAGCGACGAGCACGTCGGCCTTGTCGGTCAGCAGGAACGGAATGCGGTTGGGGCCCGTCATGACGACATATTCCAGTTTCAGGTCGTAGTGGTCGGCCAGCAGCTTGGCCACCCCGCCGTCGTAGCCGCTGGGCTGGTTCTTGGCGTCGACCGCCGCGTAGGGCGGCCAGTCGACCAGCACGCCCACCTTGAGGGTGCCGCGATCCTTCACCTGCTGCCAGTAATTGTCGGTGGCGATGGCCGAGCCCGCCGACGCCGCCAGCAGCGTACCCAGAACTGGGACGAGCAGTTTTCTCAGAAACTTTGACGCGATGAGTCCTTGCATGGATGTCTCCTCCTAGTGAGTGTTGGGCCAGCGCAGGATCGGCTGGCCTGCTTGACGCTCAGTCGAGCAGCGCGGCGTCCCAGGACAGCACCTGCTGGCGCTGTTCGCCCAGCCCTTCGATGCCCAGCCGGACCGTATCGCCTTGCTTGAGATAGACCGGCGGTTTCTGACCGAGCCCGACGCCCGGTGGCGTGCCCGTGGAAATGACGTCGCCCGGATACAGCGTGGTGAAGCGGCTGATGTAATGCACCAGTGTGGCCACGTCGAAAATCATGGTCTTGCTGTTGCCGTTCTGGTAGCGCTTGCCGTTGACTTCCAGCCACATGGGCAGATTCTGCGGGTCGGCGATTTCGTCGGCGGTCACCAGCCAGGGGCCGATGGGCCCGAAGGTGTCGCAGCCCTTGCCTTTGTCCCAGGTGCCCCCGCGCTCGAGCTGGTATTCGCGTTCGGACACGTCATTGATGACGCAGTAGCCGGCCACGTGCGACAGGGCATCCGCCTTGGACACATAGCGGGCCTTGCTGCCGATGATGACGCCCAGTTCGACTTCCCAGTCGGTCTTGACGGAGCCTTGCGGCAGGACGATGGGGTCATTGGCGCCCGAGGGACGCGACCACTTGTTGAACAGGATCGGTTCCGCAGGGACTTCCGCGCCAGTTTCGGCGGCGTGGTCGCTGTAATTCAGGCCGACGCAGAGGAACTTGCCCGGATTGCGCAAGGGCACGCCGATGCGACCGGGCGTTTCGACCACGGGCAGCGATTGCGGATCGACCGAGCGCAGCGCGGCCAGCATGGCGGGCCGTAGGGATTCCGCCGTGATGTCGTCGATTACGGAGGACAGATCGCGGACATGGCCCCGAGCATCGATCAGCGCCGGTTTTTCCTGGCCCACGGGGCCATAGCGCAATAGTTTCATGTGTGTTCTCCTAGACGATGGGTGTCAGTTGGTCCAGCCGCCGTCGATGATATTGACGGTGCCGGTCGTGTAGCTGGATTCCTCGCTGGCCAGATAGACGGCCAGCGCGGCGATTTCCTCGGGGGTGCCCAGGCGGCCGATGGGCTGGCGGGCGACGAAGGTGCCGCGCACTTGGTCGATGGAGGCGGCCTGTGCCTGGGCCTGCGCCTGCATGCGGTCGCGCAGCGAAGGCGACTCGACCGTGCCGGGGCAGATGGCGTTGCAGCGGATGCCGCGGCCGACGAAGTCTGCTGCGATGGCCTTGCTCAGGCCGATGACCGCCGCCTTGGTCGTGCCGTAGACGAAGCGGTTGGGCACGCCCTTGATGCTGGAGGCGACCGACGACACGTTGACGATCGATCCCGCGCCCTTGGCCAGCATGCCCGGCAGCACGGCGCGGCACATTTCGTACATGGACGTGACGTTCAGCCCGAGCGAGAAATCCCAGGCCTGGCGGCTGCATTCGAGGATGGATCCGCTGTCGACGTAGCCGGCGCAATTGAACAGCACGTCGACGGGGCCGACGTCGGCCACCAGCGCGGCGATGGCCGACGGGTTCGTGACGTCGAGTTTTCGGATTTCGCAGCCCGAAAGGGTACGCAATGCCGCTTCATCGATGTCGGTGGCGATGACCCTCGCGCCCTCGCGCTGGAACTGCTGCGCGGTGGCCTTGCCGATGCCATTGCCGGCAGCGGTAACCAGGGCGACTTTGCCAGAAAGACGACCAGCCATGGTGCTGACTCCTTGTGTGACCCGGACAGAGGGGTTTCGATAGGGCAATTGACCTGCTGACCGGCCAGGACAACTGTTGAATTCCTTATATGAAAATTAATTTCTCGTTTGATATGAGTGGGATGATACTGATGAATCTTAATGAAAACAAAGGGATGTGCTGAATATAAAACTCAGTATTTACCCTGAATTTTGTAAAAATACGCTTGATGAAGTTAATATCGTTTCTTATATGAATGTAGAATTTCACAAAAGAAATTAAATTCGCTTTACCCGATTCGTTTTTACGGTTGCAAAAGCCCATGAGTGTTCCCACGGCCTCCCCGGAAACCCCGATCGATTCCCAGGAAGTGGTGCGCTACAACGCCCCCGCCCTCGACAAGGGTCTCGACATCCTCGAAGTCCTCAGCGACTCGCCGGACGGCTGCACGCTCAAGCAGCTGGCCGATGCGCTGAATCGCAGCGTCAGCCAGATCTTCCGCATGGTGGTGGCCCTGCATCGGCGCGAATACATCCAGGTCGATGACAATGACCGCTACACACTGACCCTGAAGATGTTCCGCCTGGCACACCGCCAGCCGCCGATCAAGCGTCTGGTGCGGACGGCATTGCCGTTGCTCAACGAGCTGGCCGAACGGGCGCGGCAATCGTGCCATCTGGCGGTATACGAACAGGGCCGCAGTGTGGTCATCGCCCAGGTCGATAGCCCCGAGCGCTGGTCCTTTGGCCTGAAGACCGGCGCGTTCATGGGTCTGACGGACACCTCGTCAGGGCATATCCTGCTGGCGTACCAGGATGAGATCGGCCGGGCGCGCATGCTGCGCAACCATATCAAGGTCGAAGGCGAACTCGACATTGACCCGGGGCATCTGTTTTCGATGCTGGCCGAGGTCCGTCAGGCCGGGTGTTCGCTGATGCCCAGCAAGCAGATTCAGGGCGTGACGAACATCGCCTTTCCCGTGCATGGGCTCAATCACCAGGTCGTCGCGGCGGTCAACGTGCCGTACATTGCGCGCATCGACGCCGCGGCCGCGCCTTCGATGGACGTGGTGCGTCAGACTCAGGCCGATATCTGCGCCCGACTTTCCCGGCTGCTGGGGGCCGACGAAGCCATTTGATCGCCCGGTGTCAGAAATCGAATTCAGGCTCGATGGTGTCACCTACGCTGAGCCACTGCTCGCCATCGGGCAGCGCCGCAATGGCGTTTACGCCGAACAGGACTCCCTGCTCGAACTGGCGGTGGCGGGCCAGCGTGCGGCCTGGCTCGGGAGCGGTCCGGCCCGTCAGCGGGTCGACATTGGGAATTGGGCAGCGGGCGCAGGGCTTGACGAAGGCAAACCCCAGATCGCCGGTCCGGAATCCCGCCAGGTGGTCCTCGTCGTAGGGTTCCAGCCCCTGCAGCACAATGTTGGGCCGAAAACGGATCATGTCCACAGGGGTGTGACCATCCTCTTGCAGCTGGCCGTTCAGCTGTTCCAGGGAGTGCTGGTTGGCGACCAGAAACGGGAACCCGTCCGCAAACGCAAAGGCATGACGGTCCACCGGCAGGAAGGACTGCGGCCAGTCGGGGTGCGTCTGGATCCAGTGGGTCACGTGCCGCATGCTGGCCAGGCGGTGAGCCTGGGGGTGGACGCGCAGCAGCCGGCAGGCAATCCCCAGGAAGCCGCTGAGCCACCGGGCGGCCTCGTCGCCCTGATCGGCGCCCAGGGTGTCGGCGCTGAAGATCGTGACGGGAACGGGAGAAAGCTCCGTACCGGTGATCGGGACGAAGCAGTCGGACTGTCCGGGCGCCCGCAGCCACAGGCCATTGGCCTGGGGGTCGGGTTGAATCAGCACCATGCGGGGGTGCTGGCGCTGGGTCATGAAGATCCCCTGCGCATCGACAATGACCCACTGGCGGTCGTGTTCCAGGCCTGATCCCGAGACACGGACCCGGTCGTGGCGGATGCCGGCGCAGGATTTGACGGGATAGCTGTAGAGGCTGTGGATGGCCAGGCGCATGGTGGTGGGTGGGCTGGACGGCGAAGCGCCCATTCTATGCCGACACATGGCACCACGAGAGGATCTCGACTCGGCAGGCCGGGAAAATACCGTAGCATGACGGGATTGCCGCACACTCACCACACACGCGCAAAGCGAGACACCCCATGCCTTTGAAAGATGTCCTGGCCGCCATGATCGTCATCATGGTCTGGGGCGCCAACTTCGTCGTCATCAAGTTCGGCATCGACGAGTTTCCTCCCATGCTGCTGGGGGCGCTGCGGTTTTTCTTCGTCGCGTTTCCGGCGATCTTCTTCGTACCACGGCCGGCGGTGCACTGGCGGTATGTCGTGGCTTATGGGGCGACCATCTGCCTGGGGCAGTTCGTCTTCCTGTTCCTGGCGATCTATCTGGGCATGCCGGCGGGCCTGGCTTCGCTGGTCCTGCAGGCTCAGGCGTTCTTCACGGTGGCCATCGCCGCCCTGGTGCTGCATGAGGCCATCCGCGCGCATCACGTGCTGGGCATGGGCTTGGCCGTTGTCGGGCTGGTCATGCTGGATGCAGGGGCGGACTCGACCGCCGTACCGCTGGTGGGTTTCCTGCTGACGCTGCTGGCGGCCTTCAGCTGGGCCGGCGGCAATATCGTGTTGAAGAGCGCGGGCCAGGTGCGCATGCTGTCGATGGTGGTGTGGGGGGCGTTGCTGCCGCCGATCCCGTTTCTGCTGCTGTCGGCCGCGTTCGAAGGGCCCGACCGCATCGTCGATAGCCTGGCGCATTTCAGCTGGCGCGGGGTGGGGGTGGTGTTTTATCTGTCGGGGGTCGCCACCCTGGTGGGCTATGTGTTGTGGGGGCGGCTGCTGGCGCGCCATCCGGTGGCCCGTGTGGCGCCGCTCAGCCTGCTGATCCCGGTGGTCGGGCTGCTGTGCGCCGACTGGATTCTGGGCGAGCGTCTGGGCCTGTGGCAGTGGCTGGGCGGCGCTGTGGTATTGATCGGACTGATGGTGAACCTGTTTGGCGCCCGGTGGGCCGCGGGTCTTCGGCAACGTCTGCAACGGACTTAGAATAAGCGTTTGGCGACGCTGCAGCGTCAGGTTTCTTTCTGGAATAGGTACCCATGACCATCGATCGTGCAGGGCTCAATGCCTTGATGGAAATTACTTCGCGCCCCGAACTGGTGTTCGTCGGCGGCCAGGGCTCCTGGCTGCAGGACAATACCGGCAAGCGATATCTGGATTTCATCCAGGGGTGGGCAGTCAATTGCCTGGGCCATAATCCGGCCCCCATGATCGATGCCCTGGCG
Source organism: Castellaniella sp. MT123 (assembly GCF_039614765.1). Taxonomy (NCBI): domain Bacteria; kingdom Pseudomonadati; phylum Pseudomonadota; class Betaproteobacteria; order Burkholderiales; family Alcaligenaceae; genus Castellaniella; species Castellaniella sp. MT123. The sequence continues at coordinate 2,552,323 of NZ_CP154879.1, forward strand.
CGCCAGTCCCACGCGCTGATCAACCCGTCGCCCGCGTTCTATAACCAGCCGTCCATCGACCTGGCCCGTCGTATTGTCGAGTCCTCATGCTTTGACCGGGTGTTCTTCGCCAACAGCGGCGCGGAAGCCAACGAGGGCGCGATCAAGCTCGCCCGCAAATGGGGCCAGCTGCACCGCAAGGGCGCCTACAAGATCATCACCTTCGATCACAGTTTCCATGGCCGCACGCTGGCGACGATGTCGGCGTCCGGCAAGGCCGGCTGGGACCGCAAATTCGCGCCGCAGGTCGATGGCTTCCCGAAGGCTGAACTCAACGATCTGGAATCCGTGCGTGCCCTGATCGACGACCAGACGGTCGCCGTGATGCTGGAACCCGTCCAGGGCGAGGCCGGCGTGGTCCCGGCCACGCGCGAATTCCTGCAGGCTCTGCGCACCCTGACGCGTGAACAGGGGCTGCTGCTGATCGTGGACGAGGTGCAGACCGGCATGGGTCGCACGGGCCGCCTGTATGCCTATCAGCATGCCGGGATCGAGCCGGACATCATGACGCTGGGCAAGGGCATCGGCGGCGGCGTACCGCTGTCGGCGCTGTGCGCGCGCGAAGCGGTCAGCTGTTTCGAACATGGCGACCAGGGCGGCACTTACAACGGCAATCCGCTGATGACGGCGGTGGGCGTGGCGGTGTTCGACGCGCTGACGGCCCCCGGCTTCCTGGATGCGGTCAACGCCCGCGCGGCTCAGTTGTCGTCCGGGTTGATAGCCCTGTCGGACAAATGGGGCATGCAAGGCGAACGCGGTGTGGGTCTGCTGCGCGCGCTGGTCATGGACCGCGACGACGGCCCGGCGCTGGTCGAAGCAGCCCGCAACCGCGCCCCCGAAGGTCTGCTGCTGAACGCCCCGCGCCCCAATCTGCTGCGCTTCATGCCGGCCCTGAACGTCTCGGCCGACGAGATCGACACCATGCTGGCCTGGCTGGATGCGCTGGTGGCGCAGGTGCGCCGGTAATCAGCGCTGCGCCGGCACCTGGATCAGGAACCGGAACAGCGGCCCGTGCTGTTCCACCGCCAGGCAGTCGTAGCCCTTGGTGCGAGTGTCTTCCGGGATGCCGTGCAGCGACTGGGCGCAGTCGGTGACGACCTCCAGCAATTGGCCCGCCTGCATGGTGGCCAGGGTTTCCAGGGTGGCGATCGCGTTGTAGGGGCAGTGTTCGCCCCGCAGGTCCAGGGAAAGGTCGGGTTGTGCTTGGGTACTCATGCGGCGGAACTCCGGGAAACAGTAAAGCGGCGGGCGTTCAGGGACACCAGCAGCAGGGCCAGGACCAGACCGGCCACGCTGATCAACAGGCCCAGGACCGGCCCCAGGCTGTCCAGCAGGTTGATCTTGGGGTACGGGGTGGCCAGGGCGGTGCCCAGGCCGTCCCACCAGAAGGCCAGCAGCGTGCCGCCGATGATGTTGCCCAGCCCCACAACCCAGAAGTGCATCTGGCCTTCCATGGCGCGGTACATCCAGCCGGTTTCGCAGCCGCCCGCCAGCACGATGCCGATGCCAAACAGCAGGCCGCCCAGGATGGCGTTGGGACCCATCCAGTAGATCTTGGGGGCGACCCCCAGCGCGATGGCGCCAAATGTTCCGAAGCACGCCACGATCATGCCCAGCAGGATGCCGTGGGCAATTTTCGTGCGCCCGGTCGTCCACAGGTCGCGGGCGGCGCTGGTGAAGCAGATCTGCGCGCGTTCGATCACACCGCCGAAGAACAGGCCGAACACGACCGCCAGCCCCAGCACGGCGGAGGCTTCAAAGCGCCAGGCGGCGAAGGCGACCGCCAGGGCCGCGACGAGCAGCCCCAGCCGACCCTGCAAGGCGGCGCGGCGTTGCAGCGCAGCCGGGTCGGAAAACAGCGGGCTGGCCTGGGCCCTGAGGCGCAAGGGAGTGCGCAGAAACGGCAGCAGGCACAGTTTCACGCCGATCCAGGCACCGCCGACGGTGGCCAGCATGAAGGCCCAGGCATGCAGCGAGAACATGGGGATGCCGGTGAAAAAGGCCGCCAGATTGCAGCCCATGGCAAGGCGCGCACCGAATCCGGCGATGATGCCGCCGACCAGGCCCTGGGCCAGGCGTCGCTTGCTGACGGGGCTGCGTAGCTGGAAGTTGTTGGCCCACAATGTGGTGCACAGCGCGCCCAGCAGCATGCCGATGATCATGACGCCGTCGATGCGCGTCAGCGGAGTGCCTTCCAGGCCGATCAGGTGAAAGTAAGTCCACTGTTCCGGATGCAGGCCGAACCAGGACGCGACATGGCCGCCCCAGCGGGTGAATTCGCCGGTGACGGCCCAGAAGGTGTGGGTGATGGCAAAGTAATAGGCGGAAGCGACGCCCAGCGCGATCAGGGCGGGAATGGGCGACCAGAAGCGCACCAGATAGCGGTCGCGGAATTCGGACAAGGACATGGATGTGGAATCGTCAGGAGGGAAACGGCCGGGCTTGGCGGCCAGGCGGCGATTTTACTCCTGGCGGCAAGAAGCCGCCGGTGCGGTTGCCTCCGGCGACTTCTTCTTCGGTCCCGGGCTATCTGGGGCTGTGATGCCCGGCCGTAGGGCCGGGCACGCGGCTGATGCGCGATCAGGCCTTGGCGGCCTGTTCAGCCTTTTTCAACTGGCGCCAGTGGTGCAGCAGCGGCTCGGTGTAGCCGTTGGGTTGTTCCAGGCCCTTGAAGATCAGGTCGCTGGCGGCCTTGAAGGCGCAGGACGTGTCGAAGTGGCCGTCCATGGGCTCGTAGGCGGCGTCGCCCGCGTTTTGCTTGTCCACGATGGCGGCCATGCGGCGCAGGGTGGATTCGACCTGGGCGCGGTTGGTGATGCCGTGCAACAGCCAGTTGGCGATGTGCTGGCTGGAAATACGCAGTGTGGCGCGGTCCTCCATCAGGCCCACGTCATGGATGTCGAGCACCTTCGAGCAGCCCACGCCCTGATCGATCCAGCGCACCACGTAGCCCAGGATGCCCTGGCAGTTGTTGTCCAGCTCCTGCTGGACCTGCTCGGCGCTCCAGTTTGTGTCGCGGGCGACCGGCACGGTCAGGATGCGGTCGGTGTAGTCCTCGTGGTGGCCTTCCAGGGATTTCTGCACCTCGACCACGTCGACCTGATGATAGTGCAGGGCATGCAGCGTGGCGGCGGTGGGCGAGGGCACCCAGGCTGTGTTGCCGCCGGCCTTCACGTGATTGATCTTCTGTTCCAGCATGGCGGCCATCAGGTCGGGCATGGCCCACATGCCCTTGCCGATCTGGGCGTGGCCGCGCAGGCCGCATTCCAGGCCGGTTTGCACGTTGTTCAGTTCGTAGGCCTGGATCCACGCCTGGTTCTTCATGTCGCCCTTGCGCACCATCGCGCCGGCGCGCATGGACGTGTGCAGTTCGTCGCCGGTGCGGTCCAGGAAGCCGGTGTTGATGAACGCCACGCGCTCGGCGGCGGCGGCGATGCAGGCCTTCAGGTTGATGCTGGTGCGACGCTCCTCGTCCATGATGCCCATCTTGATCGTGTTGGGCGCCAGGCCCAGCAGCTTCTCGACGCGCGCGAAGATCTCGCTGGCGAAGGCGACCTCGTCGGGGCCGTGCATTTTCGGCTTGACGATGTAGATCGAGCCGGTGCGCGAGTTCTTGCGGTTTTTCAGGTCGGGGATGGCGGTGAGTGCCGTGCACACGGCATCCAGGATGCCTTCGGGCACTTCGTTTCCGTCGCGGTCCAGGATGGCCGGAGTGGTCATCAGGTGGCCGACGTTGCGCACGAACATGAGCGAGCGGCCGTGCAGAGTGCCCGTGCCGCCGTCGCGCGCCGTGTAGGTGCGGTCGTCGTTCAGACGACGGGTGACGGTCTTGCCACCCTTGAGCAGGTCCTCCGTCAGGTCGCCCTTCATCAGGCCCAGCCAGTTGCGGTAGGCGAGAACCTTGTCGTCGGCATCGACGGCAGCCACCGAGTCTTCGCAGTCCATGATGGTGGTCAGCGCCGCTTCGATCAACACGTCCTTGATGTGGGCGTCATCGGTCTTGCCGATGGGCGAGTTGGCGTCGAACTGGATCTCGAAGTGCACGCCGTGGTGGCGGAACACCAGCGCTTCCGGGCTGGCCGCGTTGCCGCGATGGCCCAGGAAGACCTGGCCGTCGGCCAGGCGGGTCGTGGCGCCGTTTTTCAGGGTGACCTGCAGGTCTCCGTTGACGACGGCATAGCCGGCGGCGTCGCGGTGCGAACCCTGAACCAGAGGGATGCTGTCGTCCAGGAACTTGCGGGCAAAGGCGATGACGCGGGCGCCACGCACCGGGTTGTAGCCGCCGGCGCGGGTGGCGCCGTCCGTTTCGGGGATGGCGTCGGTGCCGTAGAGCGCGTCGTACAGGCTGCCCCAGCGTGCGTTGGCGGCGTTCAGGGCATAGCGGGCGTTCATGATGGGCACGACCAGCTGCGGGCCAGCCTGGGATGTGATCTCGGTGTCCACGTTGGCGGTGGTGACCTTCACCTGGGCAGGTGCGTCCTTCAGGTAGCCGATTTCGCGCAGGAAGGCGCGATAGGCGGCCGGGTCGGCGACGGGGCCCGGGTGTTTGCCGTACCAGTCGTCCATGGCGGCCTGGATGCGGTCGCGTTCGGCCAGCAGGGCGCGGTTCTTGGGGGCCAGGTCGTGCATGATCGCAGCCAGGCCTTCCCAGAAGGCGGCGGGCTGCACGCCGGTGCCCGGCAGTGCTTCCTGTTCGAGGAATTGATGCAGCACGGCCGCGATCTGGAGGCCATGGCTGGAAATGCGATCGGTCATGATGGTCCTTGAGAGATAAACAGGAACGCGGTGCCGGCACGCGCAGTCCGGCTGAACTGGGCAGCGCACGCGCGGGCGCCCTGTCGCGTTGCAATCTGGCGTAATCCTCTGATTATAGGCAGTCTTGTATAAGAGTTAAAGCGCCGGCCCGATCTGAATCTCGGCCCCGGAAGTCTCGCAAGCTACCGCCCCATAAAGAAAAAAGCCCGCTTCACAGGAAGCGGGCTGGCTATATGCCGGTTCAGATACTGCTTATTTCTTTGGCACCTGGGCGATATGCAGCAGATTGGTGCTGCCGCTGCGCCCGAAAGGCAGGCCGGCGATGACGATCAGGCTGTCGCCCGGCGCCGCCAACCCCGCGCGCAGGGCGGCGTCGGTGGCGCGCTCGATCATCTCGCTGGCTTCGCGCAGCTGTTCGGGGAAGTGGACGGGTCGCACTCCCCATGCCAGGGTCAGACGGCGCGCGGTGCGTTGTTCGGGCGTCAGGGCCAGGATCGGCGTGGTGGGCCGTTCCCGGCTGGCGCGCAGGGCGCTGAAGCCGGAGGCGGTATAGGCGACTGTGGCCGCGGGTTCCAGCAGGCCGGCCACGCGGCGCAGCGCACAGCAGATCGCGTCCGGGATGTTGGCCTCGGCAGGACCGTGGGTGGCGTCCAGGTTGGCGCGCCAGGACGGATCGGCTTCCACCTCGTGGATGATGCGCGTCATGATGGAGACGGCCTCCACAGGATACTGGCCGGATGCCGATTCGGCCGACAGCATGACGGCATCGGCGCCGCTGTACACCGCCGTGGCGACATCCGAGGCTTCCGCGCGGGTGGGAACCGGGGCGCTGATCATGGATTCCAGCATTTGGGTCGCAACCACCACCGGCTTGCCCGCGGCGCGGGCGTGGCGCACGATGCGCTGTTGCAGCACGGGGACGCGCTGGGGCGGCAGTTCCACGCCCAGATCGCCGCGCGCCACCATGATCCCATCGGCCTGTTCGATGATCGCATCCAGATGTTCGATGGCGGCCGGTTTTTCCAGCTTGGCCATGATCCAGGCGCGATCGCCGATCAGGCTGCGCGCTTCGGCGATGTCTTCCGGGCGCTGGACGAAGGACAGAGCCACCCAATCCACACCCAGGGACAGGCCGAATTCCAGGTCGGCGCGGTCCTTCGCGGTCAGGGGCGAGATGGGCAGGATGACGCCGGGCACGTTCACCCCCTTGTGGTCGGACAAGGGGCCGCCGACCATTACGGTCGTGTCGGCGAAGTCCGGGCCGTGGCGATCCACGCGCAGGCGCAGCTTGCCGTCGTCCAGCAGCAGGTCGGTGCCGTCTTCCAGCGCCGCGAAAATTTCGGGATGAGGCAGGTTGGCGCGCTGCGCATCGCCTTCGGTGGCGTCCAGGTCCAGACGAAAGGCCTGGCCGGCCTGCAGGGTGGTCTTGCCGCCGGCGATCCTGCCGACCCGCAGCTTCGGCCCCTGCAGATCCATCAGGATGCCGATGGGGCGACCGATGTCCTGTTCGATCCGGCGGATGGTGCGATAGCGCTCGGCATGGTCTTCATGGCTGCCGTGGCTGAAGTTCAGGCGGAACATATTGGCGCCGGCGTCGACCAGCGCACGGATCTGTTCCGCCGTGGAGCTGGCGGGGCCCAAGGTCGCCAGGATGCGGGCGCGGCGCTCGGGGGTCATGCCTGTTTTCCCTGGGTTGCCTGATCGGATCCGTCGAGGGCGGCCACGCCGGCGCGGGCAACCTGGGCATCCTGGCTGGCCTTCACGCCCGAGACGCCGATGGCGCCGATGATCTGGCCGTCATGGATGATGGGTTCGCCGCCTTCCAGCGGCATGATCGGCATGGACAGGGCGGCGAAGCGGCCCTGGTTGACCATGTCCTCGTAGACCTTGCTGGGTTTGCCGCCCACAGCGCTGGTGTGCGCCTTGCCGGGGGCGACCTGGGCGCTGTTCAGGGGGGCGCCGTCCATGCGCTGCAGCCACAGGGCGTGGCCGCCGGCGTCGCAGATGGCGATGCTGACGTTCCAGCCGTTGTTCCGGGCCTCGGTTTCTGCCGCGGCAGCCATGCGGCGGGCATCTTCCAGGGTCAGGGCGCGAATCATTTTCATGGGGTATCTCCTAGGGACCGCCATCCGTTCACAGGACCAGGATGGCGCGAAAGTCGTTGACGTTGGTCAGTGTCGGGCCGGTGATCAGGGAATCGCCCAGCCGCTCGAAAAAGCCATGACCATCATTGTCGTCCAGATGGGCGCGCGGCGGCATGCCGGCCGCCCAGGCGCGAGCCAGGGTGTCCGGGGTGATCAGGGCGCCGGCGATTTCCTCCTGGCCGTCCACGCCGTCGGTGTCGCCCGCCAGACCGTAGATGCCCGGCGCGCCGTCGAGCGTGATGGCGGTCGACAGCAGGTATTCCACGTTGCGGCCGCCGCGTCCGTGGCCGCGCACGGTGACGGTGGCTTCGCCGCCCGACAGCAGCACGCAGGGTGTGGGCGACGGCTGGCCGTGTGCGCGCACCTGCAGGGCGATGCCGCCCAGCACCTTGCCCACGTCGCGGGCTTCGCCTTCGATGCGGTCGCCCAGCAGCACCGGCGTGACGCCCGCGTCGCGCGCCACCGAGGCGGCGGCCTCCAGGGCCATCTGCGGGGTGGCGATCAGATGGGTCTCAACCCGTGTCAGCCGGGCGTCGCCGGGTTTCAGGGTTTCGCCTTCGCCGGATTCCAGCAGCCGCCTGGCTTCGGCGGGCAGATCGATGGCATAGCGGCGCACGATATCCAGCGCGTCGGCGCAGGTGGTCGGGTCGGCCACGGTCGGGCCCGAGGCAATGTCGCAGGGTTGATCGCCCGGGACGTCGGAGATCAGCAGGTTCACCACGCGGGCCGGGGAGCAGGCGGCGGCCAGGCGTCCGCCCTTGATGCCCGACAGGTGCCGGCGCACGCAGTTCATTTCGGCAATGGTGGCGCCGGATTTCAGCAGGGCGCGGTTGATGGCCTGCTTGTCGGCCAGGGTGACACCGGCGCCCGGCATGGGCAGCAGCGATGAGCCGCCACCCGAGATCAGGCAGATCACCAGATCGTCGGCGCTCAGGCCCCGGACTTGCTCGAATAGACGTTGCGCCGCGGCTTCGCCCGCCTCGTCGGGGACGGGGTGGGCAGCTTCCAGGATCTGGAGCCGCTCGCAGGGTACGGCATAGCCGTAGCGGGTGACCACCACGCCCTCGATGGGGCCGGGCCAGTGTTTCTCGAAGGCCTGAGCCATGGCGGCCGAGGCCTTGCCTGCGCCGATGACAATCGTGCGGCCCTTGGGGCGCGCGGGCAGGAAGGCGGGGATGCAATGTTCCGGCTGGGCCGCACGCACCGCGGCCTGGAACATGCGGGTCAGAAGCTCGCGGGGCTCGGTCATGGGGGGTCTCTCGATGGCCAGTTTACTGGCCGATTTCGTGGTTGGCCATGATTTCCAGGGCGCGGACCATGCCCGAATGGTCCCAGCTCGCGCCGCCGTGGGCGACACAGCTGTTGAACAGTTCCTGGGCGACGGCCGTGCTGGGCAGGGACAGCCCCAGCTGGCGGGCGGTGGTCAGGGCCAGGTTCAGGTCCTTCTGGTGCAGATTGATGCGGAAGCCCGGGTCGAAGGTGCGCTTGACCATGCGCTCGCCATGCACTTCCAGGATGCGCGAGCTGGCAAAGCCGCCCATCAGCGCCTGGCGCACCTTGGCCGGGTCGGCGCCGGCCTTCGAGGCCAGCACCAGGGCTTCGCCCACGGCTTCAATGGTCAGCGCCACAATGATCTGGTTGGCCACCTTGGTGGTCTGGCCGTCGCCGTTTCCGCCCACCAGCGTGATGTTCTTGCCCATCAGTTCGAAGATCGGCTTGCATTGAGCGAAGGCCGCTTCGCTGCCGCCGATCATGATGGTCAGACTGGCGGCCTTGGCGCCGACTTCGCCGCCGGACACTGGCGCGTCCAGGTATTCGCAGCCCAGGGCATTGATCTTGCTGGCGAATTCCTTGGTCGCCACGGGCGAGATCGAGCTCATGTCGATCACAGTCTTGCCCTTGGACAGGCCGGCCGCCACGCCGTTCTCGCCGAACAGCACGGCTTCGACGTCGGGGGTGTCGGGCACCATGACGATGATGATGTCGGACGCTTTGGCGACCTCGGTGGCGCTGCCGAGCGCCTTGGCGCCGGCGTCCAGCAGGCTTTGCGGGGTCTTGCCGTGGGTGAATGTGGCGAGCGCGTGGCCGCCCTGGATCAGGTTGGCGGCCATGGGGGTGCCCATGATGCCCAGACCGATGAAACCGATGTTAGCCATGTGAATGCTCCTTGATCTAGTGTGATGGTTCGGGCGGCCCGCGACTGCGCAGCCGCCTGCAAAGCGGGTGGGTACCAGTGCCGATCAGGCCAGCGCCTGGATCCAGCCCAGACCGTCCTCGGTACGGGCGGCCGGCTTGTATTCGCAACCGATCCAGCCGGTATAGCCCACCTTGTCGATGTGGCGAAGCAGCCATGGGTAGTTGATTTCGCCGGTGCCCGGCTCGTTGCGCCCCGGGTTGTCGGCCAGCTGGATATGCCCGATCGACTTCAGATGCGTGCGGATGGTGTTGGCGAGTTCGCCTTCCATGCGCTGCATGTGATAGATGTCGTACTGGATGCGGAGATTGTCCGAACCGACTTCTTCGATGATGGCCAGCGCCTGGTCGGTGCGGCTCAGGAAGAAACCCGGGATGTCGAAAGTATTGATGGGCTCCATCACCAGACGGATGCCGGCTTTCTTCAGTTCGGCGGCGGCGTAGCGCAGGTTCTCGACGAAGGTCCGGTGCGCGGTCGCATGATCGACGCCGGCCGGGACTTTCCCCGCCAGGCAGTTCACCTGCGGACAGTTCAGGGCCTGGGCATATTCGATGGCCGTGGCCACGCCCTGCTTGAATTCACCGACGCGGTCCGGGTGGCAGGCGATGCCACGCTCGCCCGCGTCCCAGTTGCCGGCCGGCAGATTGTGCAGCACCTGGACCAGCCCGTTGTCCTTCAGGCGCTGGGCCAGGTCTTCCTTGGCGTAGGCGTACGGGAACAGATATTCGACGCCTTTGAAGCCGGCCTTGGCAGCCGCTTCGAAGCGGTCCGGAAAGTCGACTTCGGTGAATAGCATCGAGAGGTTGGCGGCGAATTTTGGCATGTGTGATTCCTTGAAATGCTTCCAGACAGCCCTTCCGCAGGGAAGGGCCGCAATGTTCTGCTTCAGTCCAGCAAGGTGATGGCGGTGGGTGCGTCGCCGCCGTGCTCGGCCAGTTCCTCGAACTCGTTGATCGCGTTGATGTCGTTGCCCATGGAGATATTGGTGACGCGTTCCAGGATGAATTCGATCACGACCGGCACCTTGAATTCCTGGATCCAGGCGCGGGCCTGCGCGATGGCCGGCTGGATGTCCTCGACCTTCTTCACGCGGATCGCCTTGCAGCCCAGGCCCTCGGCGACCTTGACGTGGTCCACGCCGTAGCCGTCGGTTTCCGGCGAGTTGATGTTGTCGAAGGCCAGCTGCACGCAGTAGTCCATGTCGAAGCCGCGCTGCGACTGGCGGATCAACCCCAGATACGCATTATTGACCACAATGTGGATGTAAGGCAGGTTGAATTGCGCGCCGACGGCCAGTTCCTCGATCATGAACTGGAAATCGTAGTCGCCGGACAGGGCCACGACCTCGTCGCCAGTATTGGCGGCGACCACGCCCAGGGTGGCGGGCACGGTCCATCCCAGTGGGCCTGCCTGCCCGGCATTGATCCAGTGGCGCGGGCCGTAGACGTGCAGCAGTTGCGCGGCGGCAATCTGCGACAGACCGATGGTGGTGACGTAGCGCGTGTCGCGGCCGAAGGCCTTGTTCATTTCCTCGTAGACGCGTTGCGGTTTCAGCGGCGATTGGTCGAAGTGCGTCTTGCGCTGCATGGATTTTTCGCCCTTGCGCGCGCGGCATGCCAGGGCCCAGGCGCCGCGGTCGCGTAATTGGCCGGCAGCCTGCAGGCGCCTGGCTTCCTCGATCATCAGACGCAGGGCGGCGCCTGCGTCGGACGCGATGCCGTAATCCGGGCCGAAGACCTTGCCGATCTGCGTGGGGTCCACGTCGATGTGCACGAAGGTGCGGCCTTCGGTGTAGACGAGGGTCGAACCCATGTGGCGGTTGGCCCAGCGGTTGCCGATGCCCATCACGAAATCCGCGGCCAGCAGGCTGGCATTGGCGTAGCGATGCGCGGTCTGCAGGCCCACCATGCCAGCCATCAGCGGATGATCGTCGGGGATCACGCCCCAGCCCATCAGCGTCGGAACCACCGGTACGCCGGTCAGTTCGGCGAATTCCCGCAGCAGATCGGCGGCGTCGGCGCTGAAGATCCCGCCGCCGGCCACCAGCAGAGGCCGCTCGGCGGCGTTGAGCATGGCGACGGCGCGGGCGGCCTGGGCGGGCGTGGCGGCTGGTTTGTAGACCGGCAGCGGTTCGTAGGTCTCGATATCGAACTCGATTTCCGCCATCTGCACGTCGAAAGGCAGGTCTACCAGCACCGGGCCGGGGCGCCCCGATCGCATGACGTGGAAGGCTTGTTGCAGGATGCGCGGCACCAGTTCCGGTTCGCGCGCCATCACGGCCCATTTGGTCACAGGCTTGGCGATGGTCTCGATGTCCACCGCCTGGAAGCTTTCCTTGTGCAACTGCGCGCGCGGCGCCTGGCCGGTAATGCACAGGATGGGGATGGAGTCGCCCAAGGCCGAATACAGGCCGGTGATCATGTCGGTGCCGGCCGGGCCGGATGTCCCCAGGCACACGCCGATGTTGCCCGGATGGGCGCGGGTGTAGCCTTCGGCCATGTGCGAGGCGCCCTCGACGTGGCGGGCCAGCACATGCTTGAAGCCGCCGTTCTTGCGCAGGGCCGAGTACAACGGGTTGATGGCGGCGCCGGGCACGCCGAACAGGGTGGTGATGCCTTCCTTTTGCAGGACCGCCGCAGCGGCGTCTACTGCTCTCATCCGAGCCATGGTTGCTCCTTGATCTGATCCGATGGGTCTGGGATCAGAATAAAGAAAGGCCTTCGGGTCTGGAATCCCAGCGGTTCTCGTTTCTGCCGATACTATAAGTATGTAGTCGTGGATCAGTAGGGTAGAATTTCCGCACGTTGTTGCAGGAGACTTCCTGTGGGCCGCTATACCGACATTAGCAGTTTTGTATTGATTGCCGAAAAGGGCAGCTTCGCTTCGGCTGCTCTGGTCGAAGGGGTGACCCCGGTGGTGATGGGGCGGCGTCTGACGGCGCTGGAAAAGCGTCTGGGGGTGCAGCTGATGCACCGTTCGACGCGCGGCCTGGTGCTCACCGAACTGGGCGAGCGCTATCTGGAACAGTGCCAGCAGCTGGTTCAGGACTTCGACGCCGCCGAGGCCGGCATCATGTCCCGGCGCCGTTCCCTGGCCGGTCATCTGGTCGTGTCGGCACCGGCGTCGTTCGGGCGCCTGCACGTGGCGCCGCACGCCCTGGCGTTTCGGGCCCGCTATCCGGATCTGGCGCTATCCTTCAATTTCACCGACAGCGTGGTGGATCTGGTGCGCGAGGGCTACGACATGGCCATCCGCATCGGCGAGGTCACGGATCCCAATTACGTGGCGGTGCGCCTGTTCCCCAACCGGCGCGTGGTGTGCGGCACGCCCGCGTATTTCGAATCGCACGGCTTGCCGCGCGTGCCGGAAGACCTGGTGCGGCACAACTGCCTGGCCTTCAACCTGCAGGGCGGACAGCACCGGGGCTGGACCTTCGTGCGCGACGGCAAGCCGTTCGCGGTGCGCGTGCGCGGGGATCTGGCCTGCAACGATGGCGAACTGCTGTACCAGTGGGTGCGTCAGGGGCTGGGCATCGGCTGGCGTTCCACCTGGGAGATCCAGCGCGAACTGAAGCGCGGCGAACTGGTCACCGTGCTGGAAGAATTCGCGCTGCCAGCGTACGACATCCAGGCGGTCTATCCGCAGCAGCGCTACCTGCCGGCGAAGATCCGCTATTTCATCGACGAGCTGAGAAACCATTATCATGAGCCGGGCTATTGGGAAGGACCGAGAAAATCTTGAAGGCTGAAGAACATATCTCTGCGGCATCGAAACAGGATGCGGGCGCGCGCGCGGGAATACCGGCACAGAACCTGGCCGATGCCGCCCGACAGGGCGCCGCCGCGCGCCGCAACGAACGCCTGGCCCTGATCGCCCTGGCCGGCATGGCGCTGGGCTGGGGATACAACTGGGTCATCATGAAATCCGTGCTGTCCTATGTCGGGCCCTTCGATTTTTCGGCGTTGCGCACGCTCTTTGGGGCGGTGCTGCTGCTGGCGGTGCTGGCGGTGCTGCGCAAGCCGATGCGCATCCGCGCCTGGCCGCGCGTCGCGCTGCTGGGGGTGCTGCAGACCGGGGCGTTCTCGGCCCTGATCCAGGTCGCCCTGCTGCACGGTGGTGCCGGCAAGACCTCGATCCTGGTGTATACGATGCCGTTCTGGGTCATTCCCATGGCCTGGGTGGCATTTGGTGAACGGATCCGCGGGCTGCAGTGGCTGGCGCTGGCGCTGGCGGCCGCCGGCCTGGTGCTGATCCTGGAACCGTGGACCCTGCATGCGGATTTTCTCAGCGAACTGCTGGCGGTCATCGCCGGTCTGTGCTGGGCGCTGGCCACGATCGTCGCCAAATGGATCAAGCGCGATCATCCGATGGACGCACTGCCCCTGACGGCCTGGCAGATGCTGTTCGGCGCCCTGGCCTTGTGTCTGGTGGCCTGGTTCGTGCCCGAACGGCCGATCGATCCGGCGCCGTATTTCTACGGTGCCCTGTTCTATAACGCCGTGATCGCCACGGCCCTGGCCTGGTACTTATGGCTGTTCGCGTTGCAGCACCTGTCGGCGGGCGTGGCCGGGATGTCGGCGTTGGGTGTGCCAGTGGTCGGCGTGCTGGCGGGCTGGCTGCAGCTGGGCGAGCAGCCGGGCGGGATGGAACTGGCCGGGATGGTGCTGATCGCCGTCGCGCTGGTGGTGATCAGCCTGAGATCGATGGGTAAGCGATCATAGGGGTTCCGGGATCACGCTGGGGGCTTCCATTTGCACGATGTCGCAGTTGTCTCCCGGGCCGGCGCGGTCGATGATCAGGAAATCGGACACCGCATCCAGGCCCAGCAGGGGGTGGTGCCAGACCCCGCGCGCGTAGTTCACGCCCTGATGTCCCTGGCACAGGAACACGCGCAGGTCGTCGACGGTCGGCGTCGATTCGGGTGCGGCCACCACCACCAGGTAGGGGCGCCCGGACAGCGGGATGAAGGCTTGGCTGGCCTTGGGGTGGCGTTCCATCATCGTGACTGTGAAAGGCAGGGTGCGCGGCAGCCCGCGAAAGATCGACACGATTGCCCGGCCATCCGCCCCCGGATCGAGGTTCGCCAGGTCGTGATAGCGTTCGGTGTTGCCCTCGTTGATGGTGAAATGGCGCACCGAATCGTCCACCTGGATCACGTCGCCGAAGCGCGCGAAGGCGTTGCGGGTCAGGGGTTCGATGGTCAGGCGGGTGGGGGTGGTGGTGTTCATGGACTGGTTCCGTCGGTGCCTGGTGCCGCGCACCGGGCCGGTGCGCGGGTCGGCGGTATGGATATCAGGCTGCGAATTGGGCGTCGAGCCGGAAGCGGGCGATCTGGCTGATCTGATCCAGGCAGGTGGCGAACTCGGTGGCCTGGTCATTGTGCAGCCGTTCCTCGATGGCGTCCATGATCTGGTAGCGGTTGCGACCCTTGACCGCGATCACGAACGGAAAGCCGAAGCGCTCGCGATAGCTGGCGTTCAGGCTGCGTAGCCGCCGCAGTTCGTCGGCGCTGCACTGGTCCAGGCCGGCCCCGCGCTGCTCTCCGGTGGACGCATCGGTCAGGGTGCCGGCGGCGGCTTCCTTGCCGGCGAGTTCCGGGTGGGCTGCGATCAGGGCCAGCTGTTCGGCGGGGTCGGCCTGCTGCACGACACGCACCATGGCGTGATGCAAGGCGTCGACGTCGGCGAAGGGCCGGGCCGTCCAGGCGCGTTCCGGGATCCAGGGGGAATGTTCGAAAATGGCCCCAAGTTCCTGGGAAAAATCGGCCTGTGACAGAGCGGACAGTTCGGGGAGGGTCATGGTGAGGGTCGTTGAGTGCATCATGATGAAAAGTCTACGGGGTATCGGGGGTCAAAAGAAGGGTGTGACAACGTATAAGTGGTATAAGCTGAACCGCATTCACACCACAGGAACCCGTCACGATGCCCATACGACGCAGCAGCGCAACGCTGGATACCTATCTGCTGAAAGTGTTCTGCATGCTCATGACCGAGCGCAGTGTGTCGCGCACCGCCCTGAAACTGAACCAGTCCCAGCCCGCCATCAGCGTGGCGCTGAAGAACCTGCGACTGATCTTCCAGGATCCGCTGCTGGTGCGCGAGAAGGGCGGCATGGTGCCGACCGACCGGGCGCTGACCATCCTGGAACACGCCCGGTCGGCACTGAATTCGATCGACACCATGCTGGAAACGGGCGAAGCCTTCGAGCCGGCCAGCAGTCGTCAGACGTTTCGGATCGGTTCGCCGGACTATCTGGCGCCGGCGTTTGCGGCGTCGGTCGTGGCGCGCTTCCGGCGTGAGGCGCCCCACGCGCGGCTGGTGCTGCATTCCCTGGGGCCGGACTTCGATTTCGAGCAATCCCTGGCCGAGGGGAATCTGGATGTCGTGATCGGCAACTGGCCGGAGCCGCCCGACCGCATGCACCTGTCGGTGCTGCTGGAAGACCCGATCGTCTGCCTGATGGCCGCTGATCACCCGCTGGCCAACCGCCAGCTGTCGATCGACGACTTTCGCCGCATCCAGCACGTGGTGCCGACCCCGTATTCCATGACCCAGCGCGGCATGATCGACACGATGCTGACGTCCCTGAGGATCCAGCGCGAGGAGTGCGTCGAGGTGCAGTCGTTCATGCTGGCGCCCTATCTGCTGCCAGGCACCGACCTGGCCTTCACCACGACCCGGCATTTCGCCCGTTATTACGCGGGCCTGTTGCCGCTGGCCATCGTCGAGTCGCCCATCGACTTCCCGCCGATGCGCTTTTATCAGCTGTGGCATGCGCGCAATCATCATGCATCCTCTCATCAGTGGTTGAGACACCTGCTGGGGGACTGTGGCCGGGCCCTGCTCGCGCGGCCCTGAGAGCTGCGGCGTCGTTTCAGGCGGCGCCGCGCCGGTGCATCCGGACGGGGCCGTGCGTCAGATCGCCCAGCCGCCCAGGTAGAACACCGCCAGGGCTGTGGCGATGGAGACCGTGCCCGCGTTCAGCTTGCGCCATTCGCCGGCGAACACGCGGCCGATCACCAGCGTGCAGAAGCCCAGCATGATGCCCGTGACGATGTTGCAGGTCAGCACGATGAAGACGGCGCAGACCATGCCGGCCATGGTGTCCACCGTGTCGTCCAGGTGCAGTTTGCGCACGCCGCCCAGCATCAGCAGGCCCACGTACATCAGGGCGGGCGCGGTGGCATAGGCCGGCACCAGGGACGCCAGAGGCGATAGGAAGATCAGCGCCAGAAAACCCAGGCCGACGATGGTGGCGGTCAGCCCCGTCTTGCCGCCCGCCGCGGTGCCCGCCGCCGATTCGATGTAAGCCGCCGCCGGTGCCCCGCCCAGACCGGCCGAGACGATGGAGCTCACCGAGTCCGCCGTCAGGGCGCGGCCGCCGTTGATGATCTGGCCGCTTTCATCCAGCTGGCCGGCCTGGCCCGCCACGGCGCGGATCGTGCCGGTGGCATCGAACACCGCCGTCATGACCAGGGCGAGCACGCTGGGGATGACCACGGCGCTCAGCGCGCCGCCGACGTCCATGGCGCCGATCAGCGAGTGGCTGCCGCCCAACGAGGGCAGGGCGAGCAGCCCCTTGTAGGTGACGGTGGGGTCCCAGATCAGCCCGACGGCCGACAGCGCCAGGATCACGAGCAGGATGCCGCCCGGCACCCGGCGGCGCTCCAGGCCGAAAATGGCGGCCAGCCCCAGGATCGACAGCAGCGCCGGCAAGGCCTTGATTGCCCCCAGCGAGACCGGCAGGCCAGGGCCGGGATTTTTCACGACCAGGCCCACTTCGTTGGCCGCGATCAGCAGCAGGAACAGGCCGATCCCGATGCCCGTGCCGTGCGCGATGCCGGCGGGCAGGTTGCGCAGGATCCAGGTCCGCACGCCGGTGACGGAAATGGCGGTGAAGATCACTCCCATCAGGAAGATGGCGCCCAGGGCGACGGCGGGCGACAGGCCCTGGCCCAGCACCAGGTCGAAGGCGGTGAAGGCCGTCAGCGAGATGGCGCAACCCACGGCGATGGGCAGGTTGGCCCACAGGCCCATCAGCAGCGAGCCGAAGGCGCTGGTCAGGCAGACGGCGATGAACACCGATGAAGTGTCGAAACCCGCCTTGCCCAGCATGCCCGGCACGACGAAGACCGAATAGACCATCGCCAGAAAGGTTGTCAGTCCGGCCAGCGTTTCCTGGCGCACGCTGGTGCCGCGCGCGCCGAGCTGAAAGCGTCGCTCCAGCCAGCTGGAGGCTGCGGGGGTGAGATGAGGTCCGGTGTGGGTGGCTGCTGCGGTTGCCGCGGTTTGGAATCCTGCGGGCAAAGCCTGTTCCTGCTCGCTCATGAGCCTTGTCTCCTGAAAAATTTGCCGGCTCGTGGGCCGGTGTCTTATGGTGGCGCCCGATCGAAACAGTGGCCGGGCCGATTCATTCTAGGGACAAGGATTTCCGCTGTGAGCGGTCCGTCATGATGACGATTATCAATCGGCGCTGATGTTCCGCTGGCTGGCCTGCAGCATCGCCGCGACCCGCGTGATGCAGTGCCGCAGCCAGGTGACTTCCGGCGCGCCATGGCAGCGGCGGTGCCACAGCAGGTAGAAACGCATGGGCGGGAAGGCGAAGGGCGACGGCAGGATGGTGATGGGCAGATAGCGGGCGTAATGCTGCGCGAACTGCCGTCCGGTGGTGAAGATCAGGTCGGTGCGCAGCAGCATGCCGGCCACCTGCCCGAAATAGGGGATCGTCATCTGGATGTTGCGCCGCAGGCCCTGCGCGGCCAGATAGCCGTCGATGAAGCTCTGGCGTTCGGACACATAGGGAAACGGCGCCAGATGCGGCAATTCCAGGTAGTGCTTCAGGCTGAGTTCTCGGTTCGAGACCGGATTCTGGCTGCCCACCATACAGACGACTTCGTCGTCGAAGAGCCGGGCCATGTGCATCTGTGGGGGGGGTTCCAGCCAGTTGCCGATGACCACATCCAGACCCCCGTCCTCCAGGCCGCCGGCATAGTCGTAATCCGAGTTGATCGGGTGTACGATGAATTTGGCCTGGGGCGCTTCTCGGCGCAGGATTTCGGCGATGTTCGGCAGGAACATCGCATCCAGGTAGTCGGGCGCGCCCAGGTGAAATTCCCGCGTCGACTGGGCTGGGTCGAAGGCCCCCGGCGGCTGCGTGATGCGATCGATCGCCGCCAGCGCCGAATTCGCATAGGCCAGCAGTTCCAGGCCGCGTTCGGTCGCGACCATGCCGGTCTTGCTGCGCACCAGGATCGGGTCGCCGGTGATGTCGCGCAGTCGTCGCAGCGAATTGCTGATGGCGGGCTGCGACAGCCCCAGCTTGATCGCGGCGCGCGAGACGCTTTGTTCGATCAGCAGGATCTGCAGGGTGCGCAGCAGATGGGTATCCATGGATTCGCGGGGTTTGTGCATGCGGGCCATTATTCCCGGCCTTGGCGTCCGCGTCTACGGACCTGTGCGCGATCGCCGCGCGGATGGCCGGGGACGTCGCACAGCCACCGGGGGTCACTGCGGCGGAATCACCCGCCCTGATAATCGCCATCATGAAACGTGAATGCTCTGGCTTGCGGCTTGATGCTATCTTGGATCGAAACACCCGGCATCATTAGAAAAGGTATCACGATGGAGACAACCGCCATTCGCTTTCAGTATCGTGGCCAGGTCCACGAGGTCACGGATCAGCCCACCACCCGCACGGTCCTGCAATACCTGCGCGAGGACCTGGGCTGCATGGGCACCAAGGAAGGCTGCGCCGAAGGCGACTGCGGCGCCTGTACCGTCATGGTGGCCGAGCCCGACGGGCACGGCGGTGTAGCGATGCGCGCGGTCAATGCGTGCATCCAGTTTCTGCCCACCCTCGACGGCAAGGCGCTGTATACGGTGGAAGACCTGCGCCAGCCCGATGGCGCCCTGCACCCGGTGCAGCAGGCCATGGTGGATTGCCACGGCTCGCAATGCGGCTTCTGCACGCCGGGCTTCGTCATGTCGCTGTGGGGCATGTATCTGGCCCATGGGCCACAGGATCCGGCGCCCACCCGCACGCAGATCGACGATGCGTTGTCGGGCAACCTGTGCCGTTGCACGGGCTATCAGCCCATCGTGCGCGCCGCCGCTGAGATGTACCAGTACCCGGCGGTCGAGTTCGATCGGGACGCGCTGGCCCATGTCCTGGCGTCGCTGCGGCGCGACGATGTCTTCTCGTATACGCACGACGGGCACACCTTCCACGCGCCGCGCACGCTGGCCCAGCTGGCGCGGCTGCGGCTGGATTACCCGGACGCCCGCATCCTGGCCGGCAGCACCGACGTCGGCCTGTGGGTGACCAAGCAATACCGTGATCTGCCGCACCTGATCTACATCGGTCAGGTCCGGGAACTGCGCGACATCCGCCAGGACGGCGACGACCTGGTCATCGGCGCCGGCGCGCTGCTCAACGATGCGTTCGACGCCCTGATCCGTCATGTCCCTGAACTGGCCGAGCTGCGCCAGCGCTTCGCCTCGTATCCGATCCGCAACGCCGGTACGCTGGGGGGCAATGTCGCCAATGGCTCACCGATCGGTGATTCCATGCCGGCCCTGATTGCGCTGGGCGCGCGCATTGTGCTGCGGCGCGGCGACCGCGTGCGTGAAATGCCGCTGGAGGACTTCTATCTGGGCTACCAGAAAAACGCCGCCGAAGCCGGCGAGTTCGTGCAGGGCCTGCGGGTGCCCGTGCTGGTCCCGGGGCGCCAGTTCCGCGCTTACAAAGTGTCCAAGCGTTTCGACCAGGACATCTCGGCGGTGTGTGCCGCGTTTGCGGTGACGCTGGATGCGTCCGGCGTCGTGCGGGACATCCGCACCGGTTTTGGCGGTGTGGCCGCCACGCCGGCGCGGGCCTGGGCAGCCGAATCCGCGCTGCAGGGACAACCCTGGGACGAAGCCCACGCGCGGGCGGCCATGGACGCCGTCGGCCAGGACTTCAAGCCGCTGACCGACATGCGCGCCAGCAGCGAATACCGGCGGCTGGCCGCGCGCAATCTGCTCTATCGCTTTTATCTGGAAACCTCCCCTGGGGCGCCTTTGGCGACGCATCAGGTGAATGTGGCCAATCTGGCCGAACTTGCCTGAGGAGCCCACCATGAACATGCGCGTCAATCTTCCGCCCGAGCTGGATCGGCTGGCCGTCAGCAATGACAGCATTCCTCGCCCCGTGGCGGGCGAACCGTCGGCGGGTGCATCCAGCCCGCACGAATCGGCCGTGCTGCACGTCAGCGGCGAGGCCGTCTACACCGACGACATCCCGGAGCTGCGTGGCACGGTCTATGCCGCGCTGGGCCTGTCGTCCAAGGCCCATGCGCGGGTGCTGGGGATGGACCTGGATGCCGTGCGGGCCGCGCCCGGCGTGGTGGCTGTCTTCACGGCCCAGGACATTCCGGGGGAAAACAACTGCGGTCCCGTCCTGCATGATGATCCGCTGCTGGCCGACGGCCTGGTGCAATACGTGGGCCAGCCGATGTTCGTCGTGGTGGCTCGTTCCGTGGATGCGGCCCGCCATGCGGCGCGCCTGGGGCGCATCGACTACCAGGATCTGCCGCATCTGCTGACGCCGCAGCAGGCCAAGGCCGCCGATTCGCGCACCCTGCCCGACATGCGTCTGGTTCAGGGCGACGTGCGGGCGGCGCTGGATGCCTCCGCGCACCGGCTGCACGGCACGTTTTCCTGCGGCGGCCAGGAACAGTTCTACCTGGAAGGCCAGATCTCGTACGCGGTCCCGCAGGAAAAATCCGGCATGGTGGTGCATTGTTCCACCCAGCATCCCACGGAAATGCAAAGCATCGTGGCCCACACCCTGGGCTGGCAGGCGCATCAGGTGCGGGTGGACTGCCGGCGCATGGGTGGCGGCTTTGGTGGCAAGGAATCGCAATCGGCGCTCTTTGCCTGCCTGTCGTCGGTGTGCGCCTGGAAGCTGGGCCGCCCAGTGAAGTTGCGGGCCGACCGGGACGACGACATGATGATCACCGGCAAACGCCACGGCTTTCATTATGAATATGAAGTCGGCTACGACGACGCCGGGCGCATCCAGGGCATGCGCCTGGACATGACGCTGCATTCCGGCTTTTCCGCCGATCTGTCGGAAGCTGTGGCCAGCCGCGCCGTGTGCCACTTCGACAACGCGTATTACATCCCGGCGGCCGATGTGCACGCCATGTGCGGCAAGACCCACACCCAGTCCAACACGGCCTTCCGGGGTTTCGGCGGCCCGCAGGGGGCGCTGCTCACCGAGGTAGTGATCGAACGCATCGCCCGGCAGCTGGGCAAGGACGCGCTGGACGTGCGGCAGGCCAATTTCTACGGCATCGACACGCGCAATGTGACCCCCTACGGTCAGAAGGTCGAAGGCAACCTGATCGAACCCCTGGTGGGCGAACTGGTCGACAGTTCCGGCTACCGGGCCCGCCGCGAGGCGGTGCGCGCCTTCAATGCCGGCAGCCCGATCCTGAAGAAGGGCCTGGCGATCACGCCGGTGAAATTCGGCATTTCCTTCAATGTTCCGGCCTTCAATCAGGCCGGCGCACTGGTGCACATCTACCGGGACGGCTCGGTGCTGGTGAATCATGGCGGCACGGAAATGGGCCAGGGTCTGAACACGAAGGTGGCGCAGATCGTTGCCAACACCCTGGGCCTGGATCTGGATTGCGTGCGCGTGACGGCGACCGATACCAGCAAGGTCGCGAACACCTCGGCGACCGCGGCGTCCACGGGGACTGACCTGAACGGCAAGGCCGCCGAGGATGCCGCGCTGCGGCTGCGCACGCGTCTGGCCGATTTCGCCGCCCGCCACTACGGCGGCAAGCCGGAAGACGTCGTCTTCGCCTGGCGCCAGGTCAGCGTGAACGGGCAGACCGTGCCTTTTGCCCAGCTGGCCGACGAGGCCTACTGGGACCGCGTCCAACTGTGGTCCGACGGCTACTACTGCACGCCCGGCATCACCTGGGACAAGGCCACCATGCATGGCAGCCCCTTCTACTACTTTGCGTACGGCGCGGCGGTGTCGGAAGTCGTGGTCGATACGCTGACGGGCGAATGGAAGCTGCTGCGCGCCGACATCCTGCATGATGTGGGTGCCTCCATCAATCCGGCCATCGATCTGGGACAGATCGAAGGCGGCTACATCCAGGGTACGGGCTGGCTGACCAGCGAAGAGCTGTGGTGGCGCGAGGACGGGCGCCTGATGACGCATGCGCCGTCCACCTACAAGATTCCGGCCATCAGCGATTGCCCGCGCGACTTTCGCGTGCGCCTGTTCAAGGCCGCCAATCCGAAGGACACCGTGCATCGCTCCAAGGCCGTGGGCGAGCCGCCGTTGCTGCATGGCATCAGCGTCTTCAATGCCATCACGGATGCCGTCGCTTCGCTGGGCGACGGGCACGAGTCTCCGGACCTGTGCGCGCCGGCCACGCCCGAGGCGATCCTGAAGGCCGCCGAGGGCCTGCGGCAACGCTGTGCGGCCAAGGGGTCGCGGCAGCCTGGCGGACGCTAGAGAGGCCCGATATGACGGCATGGATCGATCAGGCGCTCTGGTGCCTGGATCGCCAGCAGCCGGTGGTGCTGATCAGCGTCGCGTCCGTGCGCGGGTCGGCCCCCAGAGAGGCCGGCGCCAAAATGCTGGTGTCGGCCGCCGGACAATGGCTGACCATCGGCGGAGGTCAACTGGAATGGCAGGCCGAGCGGCTGGCACGCGACCACCTGCGGGATGGGGCTGGGCCCGACCGCTGGGTGCATGACATGCCGCTGGCGGCGTCCCTGGGGCAGTGCTGCGGCGGTCTGGTGACCCTGCTGTTCGAGCGCTTGCGTGAATCGGACGGGGTCTGGTTGCGGCAGGCGTAC
The DNA here is from genome assembly GCF_039614765.1 of Castellaniella sp. MT123. Taxonomy (NCBI): domain Bacteria; kingdom Pseudomonadati; phylum Pseudomonadota; class Betaproteobacteria; order Burkholderiales; family Alcaligenaceae; genus Castellaniella; species Castellaniella sp. MT123. Next base: position 2,575,320 of record NZ_CP154879.1, read on the forward strand.
GACCGGCTGCGGCGTCAGGAGTCCTTCGAGCGGGAAGTCGGCATCGGCGGCCCGGGAATCGCGCCCTGGGTGCGCCTGCGGGATCCTTCGGCGGCCTCGCATCCGGCCAACCGGTTTCAGGCCAGCCGCCTGCTGGATCCGGCCGACCCCCGGGGTTGCCCGGTGCTGACCGAGCCCCTGTGCCCGGACGCGATGAACGTCGTCGTGTTCGGCGCCGGTCACGTCGGCCAGGCGCTGGTGGCCATCCTGGGGACGCTGCCGTGCCGGGTGACCTGGGTGGATGCGCGCGAGGATCTGTTTCCCGGGCAGGTCGCCCCCAATGTCACCCTCGAGGCGACCGATACGCCCGAGGCCGTGATCGACGAGGCGCCGCCCGGCAGCTGCTATCTGATCATGACGCATGACCACGCCCTGGACCAGCGTTTGTGCGAACAGCTGATGAAGCGCGATGACGTTGCCTATTTCGGTCTGATCGGTTCGCGCACCAAGTGGCAGAAATTCCGGCAGCGCTTCGCGGCCAAGGGCATCGCGCCGGAACGCTATGCGCGCATCCGGTGTCCGATCGGGGAACCCGGCATCGCGGGCAAGCAGCCCGCCGTGATCGCGGTGGCGGTGGCGGCGCAGCTGTTGCGGCTGCGTTCGGAAGGCGCGATGGTGGCCGCGCCAGCCGCGCATCTGGAAGCCGCGCAATCCTGATTTTGACGATTGTTGAACGTCCCCTTTTCCGGGGGACTGGATGGTCCTGTGCCGGCACCGGGGCGGTGCCATCTGAAATATCATACGAAGCCCCGATCGGGGCCAGCGAGGAGAGACTGATGACTGTGAATCAAAACGCCGATCCGGGTGCCACCCGTTCCACAGGGGCGGGTGACATCCAGGCCTATCGTGCTCAGCTGCTGTATTTCCGGGATACGCCCAAAGCCGAGGACGAGGCCTGCGAGTGGATCCGTGACGGCCTGCTGGTGGTGCGCGATGGGGTCATCGAGCAGTGCGGCGAGCACGATCGCCTGATCGGTGATCTGCCCCCCGGTACGTCGGTCCACGACTGGCGCAATCACCTGATCACGCCGGGTTTCATCGACACGCATATTCATTATCCGCAGACCGACATGATCGCGTCGCCCGCGCCGGGCCTGCTCCCCTGGCTGGAAACCTATACTTTCCCCACCGAGCGGCGCTTCGAGAACCCGGAATACGCGCAGGACGTCGCCAAGTTCTTCCTGGATGAACTGCTGCGATGCGGCACCACCACCGCACTGGTGTATTGCACCGTGCATCCGGGTTCGGCCCAGGCGTTCTTTGCGGAGAGCCACGCCCGCAACCTGCGCATGGTGGCCGGCAAGGTCATGATGGATCGCAACTGCCCGGAATACCTGCGCGACACGGCGGAATCCGGCGCGCGCGACAGCGAAGACCTGCTGCGCCGCTGGCATGGCACGGGCCGCCAGATGTACGCGTTGACCCCGCGCTTCGCTCCCACGTCCACGCCCGAACAGCTGGGCCGTTGCAGCGAACTGGCGCAGCGCTATCCGGACGTTTTCATCCAGTCGCATGTGGCGGAAAATCGGGATGAAGTGAAGTGGGTGATGGATCTGTTTCCCGGCTACCGCAGCTACCTGGACATCTACGACCGGTATGGGCTGCTGCGCCCACGCGCGGTGTACGGCCACTGTGTCTGGCTGGACGACGATGACTGGCGGCGCCTGCGGGATTCAGGCGCGGTCGCGGCCCATTGCCCGACCTCGAACCAGTTCCTGGGCAGTGGCCTGTTCGATCACGCCACGGCCCGCAACTTCGGCACGCCCGTCACCCTGGCGACCGACGTGGGTGGGGGCTCGTCTTTTTCCATGCTGCAGACCATGAACGAGGCGCACAAGATTGCCCGCCTGTCGGGCCACCACCTGACCGCGCGGCGCATGTTCTGGCAGGCCACCCAGGGCGCGGCCAAGCACCTGGGGCTCACGGGCCGGATCGGCACCCTGGAAGCCGGCGCCGAGGCCGACTTCATCGTGCTGGACCCCAAGGCCACACCGCTGCTGGCGCGGCGCAGCGCCTATGCCGAATCGCTGGAGGAGCTGCTGTTCGCCCTGGCGATGCTGGGCGACGATCGGGCCATCGCCGCCACGTACGCGGCGGGACGGGAAGTCCATCGGCGCGCGCGGACGGCCGCGCATCCGTAGGCCGGTGGCGGCCCGCACAGGGGCGCCCTTAGGCTTCCTGGGTATTGCGGGGCTGGCACTCCCTCTTGTCATGGAGACCTGCCATAATCAGGTGCATGGACAAATTCATGGATACCACCCGCCCGACCCGGTTGCCGCCGCTGGTCCCGTTCGCCAGCTACGACGATGCCGAAGCCGCGGTGGATCAGCTGATCCACCTGTATCAGCGCAACACGGCCTTCATCCGCGACGCCTTCCGGGAATACGGCGCCGGTACCCTGGAAGTCGGCCAGCGGGTACGCGCCTGCTATCCGGCCATCCGCATCCGCATCAATACCTATCCGGACGTCGACAGCCGCCTGTCGTATGGGCACCTGGTCGAGCCCGGCACTTACTTGACGACGGTCACACGTCCCGCGCTGTTTCACGACTATCTGCGCGAGCAGGTGCGGTTGCTGCTGCGCAACCATCATGTGCCCGTGGAGATCGGCGAATCGGACTTGCCGATTCCCCTGCATTTCGCGTTTCCGGAGGGCGAATACGCCCAGGGAGAATATTCCGAAGTCCCCGGCCACACTCTGCGGGATCACTTCGACGTGCCCGATCTGGCGGTGACCGACGATGCCATCGTCAACGGCACCTGGCGCGGCCGCGCCAACCAGCCGCGGCCGTTGGCGCCCTTCAGCGGCCCGCGGATCGATTATTCGTTGCAGCGCCTGCGGCACTACACCGGGACGTCGCCGGCGCATTTCCAGGATTTCGTGCTGTTCACGAACTATCAGTTCTATGTGGACGAGTTCGTGAAGTGGGCTCGCGCCACGCTGGCCGCCGGCACGGGCGGCTATACCGCGCTGGTCGAGCCGGGCAACCACATCGTGACGCAGGATACCGCCGCGCAGCCCGCGCCGCCGCTGGCCTTCAACCCCCAGATGCCGACCTACCACCTCAAGCGCGAGGGCCATGCCGGCATCACGCTGATCAACATCGGGGTGGGGCCTTCCAACGCGAAGACGATCACTGACCACGTCGCCGTGCTGCGGCCCTCGGCCTGGCTGATGCTGGGCCATTGCGCCGGCCTGCGCACCACGCAGCGCCTGGGCGACTACGTGCTGGCGCACGGCTACGTGCGTCAGGATCATGTCCTGGACGACGATCTGCCCCTGTGGGTGCCGGTGCCGCCGCTGGCCGAGGTCCAGGTCGCGCTGGAAGACGCCGTGGCCGAGGTCGCGGGCCTGTCGGGTTGGGAACTGAAAAAGATCATGCGCACCGGGACGGTCGCCACCATCGACAACCGCAACTGGGAGCTTCGCGACCAGCAGGAACCGGTGCAGCGCCTGTCGCAGTCGCGCGCCATCGCCCTGGACATGGAATCGGCCACGATCGCGGCCAATGGGTTCCGCTTCCGCGTGCCGTACGGCACGCTGCTGTGCGTGTCCGACAAGCCCCTGCATGGCGAATTGAAACTGCCCGGCATGGCCAGCGCCTTCTACCGCACCCAGGTCAACCAGCACCTGCACATCGGCATCCGCGCACTGGAACGTCTGCGTGAAATGCCCAGCGAACGGCTGCATTCGCGTAAACTGCGCAGCTTCATCGAGACGGCATTCAAATAACATGGCCCTGCGCGCCACCATCTACAAAGCCGAACTGCACGTTGCCGACAATGATCGTGGCTACTATGGCAGCCATGCCGTCACCGTGGCGCGGCATCCGTCCGAGACCGACGAACGATTGATGGTGCGGTTGCTGGCCTACGCGCTGTGGGTGGATGCCGACGAACGGCTGGTGTTCACGCGCGGCCTCAGCGATACGGACGAACCCGACCTGTGGAACCTGGACCTGACCGGCGCCGTGCGGCAGTGGGTCGAAATCGGCCTGCCCGACGATCGCCGGTTGCTGAAGGCCTGCGGCAGGGCGGAACAGGTCATCGTCCTGGCCTATGGCCGGGGAGTGGACGTCTGGTGGGCGGGTGTGCGCGACAAGGTCGCCCGGGCGGGCAATCTGCAGGTTTACGCCCTGGATGCGGATGCGACGAAGGCACTGGCGGCGTTGGCTGCACGCGGCATGAGCCTGAGCGTGAACATCACGGACCGCAGCGCCTGGGTGTCCTGCGAGCGCGGGGACGTCACCCTGGACGTGCAATGCCTGCGCGAGGCCGTTTAAACCGCCAGTCTTCCCAGCGTCTCGAATTCCGTATCGCCCAGTTCGACCCCGGCGGCAGCCACGTTCTGCGCCAGATGCTCGGGGCTGCACGTGCCCGGAATCGGCAGCATCACCGGTGATCGTTTCAACAGCCAGGCCAGCGCGATGGCGCTGGCCGTCACCCCATGGCGCTTGGCAACAGCGTCCAGTTCGGATCCCGGGCCGGCCAGGCGCCCCGCGTTCAGCGGATACCACGGAATGAAACCGATGCCGTGCCGCGTACAGTAATCCAGCACGGCTTCGCTCTTGCGGTCGCCCAGGTTGTACTGGTTCTGGACCGTGGCCACCGGAAAATACGCCTGGGCCTCTTCGATGTCTTCGGGATGGACCTCGCTCAGACCCACGTGGCGGATCAGGCCTTCCTTGCGCATCGCGGCGATGACTTCGAACTGCGCGGTGCGCGGCACGTCGGGGTCGATGCGGTGCAATTGCCACAGATCGATGCGCTCGACGCCCAGCCGGCGAAGGCTCATCAGCACGCATTGGCGCAGATAGTCCGGGTCGCCCAGCGGCACCCATTTGTCCGGGCCATGTCGCAACAGCCCGCCCTTGGTGGCGATCAGCAGGCCGTTGTAGGGGTGCAGCACCTCGCGGATCAGGTCTTCGCTGACAAACGGCCCGTAACTGTCGGCCGTATCGATGAAATTGACCCCCAGATCCGGCAATTTTTTCAGTGTCGCACGGGCGGCGTCCGGGTCTGACGGCGCCCCCCAGATGCCAGGCCCTGTGATGCGCATGGCGCCGAAACCCAGGCGGTGCACGGGGATGTCGCCGCCGATCAGAAAGGTGCCGGATACGGTGGCGTTTGGAGTCTGGGACATGGGGATCACCTCGGGAAGGAAACTGCCAGGAGTTCATGATAGGACGGTCTGGCCGAAGATGCCATGCGGCGGGCCGGCCTATCGATCCAGCAGCATCTTCACCGACACGATGACGGCCATCGTCACCATCAGGATGCGGATCAGCTGATGGCCGCGCGTCACGACCAGCCGGGCGCCGATCGTGCCGCCCACCCATTGGCCGGCGAGCATCGGCAGACCGAAGGCCCACAAGATGTTGCCGTTCAGGGCGAAGAAAATGACCGATGCCAGGTTGCTGCACAGGTTCAGCAGTTTGGCATGCGCTGTCGCCTTGACCAGATTCATGCCCAGCAGCGTCACGAGCGAAATCGCCAGGAACGTCCCGGTGCCGGGGCCGAAGAAGCCATCGTAGAAGCCGATCATCGGCGCCAGGCTGGCAGCGTAGACCGCCTGGGTGATGCGCTGGGTGCGATCCTGCGCTCCGACCCGGGGCGACAACAGGAAATACAGGGCAAATCCGATCAGCAGGAACGGAATGATCTGCTTCAGGATGCCGCTGTCGATGCGGGTCAGTGCAATCCCGCCCACCAGGGATCCCAGGAAAGCCCCCAGCATCATCCAGCGGCTGCGCTTCAGGTCGATCTGGCGCATGCGCAGAAAATGCAGGGTCGCGGCCGTGGACCCGGCGATGCCGCCGATCTTGTTGGTGGCGATCGCCACCCCCGGCGGCAGGCCGACGGCCAGCAGCGCGGGGATGGTGATCAGACCGCCACCGCCCGCGATGGCGTCGATGGTACCCGCCAGCATGGCGACGAAGAACAGCAGCGTGGCGATATCGAAGGTGATTTCCATGGGCGGCGAGAGGCGGGTGTGCTGTCAGCCGGCCATGATACGCCTTACCGCTTCGCGATATCCGCCTGCGCCTGCTTCACCAGATCCGGCCCGATCTGCTTGGCCCATTTGTCGAACACCGGCTGCGTCACCTTGGCGAAGGACTGGATCTGCTCGGGCGACAACACGGTCACCGTCACCCCGTGGCCTTCGATTTCCTTCAGCAGCGAATTGTCGGTGTTGGTCACGCCTTTGCGAGCGATCACGATCTCGCGCCGGCCGGCTTCGATGGCCGCTTCGCGCACGATCTTCTGGTCATCCGGCGACCAGGAACTCCAGACGTCCTTGTTGACCACGAAAATCAGCGGATCAGCCACGTAGTTCCACAGGCTGAGATATTTCTGCCCCACGTCGTAGAGCTTCGCGCCGGCATAGATGGACAGTGGATTTTCCTGGCCATCCACCGCGCCGCTGGCCAGCGCGGGCTGCGCATCCGCCCAGCTCATTTGCGTTGGGTTGGCGCCCAGGGCTGTGAACGTGTCGATGTACAGCGGCGAGCCGACCACGCGCAGCTTCATGCCTTTGATGTCTTCCGGGGCCTTCACCTCGCGCACCGAATTGCTCAGCTGCCGGTAGCCATTTTCGCCCCAGGCCAGCGGCACCACGCCTTTCTTCGACAGGATGCCGAACAACTGCTCGCCGACCTTGCCGTGGGTCAGCGCGTCGATGGCCGGGTAGTCGGGCATCAGGAATGGCAGCGAGAACAGATTCAGTTCCTTGACCTGCGGGGACCAGTTGATGGTCGACCCGACCGCCATGTCGATTACGCCCTGACGGATGGCGGTGAATTCGCGGGTCTGGTCGCCCTGCACCAGGGAAGTGCCCGGGTAGACCTTGATGTTGATGCGCCCGTTGGTGCGTTCGCGCACCAGATCGGACCAGATCACCGCCCCCTGCCCCCAGGGGAAATTGGTGCCGACCACGATGGACAGTTTGTATTCGGACTTGTAGTTGGCGGCCTGAGCCGGCAGGGCGGCTGCCAGGGCCGTGAAGGCCAGCGCGGCGGCGCCGATGAATCGTGTGAAACGCATGAGTCAGTCTCCTCTGTGAAAATTCAGTATCCCAGATAATGTGGCAGCCAAAGCGCGATCTGCGGGAAGATCACCACCAGCACCAGCGTACTCATCATCCCGGCCACCAGCCACAGCACCCAGGGCACCGTGCTTTCTATGGGGATCCGGGCGATCTTGCTGGACACCATCAGGTTCACGGCCACCGGCGGCGTGAACTGGCCCACCGCGACCATCAGGGTCAGCACCACGCCCAACCACACCAAGTCCCAGTGAAAGGCCTGAGCCACCGGCTGGATCAGCGGCACGAAGATCAGGAAGATCGAAATGCCGTCCAGAAACATGCCCGCCACGATCAGCAGCAGGATGAGCAGCGTCAGGACACCGTATTCCCCCAGCCCGGAATGCACGATGGCGTTGGTGATCGGGTCGATGATGGACAGCGTGGACAGCGACCAGGCGAAGATGCCCGCCAGCGTCACGATCAGCATGATGACGGCCGACAGCTCGCCCGCCTCGCGGAAGATCGGGAACAGGTCGCGCCAGCGCATGGTGCGGTGGACGAACATGCCGATGAACAGGCCATAGAACACGGCCACTACGGCGGCTTCCGTGGGCGTGAAATAGCCCATGCGCATGCCGCCCAGGATGATGACAGGCGCCGCCAGCCCCGGGATGGCCTCGAACAAGCTGCGCCAGAACGGTGGGCGCGGTTCCTTGCGGGCCTGGGCGCCCATGTTGTGCCGCCTGGCCAGCCAGACTGCCGGAATGATCAGGCCGATACCGGCCAGGATGCCCGGCAGCATCCCGGCGGCGAACAGCGCAGGGACGGACGCCTCCGGCACCAGGATCGAATACACGATCATGGCGATGGACGGCGGGATCAGGATATCGGTGGCGGCGCCCGCCGCCACCACACTGGCGGAGTACGCGCGCGGATAACCGGCGCGGTTCATGGCGCCGATCATGATGGCGCCCACCGCCGCCGCGCAGGCGGGACCGGACCCCGAGATTCCGCCCAGGAACATGGCCACGCTGATGGCCACCACCGCCAGCATTCCCGGGCCATTGCCCGTGATGGACTGGGCCAGGCGCACCAGCTTGGCGGCCACGCCCGACCGGTCGAAGATCGATCCCACCAGCACGAACATGGGGATGGCGAGCAACGGATATTTGGCGAGCCCGGCATAAAAGCTTTGGGACACGGCCATGAGCCCGAACCAGTGTGTGTCGGGGTTGGCCAGAGCGATGGCCAGCGTGCCGGCGCCGCCCAGAGCGACGCCCACCGGCACGCCCGCCACCATCAGGACAACGAAGATCGTGAACAGCAGGGTGGCGATCATGGCCGCTGCCCCCAGGTGCGCTGCAGCATGCCGGCCAGCCGCAGGGTGATGACCGCCGACAGAACGGGCAGCCACATGGAATACCACCAGGTCGGGATCCCGATGGCGGGCGAAGTGTCCCCCCAGTTGTATTCGTCCAGGGCCATGCGCCCCAGCAGAACGGTCAGGCCGATGAAGAACAGCAGGCAGGCCCCGTCCGATATCAACGCGAAGCGTCGCTGGCGGGTGGCCGAGCCGCCGTCGGCGAGCATCTCGATGCGGATGTGCAGCCTGCGCACGAAGGCCGAGGACCCGGCGCTCATGGTCAGTACTACCAGAAGGAAGATGGAGATTTCCTCGGTCCAGGCAAAGGATTCGGCTGTCAGGTAGCGCACGATGACGTTGGCCAGCGTGATGCAGGCCAGGACCCCCAGGCTGAGCACGGTCAGCCAGTCTTCGAAACACAGGGAGATACGGGTGGGAGGGTCGGCTGGTGGGCCGAGGTGCGTGGGGGACGTGTCGAGGGCGTGATCGTCGGGCATGAAATCAGGGGGTGTGATGAAAGTCGAACAAGCCGCAGCGCGTCGTGACGCGCAGCCTGGTTGTCTGGATCACAGAAACCTCTGCATGCTACAGCGGAACGGCGGGTTTGCCAGTCCGGGACATCCCGTGGTGCGGTCCGTCAAAGGCCATGGCGGAATCAGCCATGGCGTGCAGGGCCTAAAGTGTACAGAACGCGACTGCGTGACGGGAAGGGCAGGCGCATGAAAAGGGATAAACTCAAAGATTGTCCCCGCGTGGCTCCTTTTGTTCAGGTTCCTTCCGTGAATGCCCCCACTCCCGCGCCCCTGCGCGCCACCGCCGCCACCCACCCACCCGCTGCCGGCCGCAATGGCGCCGAAGTCCTGCTGGACACCCTGATCGCCCTGGGGGTGGATACGGTGTTCGGCTACCCGGGCGGCGCGGTGCTGCCGCTGTACGACGCCCTGTACGCCGAACCGCGCATCCGCCATGTGCTGGTACGCCACGAACAGGCCGCCATGCACGCGGCCGAAGGCTATGCCCGCTCCACGGGCCGGCCGGGCGTCGTTTTGGTGACCTCCGGGCCGGGGATGTCGAACACGACGACGGGGCTGCTCGACGCCCTGTGCGATTCGATCCCCGTGCTGTGCATCAGCGGCCAGGTGGCCACCAGCGCCATCGGCACGGATGCCTTCCAGGAATGCGACGCGGTCGGCATTTCGCGCCCGGTCACCAAATGGAATGCCCAGGTGCGCCGCATCGAGGACGTCGCCGATCTGGTGGCAAAGGCCCTGCGCCTGACCCGCTCCGGGCGTCCCGGGCCGGTTCTGCTGGACTTCCCCAAAGACCTGCAGATGGCGCTGGTGCCGCCTGAAAACACTGTGCCGGCGCCCGAACCCGAGGCCGGGGTCGAAACCCTGTCCCCCGCGACGGAAGCGTCCATCAAGCGCGCCGCCGCCCTGATCGCCCGGGCGCGCCGGCCCGTGTTCTACGGCGGTGGCGGGCTGATCAATTCGGGCATCGATGCCTGCCATGCCTTCCGGTCACTGGTGCAGGCCACAGGGGCCCCCTGCACGCTGACCCTGATGGGGCTGGGCGCCTATCCGGCAGGCGATGCGCAGTTCCTGGGCATGCTGGGCATGCACGGCACGCTGCAGGCCAATCTGGCCATGCACCACGCCGACCTTATCGTCTGCGTAGGGGCGCGTTTCGACGACCGCATCACGGGCCGCCTGTCGGACTTCTGCCCGCACGCGGACAAAATCCATCTGGACATCGACCCCGCGTCGATCAACAAGGTCGTGCGCGCCGATGTGGCGCTGGTGGGCGACTGCTATCCGCTGCTGCGCGCACTGCACAAGGAACTCGGCCAGTATCCGCTGGAATCCGGCCGGTTGGACGAATGGTGGCAGCGTATCGGCGTCTGGCAGGCGCGCGACTGCCTGAAGGTCGAACCGTCAGCTGACGTCATTCTGCCGCAGGACCTGATGCAGCGGGTCAATCGCGTGCTGGCAGGGCGCGACGCTGTCGTCTCCACCGACGTGGGCCAGCATCAGATGTGGGCGGCGCAGTACATCCAGCTCGATCGCCCCAACCGCTGGCTGACCTCGGGCGGGGCGGGCACGATGGGCTATGGGCTGCCTGCGGCCATCGGGGCGCAGATCGCCCACCCGGACAAGCTGGTGGTGTGCGTCAGCGGCGATGCCTCTGTGCTGATGAACATCCAGGAACTCGCCACCGCCATGCAGCATCGGGCGCCGGTCAAACTCATCCTGTGCAACAACGGCCACATGGGCATGGTGCGCCAGTGGCAGGAACTCATCCACGAGGGGCGCTACAGCCATAGCTACAACGCCTCGATCCCGGATTTCGTCGCCCTGGCCAGGGCTTTCGGCTGGGGCGCGGCGCGGGTGGACCATCCGCGCGACCTGGACGCGGCGCTGGCCGCCTGCATGGCGCATGACGGGCCATATTTCCTGGACGTGGCCGTCGTGCCCCTGCAGAACTGCTTTCCCATGATGCCGGCGGGCTACGGGCATCAGCAGGTGATGCTCTCCGAGGACACCTGGTACGTCGAAGAATAGGTCACACGCAGCGCCCGCCGTCGACCTCCAGGCAGGCGCCGGTGATGAAGGACGCCTCGTCGCTGGCCAGATACAGGCAGGCGTTGGCGACGTCGTCAGGGGTCGAGAATCGCCCCAGCGGGATGCTGGCCGTGAATTTCGCGCGAGCCTCCGGGGTGTCGGGCACCCCCATGAACTCGGACAGCAGCCCCGTGGCGCCCACCACCGGGTTGACGCAGTTCACCCGAATGCGGTCCGGGCCCAGTTCGGCCGCCATCGAACGGCTGGTGGTCAGCACGGCGCCCTTCGTTCCGTTGTACCAGGTCAGGCCGGGGCGCGGCCGGATCGCCGCCGTGGAGGCGATGTTCACGAACACGCCGCCGCCACGCTGGCGGAAATGCGGCACGAAGGTCTGGGCGCTGTGAAAAATGCTTTTGACGTTGATCGCATAGATGCGATCGAATTCGGCTTCGCCGACTTCCAGCATCGGCCGGTTGCGGTGGGTCGCCCCCGCGTTGTTCACGACGATGTCCACACCCGGATAATGAGCCAGCGCACTGGCCAGAAGCGTGTGCATGCTGGCCGCGCTGGCAACGTCCACGTGGGCGAACTTGGCCTGCCCCTGGGCGGCGCGGATCTGATCGACGGTTTCCTGGCCGGCGGCGTCGTTGATGTCGGCAACGAGAACCCGGGCGCCCTCGCGGGCGAAGGTCGCGGCGATGCCACGGCCAAACCCGGATCCGGCCCCGGTCACGATCGCGACTTTGTTTTCCAGACGCATGCTGTTTCCTGTGGATTGAATGGTTTTTCGATGAAGAGGGGCGGGTGGATCGACCGGGCGGCGGGTTAATCGATGGTGCCGTGCCGGATGGCCACGGTTTTCAGGGTCGTGAATCCCAGCAGCGCCTCGAAGCCTTTTTCGCGCCCGTAGCCGCTGGACTTGACCCCGCCGAACGGCAGTTCGACCCCGCCGCCCGCGCCGTAGTTGTTGATGAAGACCTGGCCGCAGCGCAGCTGCCGCGCCAGCCGCAACTGCCGGCCGCCATCGCGGGTCCAGACGCCCGCGACCAGGCCGTAGGGGGTGGTATTGGCCATCGCCAGCGCCTCGGCTTCCGTGCGGAAGGGCTGCGCCACCAGAATCGGGCCGAAGATCTCTTCCTGCACCAGCACACTGTCCTGCGGCACGTCGCGAAACAGCACGGCCTCCTGGTAGTAGCCAGCCGCCGGCGCATCGGCCAGGACCTGTCCGCGCGCGGCCTCGGTCAGCCCTTCGGCGCGCGCCGAGGCCAGGATCTGGCGTACCCGTTCGTGTTGTTTCTGGTTGACGAGCGGGCCCAGATCTGGATCGGAGGCCGCCGGCCCGGCGCGCAGCGCGCGAAAACGCTCGGCCAGTTGGGCGACAACCGCCTCGTAGCGGCCTTCCTGCACCAGTAGCCGGCTGCCCGCCGAGCAGGTCTGGCCGCTGTTCTGGATGATCGCATTGACGATCACCGGCAGGGCGGCGTCCAGGTCCGCGTCGTCGAACACGATCTGCGGTGATTTGCCCCCCAGTTCCAGCACGGCGGGGCAGTGATGGCGGGCGGCGGCTTCGGCCACGCGCTGGCCGGTGACAGTCGAACCGGTGAACGAGATGTGATGGATGCCCGGATGGGCGGCGAGCGCGGCGCCGGCCTCGTGGCCGTAGCCGGTCACGACGTTCAGCGCACCGGCGGGAAAGCCGGCCTGGGCGGCCAGGTCGGCCAGATACAGGGTGGACAGGCTGGCATCCTCGGCGGGCTTGACCACGCAGGCATTGCCCGCCGCCAGGGACGCGCCCACGCTGCGGCCGAAGATCTGCACCGGGTAGTTCCAGGGGATGATGTGGCCGGTGACGCCGTGGGGTTCGCGCACGGTCATGACCGTGTAGCCGGTTTCGTAGGGCAGGGTGTCGCCGTGCAGCTTGTCGCAGGCCCCCGCGTAGAACTCCAAATAGCGCGCCAGGGCCAGCACGTCGTTGCGCGCCGTGTGCAGGGTCTTGCCGGTGTCGCGGGCTTCGACCCTGGCCAGTTCGTCGGCGTGTTCCAGGACCGCGCGGCCCCAGTCGGCCAGCAGCCGGCCGCGATCGCGAGCGCAGGTCCTGGCCCAGGGGCCGTCCAGGCTGTCGCCCATCGCGGCGCAGGCTGCCTGCACGGCACGATCGATGTCCGCGGCGGTGCCGCGCGCGATGTGGTCGAAGACCTGCCCGTCGGACGGATCGATGACGGGGATGGTCTGGTCGTCCCGGGTCGGCTGGCGTCGGTTGGCGATGAAATGATGCGTGGGCATGAGGTCGATTTCCTGGTCTGGTGTGTCCCGCCGTGCGCGATGGTCGGCCCGAACCATCATAAGACAGGAACCAGAGGCCCACGGCGGGGCAGCCTTCCTGGATTTCCCTAGGGACCATCCATATTGGCCATCGCGGGGCGTACCTGCGTTGCGGGCCGGGACTTCTTCGTGTTAGAACACTACGGGGCCAAAACCCGGCGCTTGTCCGGATGGCGACAATAAATCATCATGTTCGGGAGACGGCATCATGCATCACGGAAAGAAACTGGCCGGCTGGATTGCGGCTGCGGCGCTGGCGGGCCTGACGGCGGCCACGCCGGTGCTGGCCCAGACCACCCTCAAGATGGCCTATGCGCTGTCCGAAACCTCGCATTACGGCGCGGGCGCGGCGGCCTTCGCGAAGGCGCTGGAATCCAGCGAGCCCAATTTCAAGATCCAGCAGTTCCCCAACAGCCAGCTGGGCGGCGAGCGCGAGGTGATTGAAGGCCTGCAGCTGGGCACGATCGATCTGGCCATCGTCTCCACGGGCGCCACGCTGAATTTCGTGCCACAGACCGGGGTGTTCGATATCCCCTTCCTGTTCCGTGACCTGGCTCATGCTCGCAAGGTCCTCGACGGCAAGATCGGCCAGGACATGCTGGCCGAATTTCCCAAACGAGGCCTGGTGGCCCTGGCCTGGGGTGAACAGGGTTTCCGCCATCTGACCAACAACGTCCGCGCCGTGAAGGAACCGGCTGACATCAAGGGCCTGAAGATCCGCACGACGGAAAATCCGATCCACATCGCCGCCTTCAAGCAGCTGGGCGTGCTGGCCACCCCGATGGCCTGGCCCGAAGTCGCCACCGCCTTGCAGCAGGGCACCATCGACGGCCAGGAAAATCCCCTGTCCGTGCTGGTGTCGGTGAAGATCTGGCAGCTGCAGAAATACCTGTCGCTGACGGCTCACGTCTACGGTCCGGCGCTGATCCTGATGTCGCCTTCGGTCTATAACGGCCTGCCCGACGCCGACAAGGCCAAATTCAAGGATGCCGCCCTGGCCGGCGCGCAGGCCATGCGCCAGTTCGTCGACAAGATCGAGACGGATGGCGTGGAAACGCTCAAGGCCAACGGCATGCAGGTCAACACGGTGGATCACGCAGCCTTCGTGAAGGCGGTGGAACCCGTCTACCCGCAATACTACAAACAGTTCGGCAAGGACCTTGTCGAATCCATCCGGAATACACAATAAATCATGAGCGCGCCGGGCCGTCCCAAGCGCGAATTCCCCCTCGGGGGGACGGCGCGTAGCGCCAAGGGGGTATCATGCGAGCGCTGGGTCTGATCGACCGGGGCCTGTTCCGGCTGGTGTCCTGGGTGGCCCAGGCCCTGCTGTGGTCCGCCGTCGCGGCGGGCTTCTATCAGGTCCTGGCCCGTTTCGTCCTGCAGTCCCCCTCGGCCTGGTCCGAGGCCTGGACGCGGGCCTCGATCATCTGGGCCGTGATGCTGGGCATGGCACTGGCCTTCCGCCACGGGGCCATGCTGGGCGTGGATCTGCTGCATAACCTGCTGGCCGCGCATCGCGCCCGCCTGCTGGAACACGTCGTGCTGCTCATCGTCGTGGGCTTTCTGGGCTTTCTGGTCTGGATCGGATTCGACATGACCTGGCGGGTGCGCTTCCAGACCACCCCCAGCCTGGGTGTGTCGATTTCCTGGATCTACCTCTCCATTCCCGTCGGCGCGACACTCGCGCTGATTGGCGCATTGGCCTATTGGGCCGAGGGCCCGCGCCGTCTCCATATCGAACCTGTATAGGATCCCTGACCATGTCGCAACTGATGGTCGTTTCCATGCTGCTGTTCTTCGGCCTGACCGTGCCGGTGGCCGTGTCCATCGGGCTGGCCACCATGGTCGGGGTCGGGTTCGACGGGCACATGACGTGGCTCGTGATCGCCCAGCAGCTCTACGCCGCGCTGGACAAATACCCGCTGATGGCTGTGCCTTTCTTCATCCTGGCGGGCAACCTCATGGAGGCCGGCGGGATTTCGGAACGCATGGTCGAGTTCGCCAAGAGCGTGGTGGGTGGCGTTCAGGGGGGGCTCGCCTGCAGCTGCGTGCTGACCTGCATGATCTTCGCCGCGGTCGCCGGCTCCAGTGTGGCGACCACCTTCGCGGTGGGCTCGATCCTGATCCCGGCCATGGTCAAGCACGGCTATCCCGCGCCCTTTGCGGCGTCCCTGCAGGCCTCGGCGGCCGAATTGGGTGTCATCATCCCGCCGTCGATCCCCATGATCCTGTTTGCCGTGTCCACCGACACTTCGGTGGGCGAGGTCTTCATTTCGGGGATTGGCCCGGGGATCCTGATCGTGGTGGGGCTGATGCTCTACGTCTGGCTGTATGCCAGGCGAAATGGTCTGGGCACCCATGACGGCGACGGCCGTCTGCCGGTCTGGGCCGCCTTCCGGAAGGCCTGGTGGGCGCTGCTCATGCCGGTCATCATTCTAGGCGGCATCTATGGCGGCATCTTCACGCCCACCGAAGCCTCCGCCGTGGCCGTGGTCTACGCCCTGTTCGTGGGGGTCTTCATCTATCGCCGGCTGAACTGGGCCATTCTGGGGCGCACCTTCCACAGCTCCGTGATGTCCACGGCCATCATCATGTTCATCATCGCCAACGCCGGGGTGTTCGGGTTCCTGCTGAACCGCGCCGGCGTGCCGATGGCGCTGGGCGAATGGCTCAGCCATTTGTTCGGCAGCGAAGTCACCTTTCTGTTGGGGGTGAATGTCGCGTTGTTCATCATCGGCATGTTCATTGAGACTTCGGCCTCCATCGTGGTGCTGGCGCCCTTGCTGCTGCCCGTGGCTACCCAGTTCGGCGTGGATCCGGCGCACTTCGGGGTGATCATGGTGGTGAACCTGGCGCTGGGCATGGTGACGCCGCCTTTCGGCGTGAACCTGTTCGCCGCCTGCACGGTGGCGAAAGTCCCCATCGAGCGGCTGATCCGGCCGCTGCTGCCCTTCGTGGGCGTGGTGCTGACCTGCCTGATGGTCATCACCTATTGGCCGGGCTTGTCGCTGTTCTTCCGGGATCTGGTGTATCGGTGACGCGTCTGCGGCGTGGCGGGGTTGCCGTCGCGCCGGCATGACGCGGCCAGGCCTGGTTTCCCGAGCCTGGCCGCGTCATGTTATCGACGGACCGCCGTCCTGGATCCGGGGCCAGGACCTGGATCAGGCACCCTTGCGGATTTCCTTCAATTGGTCCTGCACCGCGTTCCATAGGTCCGGCCCCACGGACTTCTTGATCTGCGCGTTGACCGGGGTGATCGTCTCGCGCATGCGCTGCACTTCCTGTGCGCTGACGGTGTTGACCTGCATGCCGTCCGCCTTCAGCTGACTCAGCGCCTTGTCGGCTTCCGCGCGGGTGTCTGTGCGTTCGAAGTCGCGGCTGGCCTGGGCCGCCTGCATCAGGATGCCGCGCTCGTCGGCGCTCAGGCCGTCCCACCACTTCTTGCTGGCCGTGACGATCCAGGGGCTATAGACGTGGTTGGTGACGCTCAGGTACTTCTGGACCTCGTAGAACTTGCTGGACAGAATGGTGTTGAAAGGATTCTCCTGGCCGTCGACGGTCTTGGTTTCCAGCGCGGTGAACAGTTCCGAGAAAGGCAGGGGCACGGCGTTGGCGCCCAGCCGCTGGAAGGTGTCCAGGAAGACGTTGTTCTGCATGACGCGCAGTTTCAGGCCGCTGAAATCCTCGGCACGCTCGACCGGCTTCTTGCTGTTGGTCAGGTTGCGGAAACCATTCTCCCAGTAGACCAGGCCGACCATGCCCTTGTCTTTCAGCTTGTCCATGATGTCCTGGCCCGTCTTGCCATCCAGCACCTGGTCGGCCTCGGTGCCGGAATTGAACAGGAAGGGCGTGTCCCACAAGGCCATCTCCGGCGTGATCCCTACCAGGGTGGCGGTCGAGCCCACCATCATTTCCTGGGCGCCGCCGATGAGCGCTTGCTGCATCTGGATGTCCGAGCCCAGGGCCGCCGCGCCAATGGCCCGGATCTTCATCTTGCCGCCGGACAGTTTGGCGACTTCATTGGCAAAGACCTGGACGGCGCGGCCCTGGTTGGAATCCTGGTTGAGGCCGTAGCCGAAGCGGATCAGGCGGGTTTCGGCGGCGTGGGCCGACAGGCCCATGGCGCCCGCCGCCAGCGTGGCGACAAGGAACAGCATCTTGATTTTCATGGGACTTCTCCTTGGGTAAAGGGGTTCGCCGTTTTGGGGCGGTTGCCGACGTCTCAGCCCAGCCAGCGGACTGGAGCGGTGACGATCTGGGGGAAAGCAACGAGCAGCACGAGCAGGAGCACGTAGACCAGCAGGAAGGGGGCGACGCCTTTGACGACGGCTTCCATCCGGACGCCGCCGACGCCGCCCACCACGTTCAGCACCGTCCCCACCGGCGGGGTGATGAGGCCCAGACAGCCGGTGAAGACGAACATGAAGCCGAAATAGATTGGATCGATGTGCGCCTTCAGGGCCAGCGGCAGGCAGACGGGAGCGAAAATCAGGATGATGGGCGTCAGATCCATGGACGTGCCGACCAGCAGCAGGAAGATCACCATGCAGGTCATGAACAGTTTGGGGTGGGCCAGGATCGGTTGGAACAAGGCGGCGAGCTGGTTGGGCAGGTCCGCCAGCGTAATCATGTAGGCCGCCACCGTCGCGGCGCCGCACAGGAACATCACGACTGCCGTGGTGATGCTGGAGGTCACCAGCACCTCATAGGCGGCTTTCCAGGACAGCGCCTTGTAGATAAAACGCGACACCAGAAATGCATAGACGGCCGCGACCACGGCCGCCTCGGTCGGGGTGAAGACACCGAAGCGGATGCCGCCGAGGATGATGACCGGCATGAAAATCGCCCACGTGCTGTCGGCGATGGCCTTGCGGCGCTGCGCCGGGGTGGTGCGCTGGGCAGCGGGCAGGTTGCGTCGGCGGGCCACCAGCCGCCAGGCGATCAGCAATGCCCCGCCCATCAGAATACCGGGCACTACACCGCTGATGAACAGCTTGCTGATGGACGTATTGGTGGTGACACCGTAGATAATGAAGGGCAGCGAAGGCGGAATGATCGGACCGATGATCCCGCCCGAGGCCAGCAGGCCGGAGCTGTAGTCCAGCGGGTAATTCTGCTGGCGCATCATGGGCAGCAGAATGGTGGCCAGGGCTGCTGTGTCGGCAATGGCCGAGCCGCTCATCGAAGCCAGCAGCACCGAGGCGAAGATGGTGACGTAGCCCAGCCCCCCGGGGATATGGCCGACAAAGGTGCGCGCCATGTCGATGATCCGCTGGCTCAGACCGCCGGCATTCATCAGTTCGCCCGCCAGCACGAAAAATGGCACGGCCAGCAGCGGGAAACTGTCGAATCCGGCCTGAAGATTTTGCGCCAGCAGCTGGGTGTTGAAAAAATCCAGCTGCCACATCAGCGCCACACCGGACACCAGCAGGGCGATGGCGATGGGTATCCCGATCGACATGGAGCCGAACAGGACAGCGAGGAAAAGCAGGGTGATTTCCATGACAGTGTCCTTGCTTCACCCGCGCAGGCGGTCCAGGATGCTTTGCTTGAAGAGAATGACCACCATGGCGGCGGCCATGAATAGCGTCGCGGCAGCTGCGATCGACAGCGGATATCCGATCACGGGGCTGTAGCTGTGCATGCCGGCGATGACCTGGTCCCATGCTCCCTTGATTACCATGGACAGGACGACAAAGCCGATCACGCCGGCCAGCGCATCCAGGACAGGGCGCGTGCGGGGGCCGGCGCGGTCCACCAGCAAGTCGAAACTCAGGTGCCGCTTCTCATAGGCGGTAACGACCGTGCCCATGCATACCAGCCAGATGAAGAGCAGGCGGGACAGCTCCTCGTAGATCACCAGGCCCGTGCCGAAGGCATAGCGCAGCACGACGTTGCTGAAAACGGCAATGACCATCAGCGCCAGAGTGATGGCCATGAAGGCTTCAGCCGTCTTGCGGATCAGGGGCTTGCCGGTCCGACCGGATTCCGGTTCAGCGGGATGCATGTGGTCTCCTTTGCAGCCAGTCGCATGCGCTGGCAAGAATGTGGTCCAGCGGCTGTTCGCTATCCAGATGCAGCAGTCCGGCCTCGTCGACTGGCGGCTCCAGCGCGGCAAACTGGCTGTCGATCAAGGTGGCGGGGAAGAAATGGCTGGCACCTCGTCCAGCGACACGCTGCGCCGCCGCATCGCGCCCGACGTCGAGCCAGATGAAGGCCAGGTCCGGCACGTGGTCCCGCAGCCGCTGGCGGTAGGTGCGCTTCAGGGCGGAGCAGCTCAGGACGACGCCGTCTGGCGCGTGCCGGGCAAGTTCCCGGCCTAGAGACTCCAGCCAGGAGTGGCGGTCTTCGTCTGTCAACGGGATGCCGGTGCGCATCTTGGCGTGATTCTGTTCGCTGTGAAAGGCGTCGCCTTCCACGAAGGTCCAGTGCTGGCGACGGGCCAGGATCTCGCCGACCGTGGACTTGCCGCTGCCGGAGACCCCCATGACGACGACCGCCTGAGCCGGCGGCGCATGGCTGTCTTCCTGATCGCCGGCAGACAAAGATAGCGCTATCTTTTGCATTGAAAAAAATGACCTTGCGTGAAGTTATCCCTGGTACACCCTGGCGCGGCGCGACTGTCGGGATGCTGCTGCGAATCAGGTCTTGATGAGGCGCTAAGATAGCGCTATCTTCTGCATGACGACATTAGGGAATTCCTCTATGAAACATGACGCCACGTCCCGTGACGGTTCAAGGCGGGACCGGGGGACACGGGCCCGCAGTCGGGCGACGGGCCGGGTGACGCTGGCGGACGTCGCCGCCCTGGCTGGGGTCAGCCCCATCACGGCGTCGCGCGTGGTGGCCGGCAAGACGACGGTGCGGCCTGAACTGGCGGATCGGGTGCAGGATGCCGTCGCCCGACTGGGCTACCGCCCGGATCCGTCCGCTCGGGCGCTGGCATCGGCCAAGAGCGGCCACATCGTGGTGCTGATTCCCCTGCTGTCCAATACGCTGTTCACCGAACTGCTGGAAGCGATCCAGGATGTCATGTGGGATGCCGGTTACCCCATTTTCGTCGGCATCACGCAATATCAGCCGAGTCGCGAGGCGGCCTTGCTGGAAAACTACTTGTCGCATCGGCCAGCGGGCCTGATCTTGACTGGATTTGATCGCAGTGACGTCGTGCGCCGCCTGATCGCGGACAGTCGCACACCGTGCGTGCATGTCATGGAGCTTAGCGACGAGCCTGGCGTACATTGTGTCGGGTTCTCCCAGGTCGACGCGGCCGAGACGGTGGCCCGGCATTTGCTGGACCGGGGGCGGCGGCGCATCGCGTTTGTGGGCGCCCAGCTGGACCCCCGCACGCTGGAGCGTGCCGATGGTTTTCGCCGCGCCCTGAGCCTGGCGGGCCGCTACGACCCGCGTCTAGAGGTTCTCGATGCGAGACCGTCCTCCGCCGCCTTGGGGGCGGAGGCCTTTCGCCGATTGCTGACCGCGCATCCCGACGTGGATGCCATGTTTTTCTGTAATGACGATTTGGCCCATGGCGCGTTGCTGGAGGCTTTGCGGCTTGGCATCCCGATTCCCGATCGTGTCAGCGTGGTGGGTTTCAATGACCTGCCGGGCAATGAGCAGATGCTGCCCCCGTTGACCAGCCTGCGCACGCCGCGTCGCGAAGTCGGCGATGCGGCGGCGAAAATGCTGCTACGGCTGATCCGGGACGAAACCGTGCCAACCCCGGTGATCGATCTGGGATTTGCCCTGAAAATTCGCGAGAGCAGTTAAGTTCGGTTCACCCGCGGGTTTGAATCGCGCCCCGAGGGTGAACCGAACCGCGCGTCAGAACGCCGGGCTGTCGTCGTCCTGCGATTCCGCTGCGGCCTTCCTGGCCGTGGTGGCGCCGGTTTTGGCGGCGGACTTGGAACTGGCCGCCGCACGGGTCGATTTGGCGGTCTTGCCGGCGGATTTGGTGGTTTTTGCCGCGCTGGCCTTGGCGGTGGATGACGCTTTTGCCGCCCCCGCCTTGGCCGTCGCGGCGGTCTTGGCAGCCGGCTTGCCCGCTGCGGCCTTGGCCCCCGGCTTCGGTGCCCGTGCCTCGAATTCGAAGCCGATCTTGCCGTCGTCCTGGCGCACCAGATAGGCCTTGAATTTGCGGTTGGTGCGGCTGGATACGAAACCGTCGAATAGTTTCGTCTTGCCGGTGGCCAGCAGCTGGCTCATCTGCTCGGCCGGGATTTCCTGCTGCAGGATGACCTTGCCGCTGCGGAAATCACAGGTCTTGGCCGGCCCCACCGAATGTTCGCAGACGTAGTTCATGCCGTGCTCGAAGACGCGGCCGCCGCATTTCGGGCAGGCGCCCAGCGGCGTCTGACCGGAAAAATCGACGGCTTCGGCGTCCTCGTCTTCCTTCTGGCCGAAGTCGAACTCCAGCTTGAATTCGTCGGTGATGCGCAGCACGGCAGCGAATGGCCGGCCCATCTTGCTGATGAATCCGGTCAGCGGCCCGAGCGTGCGTTTGGCCAGCAGTTCCTCGACCTCGGGGACTTCGAAGGTGCGCCCGCCCGGGTGTTTGCCGATGGAAAAATCGCAGACCGTGCAGGCGTAACGGCGGTAGTTTTCCTTCACGACGCCGCCGCATTTCGGGCAGGGTGTCTTCAGGGTCGCATAGTCGCCGGGGACGGTATCGCGCTCGTATTCCTTCGCGCGTTTGACGATCACCTGCGTCATCTGCGCAATCTCGCGCATGAAGGTCTCGCGGTCCAGCTGGCGCTGCTCGATCAGTTTCAGCTGGTGTTCCCATTCGCCGGTCAGTTCCGGCGAGGTCAGTTCGTTGACCCCCAGGCCGGCCAGCAGCGTCATCAGCTGGCGCGCCTTGGCGCTGGGGATCAGGTCGCGGCCTTCGCGGCGCAGATAGCCTTCGTTCAGCAGCCCTTCGATGATGGCAGCGCGCGTAGCCGGCGTGCCCAGCCCGCGCTCGGACATGGCTTCGCGCAGCGCCTCGTCGTCCACCAGTTTGCCGGCGCCTTCCATGGCGGACAGCAGCGTGGCTTCGTTGAAGCGCGCGGGTGGTTTGGTGACCAGCGCGCGGGCCTCGATGTCTTCGGTGCGTACGCGCTCGCCCTCGGCCACGGCAATCAGGGATGCGTCGTCACCCTGTGCCTCGCGGCCGTAGATGGCCAGCCAGCCCGGCGATACCAGGACCTTGCCGTCGGTCTTGAAATGGTGGCCGGATACCTGGGTGATGCGCGTGGTGATACGGAATTCCGCCGCCGGGAAGAACACGGACAGGAACCGCCGCGTCACCAGTTCGTAGATCTTGAATTCGGCGTCGCTGAGTTCGCGCGGCACCTGCAGGGTCGGGATGATGGCGAAGTGGTCGGAGACCTTCTTGTCATCGAAAATCCGGCGATTGGGCTTGACCCAGTCCTGGGCCACGACCTGGGCGGCAAAGGGCCGCACGGAACGGGCCACGCCCGATTCGCTGTCGGAGAGCCCCTGCATGGTCTGCTGCACGGTGCTCACGTAATCCTGGGGCAGATAGCGCGAATCGGTTCGGGGGTAGGTCAGGGCTTTATGGCGCTCGTACAAGGTCTGGGCCAGGGACAAGGTGGTCTTGGCCGAAAAGCCGAAGCGCGAATTGGCCTCGCGCTGCAGC
Source organism: Castellaniella sp. MT123 (assembly GCF_039614765.1). Classification (NCBI taxonomy): domain Bacteria; kingdom Pseudomonadati; phylum Pseudomonadota; class Betaproteobacteria; order Burkholderiales; family Alcaligenaceae; genus Castellaniella; species Castellaniella sp. MT123. The sequence continues at coordinate 2,598,275 of NZ_CP154879.1, forward strand.
GTGGTCAGGTCGAACAGCGCGGGCGACATCTGGGTACTGGGTTTGGATTCCTCGGTCACCGTGCCGGGTTGTTCGCGGCAGGCCGCGACGATGGTCTGTGCCGCACTGGCCGACCACAGGCGCGAATCCCGGGCGTCCGGGTCCTGTTCGTTCTTTTTGAAGGCCGGGTCGAACCAGCGGCCTTCGTACAGGCCGGCGGCGGCGACGAACGTGGCGTGGACCTCCCAGTAGTCGCGGGTGATGAACTGGCGGATGCGGTCCTCGCGCTCCATCACGATGGCCAGCGTCGGGGTCTGCACACGGCCCACGGGCGTTTTGAAGAAGCCGCCGTCCTTGCTGTTGAAGGCGGTCATGGCGCGTGTGCCGTTGATGCCCACCAGCCAGTCGGCCTCGGCGCGCGAGCGGGCGGCGGCCTCTAGTGGCTTCATCGTCTCGTCGTCGCGCAGGTTGGCGAAGGCCTCGCGGATGGCCGCCTGGGTCATGGATCGCAGCCACAGCCGCTGGATGGGCTTTTTAACCCCCGAATACTGCACGATATAGCGGAAGATCAGCTCGCCCTCGCGGCCCGCGTCGCAGGCGTTGATGATGGCACCCACGTCCTTGCGCTTGAGGAGTTTGACCAGCAGCTTCAGGCGTTCGGTGGATCGCTTGTCGGCAGGGCTGAGTTCAAACTGTGGCGGGATGACCGGCAGATGCGCAAAACTCCATTTGCCGCGCACGGGGTCGTTGGGCGCCACCAGGCCAAGCAGATGGCCGACGCTGGAGGACAGCACGAACTGCTCGCTCTCGAAGTAGTCCCCCTCGCGGGTGAATCCCCCCAGGGCCCGGGATATATCCAGGGCAACCGACGGCTTTTCGGCAATGATCAGAGTTTTAGTCATGTGGTTCCATTGGCGGCCATTTTATGACCACGATAGCGCGGATCATACGAGGGGGCATCCCACCATGCAAGTCACCGTGCCTGGGCGCTGTCCGTTGGCGGGGGTGTTGGATGACTGGCGGCAGCCGCTTTGGTGCGAGCGTGACGTGCGGTTAATTCCGGCCGAACCGCTGCCTCCATTGCGCCATGGCCTGCGGCCAGAACGCCGCCAGTGCGGTGGCTGGCAGGCGATCGAATCCCAGGGCCGCCCAGGCCTGTTGCAGGCACTCCAGCGGCTGTCCCAGGTTCAGGGCGGGGGCGTGATTCTGCTTGGACAGTTTGCGCCCGTCGCGGTCGCGGATCAGCGGGGTGTGCAGCACGCGCGGGCAGGGCAGGCCCAGGGCCCGGGCCAGCTGGCGCTGACGGGCCGTCGAGTCCAGCAGATCGGCCCCACGCACGATGTCGGTGATGCCCTGCAGACCATCGTCCACCACCACGACGAGTTGGTAGGCCCACAGGCCGTCGGCCCGGCGGATGATGAAATCGCCCACTTCGCCGGCCACGTCCTGGGATTGCTCGCCCAACCAGCGGTCCTGGAAGGTTTCGATGCCCGGCTCGACCAGAAAGCGCCAGGACGACGGACGGGCAGCGGGTTGCCGCTGTGATGCCGTTGCGTCCGGGGGGGCCAACGTCTCGTCATGTGCGAAGTCTGGTGCGATCGACCGAGCTAGTGGGAATCCGATGTGATCGTGCGGTGGGGTCTGGGGCGCTTGGGGATTGGGCCGGGGACGACACGTGCCCGGATACGGCCCGGGCGGCAGTTCGCGCCGGGTGCAGGTGCAGCCATAGACGCGGCCCGCTGCTTGCAGCCGGGCGAAGGCTTGTTCATAGAGCGCATGCCGCCGCGTCTGCCAGACCGGCTCCTCGTCCCAATGCAGGCCCAGGGTCCGCAACTGGTGCAGGATCGTCCGGTCCGCGCCCGGGACGGTGCGGGGTTCGTCGATGTCCTCGATGCGCAGCAGCCAGCGGCCCTGGTGGACCCGGGCGTCCAGAAAGCTGGCCAGCGCCGCCACCAGGGACCCGGCGTGCAGCGGACCGCTGGGGCTGGGGGCGAAGCGGCCGACGTAGGGTTCGGGATCAGGCAGGATTGGCATGCGGATCCGGGGGCGGTCGGGAACCGGGCCCGGGCGTTTCGTCAGTGGCTGGGCCGCTGAGTTTCGTCGGCCAGCAGTTCCTCGAAGACCAGATGGTCGACTTCGGCCTCCTGGCTCCAGAGCACCATCAGCGCCAATACTTTGATCTCGGACAGCGACAGCGGTGAATGGTCGGCCACCTGGGCCGTTTCGATCAGGATTTCGCGCAAGGCTGTGGGCAGGCTGCCGGAATTTTCCAGGAATACGATGAAGCCGATGGCCTCGCTGCCAAGTGCTTGGTATTCATTGTCAGTGTAGATGCGGGACGCCTGGCCGGCGGTTTCCTGGACGGTGCCCAGGGCAAGGCAGCGTTCGGTTGTGCTGGCCAGGCCCCGTAGCCAGTTCAGGGCATCGTCGATGTCCTCGTGTTCGAACCCGGCGGCCGCCAGCTTGCTGGCCAGGATCTCTGCGCGCGGGCAGGCCTGGGGCGTGTAGTAGTTTTCAAACAGGTAGACCAGAATATCGTACATGGTGGGTGGTGAGGCAGGGTTCTCCGATAGTGTACTTGGGTTCCCCCGGCTGGATCGTACGTCCTGCCCGGTTCGTCCGGATTCGTGCGATCAGTCGGCCACCGTGTCCCGATACAGCTGATCCCGCCGCCACAGCCACAGCAGGGCCATGGCGACCAGCGCCAACGCGGGCAGCGCCCCGATATTGAGCCAGGCCCAGCCGCCGGTGGTGGCGACGGCGCCTGATGTGAACGAAGTCAGTGCCATGGTGATGAAGACCCAGAAATTGATGGCTGCCTGGGCGCGGTCCTTTTCTTCCGGGCGGTAGGCGCCCAGTGCCAGTGTCGTGCTGCCGGTGAACAGGAAGTTCCAGCCGACCCCCAGCAGGGCCAGGGCCGCCATGAAATGCCCCATCTCGGAGCCCGAGAGCGCGATGGCCACGCACAGCGCCATCAGCAGTACCCCCAGCCCCATGACCAGCGGCGTGGCGGCCATGAGCAGGTTCATGACGCCGTACCCGATCGCTGCGCCCAGCGTCGCGATGAAGAACACAGGCTGGCGCAGGATCTGGCGCATGGGGCGCCCTGTGGATGTGTGGCGCTGCCGATGCGGCTCGTGCGGGAAATCGATCAGAGCCATCAGGCCCATGGCCAGCAGCGCCACCACGGCGAGGGCCAGATAGGCGCCGACGAAGGGGACGGGAAGCACCAGGCGGGTCCAGCTGGCGAGGTTGGGCCCGACCACGCCGCCCAGCAGCCCGCCGGCCAGCACCAGGGACACGGCCTTTTCATGCCAGTCGGGGCGGGCCAGCTCGGTCGCGGCAAAGCGGTAGAGCTGGCCGTTGGCGTTGTAGTATCCGGCCACGACGGTAGCCAGCATCAGTAGCCCGAAAAGCCGGTACTGCGCGGCCAGCGCGGCCAGCAGCGCCGAACCCAGCGCCACGATCAGGCCGATCTGGAAGGAATTGCGTCGGCCATATCGTGTCTGTGTCTGTGACACCAGTGGGGCGGCCAGCGCGCCGCCCACTACGTAACCCATGATCGGCAGCGTGGCCATCCAGGGATAGGGCGCCAGTTCGAGCCCGACCAGGCCATTGATGGCGATGAAGGTCACGTTGTTGACCAGGAACAGTCCCTGGCAGATGGCCAGCAGCAGAAGATTGCGGTTCATCGGGGTTCGAGCTTCAAGGTGGCTGGCGTGCTCAGAAGTGTACGGTAACTCGGTGGGTCATCGAGCATTTCCGCCGATTCCCCGTATTGCGCCTATTGCCCGCCGGTCCCGGAACAGACGTCCGTCCAGACGCAGGGTCTCGATGCTGAGCGTGATCTGTTGCGCCAGCGGGTGCAAGGGATTAAGCAGCCAGTTGTGCGTATGCGGCATGATAGCGCTGGGCACCCGCAGGAGCGCGGTGCCTTGATCGTGCAGCCATGTGTCGCCGATGTGTCGGGTCAGCGCGTCATCCTCGAACCAACTGGCGGGCAGGTCTGGGCTTTGGACGCTGGCAGCGACGGCATCCGGAATATCGACGCGCATCAGACGCAGCTGTTCCGGCAGGTCTTCCGGATCCACCTCCAGGTGGACCAGGATTTCCAGCATGGCGCTGGCTGGGCTTTCGGACAGATAGACGACCGGATTCCCCGCGTGGTGCCACCGGCCGGAGGCGAACAGGCCGCCGCGCCCCGTCAGGTCGGGAAACGCACTGATGCGCCACAGGATCAAAACGAATACCCTTCAGCCAGCTGGATCAGCATTTCCTCGACCTGGCGCGTGCCTTGCAGGCTGGACAGCATCGTCATGGGGCTGTGCCCTTCGAACCGTTCCTTGGGCTTGTCCAGCCAGCGCTTGGCCTTGTCGCGGCCGCCAAAGATGGTTTCAGCCATGGCCGTGATGTGCGCAGCACGGAAGAGCCGGTCGCTTTCGGTCACGGTCAGGGGCTGGTCCTTGGCCAGGCGATGCTTGAGGGTGCGCAGCGGGATGATCTGGTCGCGCTCCACCGGCGTCATGTCGCCCCTTTCGCAAAGTTCGATCAGCCGGCTGGCGGGAAAGCCGTCCACGATGCAGTCGTGGATCTGGATCTCGCTGGCATCTTCGGGGATGCCCAGCAAGGCTTTCAGTCGGCCACGGTAGGCGGCGTAGCCGGTTTCGCGCAGGATTTCAGCGTACATGTCGGCGCTCCCGAATAGGCCCGGTGTTTACCGCATTGTACAAGGCATATGCCGGGTAATGTTGTATTTTTCGTTTTAGTTCGCAGAGGGCCGGCGTTTTTCGATGAGCGAGGGTTATATCGGCGAACTGTTTCGGGTGCTCGCCAAAGCTGCTGCGCATGCAGTCGGATCAGGCATTGAGCGAGTGAACGGCAAAGTCCTCGACCAAATTAACTGGGTCTCGCCATCTGATCGCAAGCGCCAGATCGATCGGGCGATCTGATATGGACAGCGAGCGGTTGAGGCCTGCCCATCCACAACCGTACCCCGGCAAACTGTTGTCGTCCTGGTTTGTGCGCGTGGCCCACACCAACGGACTGAAGGTGCAGACGTCCTGTAGGCTTGCGTCGGCAACGATAGGCGCGTCTGGAACCGCGATATCGACCAGCTCGCTCCAGCCTGGTTGGTCGAGACAATGAGTGCCCGAACCGGAACGTTGATGCCAACTAAGTAATCCATCACGCTGTTCTGCTTGTTTGATGCTCGCCCGATCTCAATGGATGGTGTTTAGGTGATCTACAATACGGCATCTGGCGCAAGTATGCGGTTGAAAAAACAAGATGGCGCATCCTCGGAGGAGAAAGATGGCGACAGATGCTGGCTCGCAGCAGTCCAAGGTAATTCATGCCGATCCAACCAAGGACTTCTTTGTAAAGATGATCACGAGAGATATCGAGTTGCGCGATTGCCTGTTCGATCTCCTCGATAACTCCATCGACGGGGCCAGGAGGGCTGTTGATAGCTCTGCGCAGAGACCCCTAGCAGGGAAATTTGCTCATATCACCTTAGACCGCGACGGTTTTCTGATTACGGATAATTGTGGCGGCATTAGGCTTAGCGACGCGATCAGCTACGCGTTTCACTTCGGCCGCCGTGCCGGCAGTCCTACCGATGTATCAGGAGGGATCGGCCTTTACGGCATCGGCATGAAGCGAGCTATCTTCAAAATGGGCAACAAGGCAGCTGTTCTGAGCGAAGCTGAGGACGCGTGCTTTCGTGTGACCATCGACGTTCCCACTTGGGAGGCCAGCACTAGCTGGGATTTCGAGTACGAGGATGCTACACGGACTGGCGTCAATGGGACATCGATTTCGATTACATCCTTGAATCCGGGCGTTGCGGCCGCTTTCGAGGATCCCGTATGGCGCAACCGACTCATTACCCGCATCGCTCGAGACTACGCATTTTTCCTCTCCAAAGGTTTCGAGATCAAGATCGGCGACCAGCCGGTCCCTTTGTATAGCTATAACCTTCGTGAGAACGAGAATCTTCAGCCGGTCACCGCTGCCTATATGGACGAAGGTGTTCACGTGCGAATCGTAGCAGGGTTGATCGACGACCTTCCCGACGATATTCCCGCTGAGCTGGCACAGAAGGATGTGGACCGTTTCGGTTGGACGGTTATCTGCAATGACCGGGTCGTTCTTGCGGGCGATAAGACCGAGAGGACGATCTGGGGACGCGACGAATTCAAGATGTGGCACCCGCAATACAACGGCTTTGCAGGGTTCGTGTTTTTCGAAGCCGAAGATCAGCGGCTGTTGCCGTGGACCACAACAAAGCGCGAGGTGGATAGCTCGCACCAGCTGTATCGGAGAACACTAGTCAAGTTAAGGGAAATTACGGAGGATTTTACGGCTTACACGAATCGGCGGAAGGAAGACCTTGCAGCTGCGAAGGAGGCCGAACGCCCGCGACTGCAAGTCGATGTCTATGCCGCTCGCGATGTAAAGCCGCTGCGTCTACCCGGTGTCGCTACAGCGAAGCCGGCCGATCCATTAGTCAACATCACATTCAAAAGAAAGCTTAGTGAGGTGGATGATATTCGACGGCACCTCAGCAATCTTGCGATGTCCTATAGGGATGTTGGGATCGCGACCTTCGACTACTACATGGAAGTGGAACTCGGAAAATGACATCGAGCCCTTCCTTCGAGCGCATCGACTATCAGCTTCGCTACAACAAGCACATTGAACGCAAGATGATCTTCGATCTGCTGTTGCGTGCGCATCAGCACGTTGGGCTAGTGAATCATCGATACCTTGGTCTGGGATCGATTTGGTTTGCGGATTTCCGTCTCGCCCATCGGATGCTTGGAATGCACAACATGGTGTCGATGGAACATGAACCATATGCCGACAGAGCTAGGTTCAATTCGCCATATCACTCCATCGACGTGAAAGGCGGAGATAGTTCTACAACTCTCGATGAGCTCGACTGGACCACGCCGACGATCTCGTGGCTGGACTATGATGGCGCGCTCACGCCAAGTATGTCCTCCGATATCCGCAAAGTTCTGGAAAAGTCGCCGGTCGACTCGATTCTGATCGTTACCGTAAATGCAGCTCGCGGAACGTATCGTCCGCGCCAGGGACCGGCACAGCGCAAGAGAAGCGATACGGCGCTCGGGCAGATCGAAGCCATACTAATGCAAGGTGTCGTGTCGCAGCGCTTCGAACCGCCCGAGGGCGGCGCTTCGCATGGTGATGTTCGCGAGGCGGAATTCCCCGAGTTTCTTGCGGAGGCCATTCTCGCGTTCATGATGCATGTGGCTGGAAATGCCGGTCATACTACAGTGGACAAGAGTAGGGACGCTGTGCCGGTCGTATTTCTGCCGCTATTCAACTTTTGCCACAAGGACAACGCCGACATGGTTACGGTCGGTGGAGCTCTCATTCCTTTGGGATCGTCGGTTTGGTTAGAAGGCGTTGCCGCTGACGTTCTCGTGGATTCAGTCACTGCATTGCCTCGCCACCTCCGCTTGGACCTTGTGCCTCTGACGTTGAAGGAGAAGCTCGTCCTTGATTCGTGCCTGCCGGCTGCGGAAACGGGCAACTTCGTCGAACGCGCGAAGGCCCACGGAATTTGCATCGATGATGCCGACCTGGTCAAGTACTGGCAGCACTATCACCACTTTCCTGTGTTTTTCGAAACACCGATTTAACGCCATCACGTGTACAGTTCCCTCTTTCGTCGAATATGAGCAAAACCTCCGTCCAAAAAATCGAAGTAAGGCAGGGTATTGATCCGGAGTATTTTTCCAATATTCTTACCAAGGATGTAACGACACTCGAATGTATTCTCGAGCTCGTCGACAATGCGGTCGACGCTGCCCGTGACAAGATACTCCGGCGGAAATCTGTAAAACTGGACCGCTACGGTCTACCCGCTGACTATAGCGGCTATACAATTAACGTGGACTTTGAGGACGGTAGTATCAAGTTCACGGACGATTGTACCGGCATCCCGGAAAGTACCTTGCGAAATAGTGTGTTCGTTGTTGGAGCAATGTCATCCCATTCGTTCGGTATCGGTCGATTCGGTATCGGTTTGAAGCGTGCTCTCTTTGGTCTCGGCACAAGGTATATCGTCGAGAGTGATACCGGCAGATTCTCCGCGCGATTGGATCTCGACATCTCTGAGATGCGCGATTTTAAGGCGCCGCTTATAGCAACGCGTCGCCCAAGCAACGGTAAGTCGCGCATGTTCATTCATGTTACACAGCTACATGAACGTGTAAAGAGCGAGATCAAACAGGCTGGTTGGGATGGTTCGATTTCCAAGCAACTTTCCAGGCGCTATGGCCTGCTTATTGACAAGGGTTTCCAAATTAGAGTCAATGGTAATTCGATTTCGCGATTTGGCCCCGGGCTGCGCGATATCGCAGGGGTAAAGCGGAAGTCAAGCGACGTTCGCTTGGTCGATGGCGTGGATGTATATATCGACTCCGGCATGCATGAGGACTATCGACTAACGTCCGAGGCTGACCATAGAACGAAAGCCAATGCGTCTTTAACGGATCAGTTCGGTTGGTATTTTGTTTGCAATGATCGTATTGTTGAAGTCGCAACCCGAGAGAATAGTCTTGGGTGGACTGCTCGTTGGCATCAGGAATACTACGGTTTCGTCGGGTGGGTGAGATTCGTTGCGAGGAATCCGCAGAACCTGCCCTGGGATACGAAAAAATCACGGATTGATCCGTATTCCACAGTCTTTATGGCGATAAGCGAACGATTGCAATCCTTCGCGGAGCACTACAAGAAGCAGAATAAGAAAGAGCGCATCTCGCCGTCCGGGGGTGACAGGAATTCGCCTCCCTCCAATGAGCCGAACGATAGGCCTGTTAGGGGGGCGACCGATAAACCCGTCAAGTCTACCCCGAAGCCATTGCCCCCCCACTCTCACAACGAGAATTGGAAAACGCTACTACCGCCGCTAGGATTCGAAGTCAAGAATCGGAAGCTTGCAGCCTTGGTCTTTGAAGCCGAGCAACTAAGCCTAACGCACTGCTATGCGGGCTCGATGCTCTTGCGTACTCTCATGGAGATGGCTTTGTTGGCACACTTGCGTTCTCGGCGCAAGCTTGGCCAAGTTATCGAGGAGGTGCGGAAGAAGGCGAATGATTCGACGGAGAAATCCGAGACAGCGGCCACTTCGATGGATCGATTGACGCTCAATGAGATGTTGCGCTGGCTAGCAAACAATGAAATCTACTTCCCGGAGGAGGTGCGCAGGGACTGCGTGTTCTCACGCAAGAAATTCGCCACCAACCTCAAGGAATTGAATGGCATTGTGCACGACGGGGATCTAACCAACAGCGATAAATTGCGCTCGGCCCGAGACGACGCCATGCCGCTTCTCGAGTTTCTGTTGGCTAGTTTTGCTGGCTGACAAGTCGATTGTTGGCGCCCCTTGGCTCCGATGCGGCTTGTGATTGGGTGCAGCACTGCTAGCGGAGTGCTGCATAAAGCTTGGACAAGATCGCTTCCGCTATGATCGGACTCACGCTGTTGCCGATTTGGCGGAAAGCGTGCCACTTCGTCGCATCGAATTGAAACCAGTCCGGAAATCCTTGCAGGCGGGCAGCTTCGCGCGGGCAGATCACCCGCGGGTCGCTCGGGTGAATTGGACGAACCGCCTGATAGCTTCCGCGTTCCGGTCCCGTGCCGGCGCGCAGCGTCGGGCAATAGCCGTCGGGGTTCAATCGCACGCTCTTTGAGACATCGTCCTGCATGCCGACCGCGAGCTTGTTGAAGCGCTTCACCGTTTGAGGTGTGTGAATCGTCGACAGGAAACCGGATACGATGCGTTTGCTTTGGAGCAATTTGATCGACTCTTCGTGTCCCACCCCTGTCGGAATGCAGTCGTGAAGTCTCGTCCCGAAATGGGTCGAACTTGATGCGCGCACCTCCCTTCGTCCGTCGCCGCTATCCCACGTGGCTCCAAGGTTGGGTATTCCCAACAGGGCGTGCGACACGCGAACGTCCTCGGTGTCTTGATCCGCTGCGAAATCGTCCTTCGACAGAGGGCGCACGCGCTCGGGATCGTAGCCGATGAAGAACATGCGGGTACGGGTAGTGGGCGCGCCGTACTCGTTGGCCTTAACTTTGATGGGATCGAGCAGCACGTAGTTGTCGGGTACCAACGCAAGAGCGCTATTGCGCACCTCATCGTTTCGTTCGTGGAGGATGCCCGGAACGTTTTCGGCTAAGAAGAAGGCGGGTCGCATGTCTCTCACCAACTCGAAGAATGTGCTAAACAACGAGTTGCGCGGATCGCCTGCCGCACGTTTCCCGATGGAGCTAAAACCCTGGCAGGGCGGCCCCCCAATGAGACCCGTGAGTCCCCCCATCTTCAAGCCGGCTTCCTTCAACAAGTCCACGCCGGGTACTTGCGTGATGTCTTTGTTGATCGCTTTGGTCTTGGGGAAGTTCAAGTGGTGTGCGGCAATCGCGTGCTTGTCGATTTCTACGGCCGCAGCCACGTTAAAGCCGGTACGCGCCGCACCAAGGCTGAGTCCGCCGACACCGGCAAAGACATCAATTACGCTGGGGACCGACTTTCTTGGCATCGTCTATGCTACGTTCTATAAGTGATCGGATTTTAGCGTGCTGAAGAGAAATAGTCGATCGGAGATTTTCACCTTTTTACTCAGATCGACTGAGAGGCCTTATAAATCGGCCAAGAGAGGCAACAAAATGGACAGGCTTACTCCGGATCGCCGAAGTCGTCTGATGTCCCGCATACGCAGCAAGGATACGAAGCCTGAAGTCGAGGTGCGATCAACCTTGCACAGAATGGGGTATCGGTACGTGCTCCACAAGCGTGGACTTCCCGGTACTCCTGATCTGGTATTTCCGGCACGAAGGAAGGTTCTTTTTGTTCATGGGTGCTACTGGCACGGGCACACATGCAAGTACGGCAAGGCTCAATCGAAAAGCAATGTCGAATTTTGGCACAAGAAGATGGATGCTAACCGTCGTCGCGACCGTCGCAACGCGCGCAAGCTACGTGCCGCAGGATGGAGCGTTGCGACGGTTTGGGAGTGCCAAGTTAAGCAGGGCAAGTGGCTAGATCGGATTGTTCTGTTTCTTGAAGGTTGACTGGGCCCTGTAGTAATCCCCAAGCTCATTCATCACTTCGCCGCCTCCAGCGCGATCAGCGTCACGCCTTCGGTGACCTGGTCACCTACCGCATAGAACACCTCTTGCACGACGCCGTCGTGCGGCGCCTCGATGGTGTGTTCCATTTTCATGGCTTCCATGACGACCAGGGCCTGGCCCTGCTTGACCACGTCCCCCGTGGCGACCGCCACGGACAGGATCTTGCCGGGCATGGGGGCGGTCAGGCCGCCGCCGGCATCGTCGGCGTCGGCGCGGGCCAGCGCGATCGGGTCGCGCCATTCCAATGTGCTGCGCCGGCCGTCGGTGAAGATGTCCAGACGCAGGCCCTGCAGGTAGACCTCGCCCCGGATCTCGCGATCCGCTAGCTGTATGCGCAGGTGCCGGGGGTGCTGTGCATCCGCCTGCCAGCTCAGGGGCTGAAAATCCCCCTGGTCGACGGCTAGAGACCAGGCTGCTCCGTCGCGGCGCAGGCGGATGTGCCGTTCGCCTTGTGCGTCCTGCAGGGGCAGGATGCGCTCATAGACGCCGCCGATACGCCAACCATCCACCTGCCGCCAAGGGCTTGCTGGATGCCGGGCAGCGGTTTCTGGCCGCGCGGCGCCACTGCCGGAGACCGCATGGCTACAGTCGCCTGAGCCATCCAGGCCGCTGTGGCGCAGCACCGCGACGGCCGCCAGCGCCAGCACGGCGTCCGCGGCGGCCTGCGCGGGTGGAAACAGTCGCTCGTGTTCCCGTGGGATCAGCCCCGTATCCAGATCGGCCGTCGTGAAGGCCGGGTCGTCCATCAACCGGGCGAGAAAGGCGATGTTGGTGTGCAGGCCGGTCGCCCGTACGGCCCCCAGGGCGTGCAGCATGCGACGGCGCGCCTGCTCGCGATCCGCCCCATGGACGATCAGCTTGGCGATCATGGGGTCGTAATAGGGTGTGATCATGTCGCCTTCGCGCACGCCGCCGTCCACGCGCACGGCGCCGGCCTGGAAGGCGACATGAGGCGGCCATTGCAGAATGTCCAGGTGGCCGATGCTGGGCAGGAAATCCTTGTCCGGATTTTCCGCATAGACGCGGGCCTCGATGGCGTGGCCCTGGATGCGCAGCTGATCCTGGCGCAGCGGCAGCGGTTCGCCGGCGGCCACGCGCAGCTGCCATTCCACCAGGTCCTGGCCGGTGATGGCTTCGGTAACCGGGTGCTCGACCTGCAGGCGGGTGTTCATTTCCATGAAGTAGAAACGTCCGTCCGGCTCGGCGATGAATTCCACGGTGCCCGCGCCCACGTATCCCACGGCCTGGGCAGCCGCGACGGCCGCCTGGCCCATGGCCTGACGGCGTTCCAGCGTCATGCCGGGCGCGGGCGCTTCCTCGATGACCTTCTGGAATCGCCGTTGCACCGAGCAGTCGCGCTCGAACAGGTGCACGCACTGCCCCTGGGTATCGGCGAAGACCTGGATTTCGATGTGGCGGGGTTTCAGCAGATAGCGTTCGACCAGCACCTGAGGATTGCCGAAGCTGCTGGCCGCCTCGCGCTGGCAGGATGCCAGGGCGGACGGAAATTCTTCGTCGGACTCGACGATGCGCATGCCCTTGCCGCCGCCGCCCGCGCTGGCCTTGATGAGCACGGGGTAGCCGATGGTGCGCGCCTGGTCCTGCAGGAAATCGGGCTCCTGGCGATCGCCGTAGTAGCCGGGGACCAGCGGCACGTCGGCGCCCGCCATCAAGGTCTTGGCGGCTGATTTGCTGCCCATGGCGGCGATGGCGCGGGCGGGCGGGCCGATGAAAACCAGGCCCGCGTCTTCGCAAGCCTGGGCGAAGTCCGCGTTTTCCGACAGGAAGCCGTAGCCCGGATGGATGGCCTGCGCCCCGGTGCGGCGGGCCGCGTCCAGGATGGCGTCGGCGCGCAGGTAGCTGGATTTCGGTTCCGCGCCGCCGATGGGCACGGCCAGGTCGCAGGCCTGTACGTGGCGGGCCTGGGCGTCGGCCTCGGAATAGACGGCAACGGTGCGGATGCCCAGGCGGCGGGCGGTGGCGGCGATGCGGCAGGCGATTTCGCCTCGGTTGGCGATCAGAATCGTGTCGAACATGCTGGTTTCCTTATCCTTACATCCGGAACACGCCAAAGCGTGTAGCTTCGACCGGCGCATGGCGGGCGGCGGCCAGGCCCAGGCCCAATACCCGACGGGTATCGGACGGCGCGATGATGCCGTCGTCCCACAGCCGTGCCGTGGAATAGTAGGGATGGCCCTCGTGTTCGTATTGCGCGCGGATCGGCGCCTTGAAGGATTCTTCCTCGCCGGGCGACCAGTGGCCGCCTTTGCGTTCGATGTTGTCGCGGCGCACCGTGGCCAGCACGCTGGCGGCCTGTTCGCCGCCCATGACGGAAATGCGCGCGTTGGGCCACAGGAACAGCAGCCGGGGACCAAAGGCGCGTCCGCACATGCCGTAGTTGCCCGCCCCGAACGAGCCGCCGATCAGCACCGTGAATTTGGGCACGGCGGCGGTGGACACGGCCGTGACCATCTTGGCGCCGTGACGGGCGATGCCCTCGTTCTCGTATTTGCGGCCCACCATGAAGCCGCTGATATTCTGCAGGAAGACCAGCGGAATGTTGCGCTGGCAGCAGAGTTCGATGAAGTGCGTGCCTTTTTGCGCCGCTTCGGAAAACAGGATGCCGTTGTTGGCGATGATGCCCACCGGCATGCCGTAGATTTTCGCGAAGCCGGTGACCAGGGTCGTACCGTAGCGCGTCTTGAATTCCTCGAAGTCGGATCCGTCCACGATCCGCGCGATCACCTCGCGCACATCGTAGGGTTTGCGGGTGTCCTGCGGGATGATGCCGTCGAGTTCCGCCGGGTCGTGCAAGGGCTCGGCCCAGGCTCCGGGTTCCGGCGGGGCCGGGAGGTTCAGGCGCGCGACCGCGTCGCGCGCCAGGCGCAGGGCGTGGGTATCGTTTTCCGCAAGATGATCGGCCACCCCCGAGAGCCGGGTGTGGACGTCGCCGCCGCCCAGGTCCTCGGCGGAGACTTCCTCGCCGGTGGCGGCCTTCACCAGAGGCGGCCCGCCCAGGAAGATCGTGCCCTGGTTGCGCACGATGATGGATTCGTCGCTCATGGCCGGCACGTAGGCGCCGCCGGCCGTGCACGACCCCATCACGACCGCCAGCTGGGCGATGCCCATCGACGACATCACCGCCTGGTTGTAGAAAATTCGCCCGAAGTGATCGCGATCGGGAAAGACCTCGTCCTGATTGGGCAGGTTGGCACCGCCCGAATCCACCAGGTACACGCAGGGCAGGTGGTTCTGCTGGGCGATTTCCTGGGCGCGCAGGTGTTTCTTGACGGTCAGCGGATAGTAGGTGCCACCCTTGACGGTGGCGTCGTTGCAGACGATGACGCATTCGGTGCCGCTGATGCGTCCGATGCCGGTGATCAGCCCCGCGCCCGGCGAGGCGTTGTCGTAGACGTCCTGCGCCGCCAGAGGAGATAGTTCCAGAAACGGCGTGCCCGGATCCAGCAGCCGTTCCACCCGCTCGCGCGGCAGCAGCTTGCCGCGCGCCAGATGCCGGGCGCGCGCCGACTCGCCGCCGCCCTGGGCTGTGTGCGCGAGGTGCGCGCGCAGGTCATCGATCTGCGCGCGCATGGCGCGCGCATTATCCTGAAACTCTTGTGACCGTGGATTGATGCGGGATTCGATGACCGCCATGACGTATCCTGGAAAGATGAATCGGACCGCGGGCGCCCGGGTGGGATGGTGGCCGCGGGGGTGGCGTGGCCGGCCGCTCGTGGCAGCCGGCCCGCCGTAGCGATCAGAGCATTTCGATCGCCACGGCGACCGCTTCGCCGCCGCCGATGCACAGGGAAGCGATCCCGCGCTTGCCGCCTGTCTTGCGCAGTGCGCCGATCAGCGTGGTCAGCAGGCGTGCGCCCGATGCGCCGATCGGGTGGCCCAGGGCCGTCGCGCCACCGTGGATGTTGACGCGGCCGTGCGGCAGGTTCAGTTCCTTCATGGCGGCCATGGTGACCACGGCGAAGGCCTCGTTGATTTCGTACAGATCGACGTCCTGCGCCTTCCAGCCGGTCTTGTCGAAGAGCTTCTGGATGGCCCCCACCGGCGCGGTGGTGAACCATTCCGGTTCCTGGGCGTGCTGGGTGTGAGCCACGATGCGTGCCAGCGGCTTGGCGCCGAGCGCCTTGGCCTTCGAGGCGCTCATCACCACCAGCGCTGCGGCCCCGTCGGAGATGGACGAGGAATTGGCTGCCGTGATCGTGCCGTCTTTCTTGAAGGCGGGCTTCAGGGTGGGGATCTTTTCCGGCATGGCCTTGAAGGGGGCCTCGTCGGTGTCGATCACGGTGTCGCCCTTGCGGCCCTGGATCGTGACCGGGGCGATTTCCCATTTGAAGCTGCCGTCTTCGGATGCCTGGCGGGCGCGCTTCAGGGATTCCAGCGAGAAAGCGTCCTGCTCTTCGCGGGTGAAGTGGTATTTCGAGGCGCAGTCCTCGGCGAACACGCCCATGGCCGTGCCGCGTTGATAGGCGTCTTCCAGACCGTCCAGGGCCATGTGGTCATAGACCGTCGAATGCCCGAAGCGGTAGCCCTGGCGCCCGCGCAGCAGCAGATAGGGGGCGTTGCTCATGCTTTCCTGGCCGCCGGCGACCACGACCTCGACCGATTCGGCCTTGATGATGTCGTGCGCCAGCATCACGGCCTTCAGGCCCGAGCCGCAGACCTTGTGCAGCGTGCTGGCGGGCACGCTCTTGGGCAGGCCGGCGCCGATGGCCGCCTGGCGGGCCGGCGCCTGGCCCTGGCCAGCCTGCAGCACGTTGCCCATGATGACTTCCTGGACGGCGTCACCCGCGATGCCGGCGCGTTCGACCGCGGCGCGGATCACGATGGCGCCCAGTTCGTGGGCCGACAGACCCGAGATGCTGCCCATCATGCCCCCCATGGGGGTGCGGGCGGCGGAGACAATGACGATGGGATCGGACATGATGAGCTCCTTCAAAGGGTGGGTAAGGCGGCATTCGGTGTGGATGCCGCCGGTTCGGGAAAGTGCAGGCGTCGTGCCTGGTCGTAGGGAAAGATGTCTTCGATCCGGCCCTGGGATGCGCGAGTGCGGCAGTCCTGCCACCATTGTGCATCCAGCAGCGCGGCATGGTGTTTCAGGAAGGCGGCGCGGACCCGGTCATCCCCCAACAGGAAGTGTCTGAATTCCTCGGGAAAGACGTCGTTGGCGCCGACCGGATACCAGGGTTCGCCGGACAGTTCGGCTTCCTCGTTGGGGGCGGGCGGAATGCGGCGGAACTGCATTTCGGTCATGCGCTGGATTTCGTCGTAGTCGTAGAAGACCACGCGGCCCAGCCGGGTGACACCGAAATTTTTGTACAGCATGTCGCCGGGAAAGATATTGGCGGCGGCCAGTTCGCGGATCGCTTGCCCGTACTGGCGCACGGCCGCTTCCAGCGCTGTGTCCGAGGCGCTGGCCAGGAAGATGTTAAGCGGCGTCATGCGTCGTTCGATGTAGACGTGCTTGAGCACCACCAGATCGTCGGTTTCCTCGAGCAGGCTGGGGACTTCGGCGCGCAGGCCGGCCAGCAGCCGTGGGGAAAACCGGCTGCGCGGCAGTGCCACCAAGGAATATTCCCAGGTGTCGGCCATGCGCCCGACCCGGTCGTGCTTTTTCACCATCTGGTATTTACGCCGTACGGTGGCCTCGTCCATGCCGTCCTTCGCGATGTGGTCGCGGATCAGCTTGAACACATAGGGGTAGGACGGCAGTGTGAAGACGGTCATCACCATGCCCTGGATACCGGGGGCGTAAT
Source organism: Castellaniella sp. MT123 (assembly GCF_039614765.1). Taxonomy (NCBI): domain Bacteria; kingdom Pseudomonadati; phylum Pseudomonadota; class Betaproteobacteria; order Burkholderiales; family Alcaligenaceae; genus Castellaniella; species Castellaniella sp. MT123. Next base: position 2,615,194 of record NZ_CP154879.1, read on the forward strand.
CGAAACTGTCGCGCGAATGGGCCAGATGGTGCAGGAAGTCGCGGTAGAACAGGGTCTTGCCCTGCTTCTGCAGGCCGATGGTGGTGTAGATCTCGGCTTTGGGCTTGCGCGGAAACAGCGACGACAGGAAATCCACGTAGGCCGCGGGCGCTTCCATGTCGACCAGGAAATAGGCCCGGGTAAAGCTGAACAGGGTGCTGAGATCGTCGCTGGTGTGCAGCAGCGCATCCAGCTGTATATGGCCTGACGGCGTGTGCAGCAGCGCGATGGCAAAGGGGTGGATGGCTGTCTGGTTGATCAGGCGCCCGACGATGTAGGCACCCTTGTTGCGAAAGAACAGGGTGTTCAGCACCTGGAGCTGGCAGTCCGGCGCCAGGCGCTTGCCCAGTCCGCGCGGCAGGGTATGGCGCAGATGGCGCAGTCCCAGGCGGGCCAGCCGGCGGGTATCGGCCGGCAGATCCTGGTAGGGGGCGGCCAGGCCGAAGTCCGCCACCAGGCGGACCAGGCAGGGCAATAATCCTTCCGTCAGCGGGTAATAGGACCGGAACGTGGAGAGTGCGCCGTCGATGTATTCGGTGGCCACGGCGGGGCGCACGAACAGGAAATCGTTGTTGAAATAATTGCGGTGCAGGATGCGGCAGGACACCGAATTGAAGAACGTTTCCGCGCATTCCGGCTGCAGGTGGCTGGCCAGCAGTCCGATGTAGGAGGTCTTGGCCGCCTGCCAGAATTCCAGTTGTTCGGGGGTCAGCGCCGTGTCCGGGGCGGTCTGGGCGGGCGTCGTGCCGCGCAGCGCCTGGCCCAGCGCGGTGGCGCATTCGCGCACCCGCGTGTCGTAGTATTCGATGCGCTCGCGCGATAGCTGCTGGATGCCGTGCCAGTCGCCGGATTCGAATAGCGCCTTGGCGCGCTGCGCGCTGTAGCGAAATAGCGAATAGTGGCGGTCGAACCCCGCCAGGATCATGCGTGCCACCGCCTCGGGGGACTGGCCCCGGGGGGTGACGGGCTCGATGCGTCGGTGGTCGCCGTCGTCGCGCATGGGATGAGTGTAAACAGGCCCTAGGCCGTTTCGTTGAACAGTTCGCGGCCGATCAGCATACGGCGGATCTCGCTGGTGCCGGCGCCGATTTCGTACAGTTTCGCGTCGCGCCACAGGCGGCCGGTGGGATTGTCGTTGATGTAGCCATTGCCGCCCAGGATCTGGATGCCTTCGCCGGCCATCCAGGTGGCCTTTTCGGCACAGTACAGGATGACGCCGGCACAGTCTTTGCGCACCTGGCGCGCATGCTGCACGCCCAGGCGGTCGAGGTTCTTGCCCACGGTGTAGCAGAAGGCACGGCAGGCCTGCAGGGTCGTGTACAGATCGGCGAGTTTGCCCTGAATCAGCTGGAATTCGCCAATGGGCTGACCGAACTGCTGACGCTCGTGCACGTAGGGTACGACCACATCCATGACGGCCTGCATGATGCCCAACGGGCCGCCCGCCAGCACGGCGCGTTCGTAATCCAGGCCGCTCATGAGCACCCGGACGCCGCCGTTGACCTCGCCCAGGATGTTTTCCGCCGGGACCTCGCAGTCCTGGAAGACGAGTTCACCGGTGTGGGAACCGCGCATGCCCAGCTTGTCCAGTTTCTGGGCGACGGAAAAGCCCGGGAAGCTCTTTTCGACGATGAAGGCGGTGATGCCGCGTTGCTTGGCCTGGGGATCGGTCTTGGCGTAGACGACCAGCGTGTCGGCGTCGGGCCCGTTGGTGATCCACATCTTGGTGCCGTTCAGGACGTAGCGGTCGCCGTGTTTTTCCGCGCGCAGGCGCATGCTGACCACGTCGGACCCCGCCCCGGGTTCGCTCATGGCCAGCGCGCCGATCTGTTCGCCCGAAATGAGCCCCGGCAGGTATTTGCGTTTCTGGGCCTCGGTGCCGTTGCGGTGGATCTGGTTGACGCACAGGTTCGAATGCGCCCCGTAGGACAGCGCGATCGAGGCGCTAGCCCGTGAGATCTCCTCCATGGCGATCATGTGCGCCAGGTAACCCAGTTTGGACCCGCCATAGGTGTCGGACACGGTGACCCCCAGCAACCCCAGGTCGCCGAATTTGCGCCAGAGGTCCATGGGAAACTGGTCGTCGCGGTCGGCGGCGGCGGCGCGCGGGGCGATTTCCGACTGGGCGAAATCCCGCACCGCGTCGCGCAGCATGTCCAGGTCGGATCCAAGTTCGAAATTCAGGCCGGGTAAATCCATGGGGATGTCTCCTGAGGGCGCACGCCCTATTTTGCAATGAGATGGGGGTCGGGGGCGACCCCGGCGACCGCTGTGGGTGACGATGACGGCGCCCCTGCATGAACGGCGGAATCCAGCCGCGCGCGCAGCAGGGCTTCGCAATCGGCCTGCTGGCGGCGGATTTCTTTGAGGGTTTCGTCGAGGTCGCGGCGCTGCTGTTCGAGTTTGCGGCGGTGCGCGTCCAGGGTGTCGGCGTAGTGCCGCAGCTGCGCCGTGGTGCTGGCGTTGCTGCGGTCGTACAGATTGATGAGGGCGACGATTTCCGACAGCTGCAGTCCCAGGCGGCGCCCGCGCAGGGCCAGTTTCAGCCGGGTGCGGTCACGCGTCGTGTAAACGCGGTTGCGCCCGTCGCGCGCCGGGCTGACGATGCCTTGATCCTCGTAGAAGCGGATCGTGCGCGGGGTGACGTCAAATTCCCGGGCAAGCTCGGAGATGGTCCAGGTTGTTTGGCGCATGAGATCCGCGGAAGGAGTCTTCGAGAGGGATTTCATTATGCATGCAGTTTACGTTAACGTAAAGATGAGACTCTGACATAATGATGGGAAACACATTCAAGGAGACCCTGCATGAATCCGCAGGAACAGGAACTGGAATATCCCTGGGGCGAGACCCTGCCCGAGTCCGGCCATGCGCTGACCGTGGCCGATGGCGTGCGCTGGATCCGCATGCCGCTGCCCTTTGCCCTGGACCACATCAATCTGTGGCTGCTGCGTGACCGCGTCGATGGCCGCGAGGGCTGGACCGTGGTGGACTGCGGCATCGACCGTGGCGAGGTCCGTGAATGCTGGGAAGCCGTCTTCACCCAGGCGCTGGAAGGCCTGCCCGTGCTGCGCGTGATGGTGACCCACATGCATCCCGACCATGTGGGGCTGGCGCACTGGCTGTGCGACCGCTGGCAGGCGCCCTTGTGGATGACGATGACGGACTATGCGATGGCGCGGCTATGGGCCGGAGCCTCGGTGACCGACACGGCGGTGGAGGGCAGTGGTCCGGCCGGCGGGGCGGCGGCCCGGCATTTTGCCCGCCATGGCCTGGTCGATCAGGAAGCCCAGGCCCTGATCCGCAAGCGGCACGACTATTACGCAGGCCTCGTGCCTGCCATGCCGGCGCGCTTCCATCGCCTGATGGACGGCCAGGACGTGCAGATCGGCGGGCGGTCCTGGCGGGTCATCGTGGGCTACGGACATGCCCCCGAACATGCCTCGCTCTGGTGTCCGACCCTGGGGGTGTTGATCTCCGGAGACATGGTGCTGCCGCGCATCTCCACCAATATCAGCGTCTTCGATATAGAACCGGAGGCCAACCCGTTGCCCCTGTATCTGGATTCGCTCAAGGCCTACGACGATCTGTCGGCGGATGCCCTGGTACTGCCGTCGCACGGCAGGCCGTTCCGGGGCCTGCATCGGCGCATCGCCCAGCAGCAGGCGCATCACGCCGCGCGCCTGGACGATGTCCTGGCCGCGTGCGTCCGGCCACAGAGTGCCCATGATCTGCTGCCGGTGCTGTTCCGCCGCAAGCTCGACTTGCATCAGTTGGGCTTCGCCATGGGCGAATCCATCGCCCACCTGCACGCCCTATACTTCCAGGGGGCCCTGACGCGCACGCTGGATGACGACGGGGTCTACCGCTTCCGGCAATCCTGAACCAGACCGCTCAGGAAGCCGGGGTGCGCAGTCACCAGACAGGACGATGATCATGACGACAGATGCCGCAGGCTTTCCGAACGACCGTATCGACACGCTGCTGCAGCATATCGGCCAGGCGCCGCTGGATCCCGTGACCGGAACGGGGCCGGTGGCCATGCCGTCGATGCGTACCAGCACGGTGCGTTTCGCTTCCATGGACGTGCTGGATCGCGCCCAGGCAGCCAAACAGCGCGGCGAACGGGTGCCCACCTACGGGCGGGTCGGCCTGCAGACGCACGAGGCGCTGGAAACCCTGCTGTGCCGCCTGGAAGGCGGCCAGCGCGCCTTTCTGGCGCCTTCGGGCATGGCGGCGATCAGCATGACGCTCATGGCCTGCCTCAGCCAGGGTGATCATGCCCTGGTCGTCGATTGTGTCTACGGGCCGGTGCGCTACCTGCACAAAACGATCCTGTCGCGCATGGGCATCGCCATGGATTTCGTGCGCCCCGACCTGGACAGCCTGCAGGCCGCGCTGCGCCCTGAAACCCGCGTGCTGTACCTGGAATCGCCTGGGTCGCTGCTGATGGAAACGCTCGATCTGCCGGCGCTGTCGCGCTGGGCGCACGCCCATGGCCTGACCGTGGTGGCGGACAACACCTGGGGCTCGGGCTATATTTATCGGCCATTGGCGCTGGGCGCCGATATCTCGGTGATTGCGGCCACGAAATACATTGGCGGCCATTCCGACCTGATGCTGGGGGCGGCGGTGGCCCGGGATCCGGACCTGATCCACAAACTGCACGAAACGCATTATGCCCTGGGCAGTACGGTCAGCGCGGACGATGCCTGGCTGGCCTTGCGCGGGGCGCGCACCCTGGGCCTGCGCATGCGTACCTGCGCCGAACACGCCATGATGGTCTGTCAGTGGCTGGCCGAACAGCCCCAGGTATCGCACCTATTCTTCCCGGCCTGGCCGCAGGACGCCGGCCACGCGCTGTGGCAGCGTGATGCCACGGGATCGAACGGTCTGATGGCCGTGGCCGTGGATTTCAACGAGCACCAGGTACGCCGGGTGATCGACGGGCTGCGCCTGTTCGGGATCGGCTATTCCTGGGGCGGCTACGAAAGCCTGGTGACGCAGGTGGAACCTTCCGCGCTGGCGTCCAACGGCCATTGGGCGCAGGTTGCCAGCGAACGGATGCGTGCGGGGACGGTGCTGCGCCTGCACATCGGGCTGGAAGACCCGGCCGACCTGATCGCCGACCTGGCCCAGGCCTTCGCGGCGGTGTGATCCAGGTGTCACCTGCCGGTGACACCGTGCGGTCATTGACGGGTGCCGCCGCACCCGAGGCCTGCCGGAGAGCGCCGGCGGTACGGGATTACTTCCCTTGCGTCAGCAGCCGCTTGACCAGCTTGTCGGATTCGTCGATCGCGCCCTGATAGCTGCCAGTCTGCGCCGGTGAAGTCACGAAACGCCCACCAATCGCAAAGGACGGCGTGCCGTCGATATGGTAAGCCTTGGCCAGTTCGTCGGCCCGCGTGATCTTCGTCTGGACGCCGAACGAATTGAAGGCGTCGGTGAAGGACTTGCGATCCACGCCCTGGGCGGCGACCCAGTTGATGATGTCGTCAGCCTTGAAGAGCCGCTTGTTTTCCTCGTGGATCGCCTTGAATACGGCATCGTTCAGATCCAGCCGGCCCACGGCATCCAGTGCGTAGTACAACTTCTGCAGATCGCGCATGCTGGCGTTGAAGGCGACCGGCACGCCCTTGAACACCACGGTATCGGGCAGGGTTTTGCGCCAGTTGACCACCAGAGGCTCTATTTTTGCGCAATGCGGGCAGGTGTAGGCAAAGAATTCCAGGACTTCGATCTTGCCTGGGATGTCCGACGGCTGGGCGGGATCCAGCGTGGTGAACAGCGGCGCGGCCTGCGTGGGTGCCACGACCAGCGCGGCCAGACCCAGAAGCAGGCTTGAAGCGATACGGTAAATCAAGGTGCTCATGATGAGACTCCGAAGTTGATCTGAGAGTCTATGACTCTCGTGGCAAGGCACACGTTCCCCATCGAGCCGACGAACAAGTCGACCGGATGAGAAGAGGACGCTGGCGCATTGTGCAATCAGCCAAATGGCACACTAAGGGCGAACGACCGAGGATTCGATCTTCTCGTCGCCCAGTTTAGTGCGTGCCCGGTTCATGTCGTCGATGCCCTTGAAGGGACCGACCCGTACCCGGTTGATCGGGCTGCCGTTGGACTCGCCGGTCTCGATGCGCACCGGCAGGCCCAGCAGCACGACGCGGGCCAGCATGGTCTGCGCCTCGGACTTCGAGCGGAACGCGCCCGTCTGCAGGAAATAGGTCGTTTGTGTCGTCGCAGCCGATTTGGCGGGGGGAGGCGGCGGTGGGAACGGCAGGCTGGACGAGGTCGATTTGGCGGCGGATGCGGCCGGCGCCGGGGCCGGATGCGACGGCGCCTGGGGGGCGGGCGGCTGCGCCTTGGTCGCCGGCGCGGGTGTCCCCGGCTTGTCCAGACCGGCGATCAGCTGGCCGATGGCGTCGGACAGGGGGTTTTCCGGTTGGCCGGGTTCGGGGGCCGGTGCCGGCGGGTTGGTGGAACTGCCGCCCTGGTCCGGCGCGCGCGTGCCCGCCGGACCGTCCTTGCCATATAGGGCAATGTTCGGATCGGGGGCGTTTTTCACGTCCGGCAGCAGGGTGGTCGGGGCGTCGCGGCTGGCCTTGTCCTTGAAGGGCATGGGGGCCTTGGTGACGAACAGCGCGACGGCGACGGCGGCCGCCACCCCCAGCACCATGCCCAGCGTCAGGCCGAACCAGGTGCCGCCGGAGGATTTCTTTTTGCGTGTGGCCATGATCTACATCCGCTCGGGGGCGGTGACCCCCAGCAGGCCCAGTCCGTTGGCGATCACCTGGGCCGTGGCCTGGGCCAGGCGCAGGCGGGCCGCCAGCAGCGCGGCATCGTCCACCAGGATGCGTTCCGCGTTATACCAGGCGTGGAAATCGGCGGCGCAATCGCGCAGCCAGAACGCCAGCTGGTGCGGCGCGAGTTCCTGGGCCGCCTGGGTCAGCACGCCGGGGTATTCGGCCAGGCGTTGCAGCAGCGTGATTTCGGTGGGTGCGGTCAGCAGCGATGGATCGGCCGATCGGGCCTGTCGCGCCGCATCGTGCTGGCGCAGCAGGGAATGGATGCGGGCGTGCGCGTACTGGATGTAGTAGACCGGGTTTTCCTCGCTGTGCGATAGCGCCAGATCGATGTCGAAGACGAATTCCGAATCCGCGCGGCGCTGAGCCAGGAAGAAACGCACCGCGTCGCGCCCCACCCAGTCGATCAGGTCGCGCAGGGTGACGTAGCTGCCGGCGCGCTTGGAAATTTTGACTTCGGCGCCGTCGCGCATGACGCGCACCATCTTGTGCAGCACGTAGGCCGGGTAGTCGGCCGGGATGCCCAGGTTCATCCCTTGCAGGCCGGCGCGCACGCGCGCGATGGTGCCGTGGTGATCGGTGCCCTGGATGTTGATGGCGTGATGAAAGCCGCGTTCCCATTTGGCGACGTGATAGGCCACGTCCGGCACGAAATAGGTGTAGCCGCCTTCGGATTTCCGCATCACGCGGTCCTTGTCGTCACCCGTGCCCAGTTCGGTGGTGCGCAGCCACAGGGCGCCGTCCCGTTCGTAGGTATGACCGGCGTCGATCAGGGCCTGGACGGTGCGTTCCACCCGGCCGCTGGTGTAGAGCGAGCTTTCCAGGTAGTAGTTGTCGAAGCGCAGATCGAATGCCTGCAGATCCAGGTCCTGTTCGCGGCGCAGATACGCGACCGCGAAGCGGCGGATGGCATCCAGGTCATCCGGATCGCCGCTGGCCTGGATGGGCTCGCCGTCGCTGGCCTGCACGGTGGCGCGGGCCAGATAGTCGTGGGCGATGTCCAGGATGTATTCGCCCTTGTAGCCGTCTTCCGGGAAGTCGGGACTGCCCGGTGCGATGCCGCGGGCGCGGGCCTGCACGCTGATGGCCAGATTATGGATCTGGTTGCCCGCGTCGTTGTAATAGAACTCGCGGGTGACCTGGGCGCCCTGGGTTTCGAACAGCCGGCAGATCGAATCGCCCAGCGCCGCCTGGCGCGCGTGGCCCACGTGCAGCGGCCCGGTCGGGTTGGCGGAGACGAATTCCACCAGAATGCGTTCGTCGTGGGCGGCGCGGTGGCCGTAGCGTTCGCCCTGGGTCTGGATGACGTCGAGCACGGCCTGATGGGCGGCCGCCGACAGGCGGAAATTGATGAAGCCGGGGCCCGCGACTTCCGCCTGGGCGATCAGCGCGCCGGCGTTCGGCTGGGCGAGGACGGCGTCCACGATGGCCTGGGCGAGTTCGCGCGGATTGCGGCGGGCGCTGCGCGCCGCCTGCATGGCGATGTTGCAGGCCACGTCGCCATGGGCGGCGACTTTGGGACGTTCCAGGGTGATGTCCAGGGATAGCCCCGGGATCAGGGTGTCCAGGATCGAACGTAGAAGGGCGATGAGCTGGGTATGTTGCTCTGGTAGCATGACTGAGTGATCGGTGACGGCGGCCCCCTCGGATGAGGGGGCCGGTAAGGTGACCCCGAAATGATAGCCCGATTTCAGGGCTGTCGTGGGGGGCCGGCCATGCCGGACAGGCCCAGCTGCGATTCCAGCCAGGCCCCGTAACCCTGCATGTCCACCGTGCCCACCACGCTGCCCGACTGCAGTTCCCAGCCGGCCATGCGCTGGATGAAGGACTCGAACAGGGCGCGCTGGGCATTGCCCAGCCGGGCGTCGGCCCCTTGGGGGCCCAGCGGCCGGGTGCCGGCATCCTGCAGTTCCCGGTCGCCGGCCAGCAGGCGCTGCGCGGGGATACGCTCGTCATGCAGCCAGGGGCGCGCCACCTGCCGGTCGGCGTCGGCCAGCGGCTTCATGGGTACCAGGGCCGCCATGGCCTGCCAGCGCATCCAGTTCAGTGCCACATCGGACAGATCCCCGTCCGGGGTTGGCTGTCCCTCTTCGTTGAGCAGCAGCCCGCCGCCGATGTCGGCATGGGCGCCGATGAAGGGCGCCTCGACGGTGTTGCCGGGCTGGCCGCCCGTGGCCGAGATCAGGGGAAACAGGCTGCGCAGTTCATGCAGGGCCACGGCGTGGGCCACCCAGCCCCAGGCGCCGGAGACCGACAGATCGAAACCGGCGTTGGCCGCGCCCAGCAGCCCGAACTGCGCCACGGTGTCGAACAGGCCCAGAAAGCGCAGGTCCACGCACAGGGCGATCGTGCCGCGCAGCGGATCGTCATAGGAAAACCAGCCGTTGCGCGTCTGGCGGGCGATGCGGTTGGCGAACTCGCGTGCCAGCGCGGCCCCCCGCGAATAGCCCAGGATGTCGATGGGCGCGGCTTGCGGCGATCCCTGCGCACGTTGCAGGGCGTTGAGCAGCGACTGCCACTGATTGCGCAGGATCTGCCCGCTGCTGGCGGCGGTCACCGCATCCCAGTCCGGATACCGGTTGTTGCCGGGACCTGCATGATAGTAGGCCGGGCCATCGGTGTAGGCCTGGGTCAGCTTCCAGACATTGCTCTGGTTGGCGCGGCCATAACGGGTGCCGTCGAACGCCAGCAGGATCAGGCCCAGGGGATCGACATGGCGCATGGGCTGCTGGGCGCCGTAGCCCAGCGCCTGCTGCCCGGGAACGGGGCCCAACGGATCGGGTTCCAGGTACTGTCCGCGCCGCGGCAGGTAGGTGCGGAACACGTTGTCGTGCCAGCCCGTCGCCGGATCCTCGTCCTGGCCGGGCCAGCGCAGCGGCAAAGTCAGGTCGCCAGACCGGCGCGTTGCCCGGCCCAGGACGTCGTAGGTCGCTGACCAGCGGACTGTCCGCTGGTCGTCTGTGACCAGGACTGGCGCGCCCAGCAGGTCGGCCTGCATGAAATACAGGCGCGTGCGCCCGTCGTCGTCCGTCTGCAGCAGGCCGACGGGCGCATCCTGCGCGTAGATGTAGCGCTGGCTGACGCCAAAACGCCGGATTGCCGGCGGACCGCCGGCGGCCGACGCGGGGCGCAGCCAGCGTGCCGCCAGCCGGTTGTCCACGTAATAGCGCTCGATCTCCTGGGTGCCATGCCGCTGGCGGATCTGCTGGCCCCGCGCGTTGTAGGTGTAGCGCGCCAGGATCCGATCGCCGCTGCGCACCTCGGCCAGACGCCGTTGCGCCTGGTAGCGCAGCGCGAGGCCGTCGATGGACAAGGGCAGGCCGCCCGCGTCGCGCGGAATCGGGGGCGCGAAACCCGGGCCTGGTTCCTCGATGACCGCCCGGGCCTTCCGGGTGCCGGCTGCCGGATCGGATGCCGCAGTCTGGCCGATCGGGCCCGGCAAGGTACGCATCCCGGCCAGACTGCCATCGTCCGCCCAGGCGAACCAGCTTGTCCGCCAGGCCGATCGCCCGTCGTTCCGGGATTCCGCACGCTGGGCGATGCCGGCCAGTCGGCCCTGCATGTCGTAGGCGAAGCGGCGCAGCAGCCGGGGTTCGTCCGGAGCCAGTTGCGTCAGTTGCATCACCCGGCCCCGGTCGTCATGCCGGCGCCACTCGCCCCACAGGATCCGCTGGCCGTCGGACAGCGCCAGGCGGTCGGCCCGTCCGCGTGTGTCCGTTCCGGTCTGCAAATGCAGGCCGTTGCCGTAGCGGTAGCCGGCCGCGCCCGGGACCGTATCGATCACGGTGTGCCGCGTGCCGTCGGCATCTTCCCAGACGATGCGGCTCAGGCGGCCGGCGCCAGACCATGCGTAGTGCAGCGCGCCGCCCTCGGGCAGCGCATGGCGGGACAGGTGGCCCATCGCGTCGTAGTCAAAGGCTTCCTGATATTGCAGCATGCCGACCGGGTGGGGGCGGCGGATCGTGCGTGATCGCAGGCGACCGGCGTCGTCGTGGTTCAGGTACTCGGTTTCCGAGGGGTGTTCCAGCCGTTCAGGCAGGCGTCCGCGCCATTGGATGGAGACGGAGATGTCAGTCTGGCCAGGGCTGGTGTATCGCAGCCGGGCTGGGCGCCCGACAGTATCCGATCGCAGGTCCAGCCGGTCGCCGCTGGCGTGCAGCAGGCCCTGCGGTTGGCCGCCCGGGGCCGTCGATACGCGGGTCCGGCCGGTCAGTGCGCTGGACCAGGCCGTCAGCCGGCCGCCGTGGTCGTAGTCCAGCTGCAGCCCTGGCCAACCGCCATGCGTCTGAAGCAGCTGGCGGATGACGCCGTCCGGATGGCGGGTGATGCGCAGCCCGTCGATCTTGGTCAGCCGGTTCTGGTCGTCGCGCAGGACGCCCGATCCCGTCGCGATGCCGCCGCCATCCGGATAGCGCAACGCCAGCCGGCCGACTGTCTGGGTGGGAGGGCCCGGGATGGCCTCGACGACCTGGCCCTGCGCGTCGTAGGTCCAGGTGCGTGCCCGCCAGTGTCGTCCCGCGGCATCCTGCAGCGTGATGCCGGTCACGGCCCCGGGATGTCCCGCCTGCCGATCGGTTTCGTGGTGGTGGATGCGCCGCATGCCGTCCGGGCGTCGGACTTCGGTCAGCCTTGCCGGCAGGGGCGTCTCAGGGAGGGATTGTGCGTCGTCAGGGCGCTGCGTGAGGCGGGCGCCTTCGTGTGGGGCGGGTGTGTCGTATCGATACAGGAAGGTGCCTGCCGGCGAGTCCAGCGACTGCAGTATGGGCCGGTCACCCAGTAGCGCGTAGCGCAGGGTCAGCGCCGATGCACCGCGCCGGATCCGGCGCATCAGGCCGTCGAAAGGGCCTGTTTCGTGGTATTCGATCCCGATGATCGCGCGACCGGGCCGGTGCGCGGCGCGCAGACGGCCCTGGCCGTCGAAGTCCAGGCGGTGTCCGTCGCGACCCAGCCAGGCCATCGGCGCGCCGGCTGCGTGCGCGGGCAGGGTTTCACCCGGCTGGCCTGTCTCTGGCCATCGGGTCGCCACGAGTCGTCCGTCCGAGACTCGGCGCGAGTGTCCCCGGGCATCGTAGGACAGAATCCTGCCGTCGGGCAGGAGAAGCTGCCAGCCGCCCCCCTGGCGCCGCAGGCGGACATCGTACTCCGTGGTCCAGCCCTGGCCCAGCGGGCCGCCCGCCCTGGATCCGGAGCGGTACAGCCGGACGAAAGCCGGCCACTGCCCGTGGGCCGGCTCGGGCAGATCGATTTCACGCAGGAACTTTTCGCCGGTTGCCAGATGGACCGGATTGCCGATGCCGGTGTCCAGATCCGGTTCGCCGATGGGGCCCAGGGCCGAAGCGGCCCCGCAGGGTGGCGCGCCGCCTGCGTCCGCTTGCGGGACCGGGCAGGTCAGCGGTGCGGAAGCGGGCGTGGACAGGGCCTGGGCGACGCCGGCCAAGGACATGCCCGCAGCCAATAGGAGCCGCGGTGAAAGGCCCCTGGCCAATGGGTGCCGGCAGCTTGGAAAGTGGCGCCAGACGGCGGTCTTCGGCATAATGGGTTCTCCCCTCGAAGCTGGACATTCTCCAGCTTGGCAGGGTGCCGAACTTGCAGTAGTGTATGTTTATGTCCATTGCGGGAAACCCACCATGCTCATTTTGTTTCAGTCGAAATCCGCCGCCGAAGTCCTGATGTTCGCTCAGCATGCCAAACCGATCCTGGTTGCTGCCGGCAAACGATTCGACACGGCCGACCTGCCCGAGCGTGGGGTCATCACCCGGGCTCAAATGGACGCGGCCATTGCGGGCATCGAATCGCTGGTGGCCACCGATACCAGTCACAATGACAATCCCGGCGAACACGACGACGCCACCGAACACCCCATCGCCCAGCATGTCGGCATGCGGCGGCGTGCCTGGCCCCTGCTGGCCATGCTGCGGCTGGCCCGCGAAAAAGGCGAAGACGTCACCTGGGAACCGGCACCCATCTGGTAAGGAATCCCCATGCAGGGTCATGTGATCGTGATTTTCGATGCGCAGCGCTCGTTGGAATTTTCCGTCGATGCGCCGGTCGACGGGGATCGAGCCCGGGCGGCACGCGCCTGGTTCGGGCAGAACTGGGATTCGCTGGGTTGCGAGCCCCTGCGCGTCAGCGGCAAGGTCCTGCTGCTCGACAAGATCCTCGGCGTCGCCAAAGCGCTGGGGTACACCAACCTGTCCTCCCGGGCCGATCTGGCCCGGGAATTCGCCGTCCATGCCATTCAGGCATTGGAAAAGCCCCGAGTGACCGTCGATCTCCCGGGGCTAGCCATCGTGTACTGAATCAGGCCGCGACCGATGCGCGGGCCGGGATTTCCTTCCCGGCGGCGGCCTGCCGGTTGACGGCGCTCAGAATCGCCAGGAACGACGACGTCACGATGTCTTCGTGGATGCCCACGCCGTACCCGTTGGGTGCGTCGCCGATGCGCATTTCCACATAGGATGCCGCCCGGGTGTCGGTGCCCGTGCCGATGGCGTGTTCCTGATAGTCCATGACGCGCGCATCGATGCCCAGCGCATCGACGAAGGCCGAGATGGCGCCGTCGCCCTGGCCGGACAGGTGGCGCGTCTGGCCATCGGCCTGAATTTCGACCTCGATCGTGAACTGTTTCTGGCTTGTGTTCCTGGGGCTGCCTGTGATGCGATGCCGGACCAGCTTCCACGGGGTTTCAAGATCCAGGTATTCGCTGGAGAAGACCTCGAACACGTCCTTGGATGTGACTTCGCGGCCGGTTTCGTCGGTGACGCGCTGAATGGCGCGGCTGAACTCGATCTGCAGGCGGCGCGGCAGGACCAGGCCGTGTTCCTGTTCCAGCAGATAGGACACGCCGCCCTTGCCGGACTGGCTGTTGACGCGGATGACGGCGTCGTAGCTGCGGCCCAGATCGGCCGGATCGATCGGCAGGTAGGGAACTTCCCAGATGGCGTCGGGCTGCTGTATGGCGAAGCCCTTTTTGATGGCGTCTTGGTGCGAACCCGAAAACGCGGTGAACACCAGATCGCCCGCATACGGATGGCGCGGATGCACGGGCAACTGATTGCAGTCCTCGACGCAGCGGCGGACCTCGTCGATGTCCGAAAAATCCAGGCCCGGATGGATGCCCTGCGTGTACAGGTTCAAGGCCAGGGTGACCAGGTCTACGTTGCCGGTGCGTTCGCCGTTGCCGAACAGACAGCCTTCGATGCGGTCGGCCCCGGCCATGACGGCGAGTTCGGCCGCAGCCACCGCGGTGCCGCGGTCATTGTGCGGGTGGACGCTGATGACGATCTTGTCGCGCTGTGCCAGATTGCGGTGCATCCATTCGATCTGGTCGGCGTACAGGTTCGGGGTGGTGGCCTCGATGGTGGCCGGCATGTTCAGGATGATCTTGTCCTGCACGGTCGGCTGCCAGGTCTCGACCACGGCATTGCAGACTTCCAGCGCGAAATCCGGCTCCGTCGTGCTGAAGACTTCGGGCGAGTATTCGTAGCGCCAGTGGGTTTCCGGGTGTTTGGCGACTTCGGCCTTGACGATCTTCGTGCCCTCGATGGCGATCGTGCGGACCTCGTCGCGGCTCATGTTGAACACGATCTTGCGGAAAGCCGGTGCGCAGGCGTTGTACATGTGCACGATGGCGTGTTTGGCGCCGGCCAGGGCCTGTACCGTGCGGGGGATCAGGTCGCCGCGTGCCTGGGTCAGGCCGATGATGGTGACGTCATCGGGAATGCGCTTTTCCTCGACCAGTTTGCGCACGAAGTCGTAGTCTGTCTGCGAGGCGGACGGAAAGCCGACCTCGATTTCCTTGAAGCCGATCTTCACCAGCTGTTCGAAGAAGCGCAGTTTGCGCTCTACGCTCATGGGCTCGATCAGCGCCTGGTTGCCATCGCGCAGATCGGTGCTCATCCAGATCGGCGGCGTGGTGATGCGGCGGCTGGGCCAGGTGCGTTCGGAAAATTCACGCGCAAATGGCGCGAACGGAACGTATTTGGAGGCGGGGTTCTGGATCATGGCAATACCTGTCTGGGGGGTGTGCGCCGGAGTCCGGACACGGACATCGCACGGCGGCGAGGGTGTGGCGTAGGAACGGTTGCCGAACTGCCACGCGGCGCTAGGCCCGGCAACCGATCGCTAGCAGCAGTAGACCCGACAGGAAAGACAGGGGAGTCGCCAGGCGAGCGGACGCCGCCACCGACGCGCGCGCAAGCCCGGCCGCAGAAGCCTGCGGCTGAAGGGCAAAGGGTGCGCACGAAATATCCATAGCCATCAGTCAAACATATTTTCTGGCGTCACGCAAGTGTTGGCGCCTGTTTCGTGGGCGTCGGCTGCCGCTGGCGGGCGCTCTCCAGCGCCGCCAGCTGTTGCGCAGCCAGCTGCAGGCGCCTTGCCCGCCCGTTGGCCAGTTCGTTGCGGGCCAGCGACAGGTCGCCCACTCGCAGCGGCTCGTCGCGCGGCTGCCAGGCCCAGAGCAATACGTCCAGGGCGGGCGCCGACAGCTGGTCGGCCAACTGTGCGAACGAGGCGGCATCCACCGGTTTTAGCTGGGCGCGGGTCAGGATGGAGCGGACCGCCAGGTAAACCAGCCAGGCGATCAGGATGGTGAACAGGAAGACCAGGGCCCACCAGAAATACGGGTTGTAGCGCTGTACCAACGCGGTCGCCTCGGCCCCCATGAGGCGGTTTCCGGCATAATCGAGGCCATTGCCAAATGCCAGCAGGCGATTGAGCAGGTCATACCAGACCAGCGCGATCAGGACGACCAGGGTGGCCGAGACGATCTTGGCCGTGGCCGTCAGTTTGAGCAGGATTCTGCGCAGCAATGCGCCGTCCTGCCGGCTGGGAGTTTGGATATGTTCCTGATTCATGGTGTTCATCGAGTCGAATATGCGTTCGCAACCATCCCTGGAGTTGGGCCAGCACCAGCAGTTGGTGCTGACGCCACAGCTTCGCCAGGCCCTGAAGCTGCTGCAATGCTCGACCCAGGAACTGGAGCAGGAAATCACCCAGGCGTTGGCGGACAATCCCCTGCTGGAGCGGGATGATCCCGCCCCGGACGAGGCCGCGGCCCGGGCGGAAATGCTGGAGCATCGCTGGGCGCAGCCCGCACGCCAGATCGTATCGGATGATATCCCGGAATCGGGAACGACGCAGAGCCTGGCGGATCATCTGTTGCAGCAATTGCGCACGACCCGGGCCACACCGCGCGATCAGGGCCTGGTTGCGTTGCTGATCGGCGAGCTGGATGAGCGGGGGTATCTGGATTTCGACCCGCAGTCTTTTTCCTCTGCCCTGCCGCCCGGGCTGGACATCCAGGATGAGGAATGGCGGGCCGCTTTGCGCTTGCTGCAGTCTTTCGATCCGGCGGGCGTGGGCGCGCGGGACCTGTCCGAGTGCCTGCGGCTGCAGTTGCGCGCGCGGGAGGACGAATGGCCGCCGGACGTCCTAGCATGCGCGGTGCGCCTGACGGAATGCCTGGATGACCTGGGTGCGGGACGGTGGGGGCGGCTGTGCGAGACCCTGGGCTGCGAACGCAGCCTGCTGGATGCCGCCCATCGGGCCCTGCTGCGGTTGGATCCGCATCCCGTCAGCGCCTGGCATGATGAGGCGACTTGTTACGTGGTACCCGACATCCTGTTCTACCGGGGACCGGGGGAATGGCTCGCCAGCCTGAACCCGGCGCTGGAGCCGCGATTGCGGCTGGATGCCGGCCTGGTGGCGCAGATCCAGGGTGCGGACGTGCCGTCCGGGCTGCGGGAACAGGTAAGCCAGGCCCATCATCTGATCCAGCAGCTGGGCCAGCGGCGGCAGACCATCCTGCGTGTGGCCGGGTTCATCGCATCCCATCAGCGCCCGTTCCTGGATCACGGCGAAGGGGCCCTGCGGCCGCTGGTGTTGCGCGACGTCGCGCAGGCGCTGGATCTGCACGAGTCCACCATTTCCCGCGCGACGCGCATGAAGTATGCCCAGACCCCCTGGGGCGTGTTCGAACTGAAATATTTTTTCGGTACTGGCGTGCAGACGACATCGGGCGAGGATGCCTCGTCCCGGGCGATCCAGGCGCTCATGCGCGCCTTGCTGGACGCCGAGCCGGCCGGCAAGCCCTTGTCCGACATGCGCCTGACCCGGTTGCTGGCCGATCAGGGCATCGTCATCGCCCGCCGGACGGTCGCCAAATACCGCGAAGCCATGGGCGTGCCGGCGGCCAGTCTGCGCAAGGCCCGGTCGTGAGCCGAAAGACGGCCGATGGGCCAAAACGTCAGGTCCAAGGAAGCGATCAAAACCGCTTGCGCTGCGGATGAAGATGGATGATAATGATTCGCATGTATATCTGTGTATGCAACGCGATCAGCGAGCGCCATGTCCAGGACGCCATTGCCCAGGGGGCAAAGGATCTGGGTGATCTGCAGGCTCAGCTAGGCATCGCCACCTGCTGCGGCCAGTGCGCCGAAACCGCCACCGACTATCTGCCGGGCGGGCGATATGCGGCCGAAGTCGCCCCGGCGGCGTCGGTGCAACCCCGACGCGCGGTCGAGGTCACGCTGCTGACCAGTACCCAGGTCGCCCGCGTCGCCTGATTGCCGGGTGGCGACACCCTTCATGAGCCCCATGCCGCATCGGCATCCGGGGCTCATGCCAATTCACAGTGCCGCCAGGTACCGTCGTCGATCAGTCCTTGCGTCAGCGACCGGATCAGTTCGATGACGGCCGTGACGGCGGGCCGGTCCGGGGCGCTCTTGCTCGTGCACAGACTGATCTTGCGGGACAGCGATGGCGTCAGATGGTAGGCCTTGATGGCGCCTGTATGGATTTCCTTGTAGGCGGCGGAATACGGCAGGATCGTGACGCCGAGCCCCTCACTGACGGCGGGCAGCAGGATTGCCGAGGTGCTCGCCTGAGCCAGCAGCTGATACCGCAGCCGGGCATTCATGAAGGCGTAATCGATCCGCATGCGCAGCTTGTTGGGCGGGCGCGGGAGGATCAGCGGTATATCGGCAAGATCCGTGATCGACAGCCGAGTCCTGGGCAGGGCGACCGAAGGATGGGCCAGCACCAGCAATTCTTCCACGACCAGCGGTGTCGTCGACAGGCTGGAACTGTTCTCCTCGTCTGGCGGCAGCGAAATATCCACGCGGCCCTGCTGGATGGCCAGGGGCAGATCGGCGCTGGGAATGTCCACGATTTCCAGTTCGATGGCGGGGTAACGCTGCCGCACGGCGCGGATCAGGGGCAGGGCCAGTATCCTGGCCGTGCTGGATGCCATGGCGACCGAGACCGCACCCGAGACCGGATCCGCCTTGCGGGTCAGGATGCTGTGGATGGAATCGACCTGGCGCAGGATCGTCTGGGCCTGGCGATACAGCAGCTGGCCCTCCACCGTCGGCTCGACGCCCCGCGGCCTGCGAACCAGCAGCGCCACGCCGACGTCATCTTCCAGCAGCGCCATTTGCTGGCTGAGCGCCGGTTGTGCCACGTGCAGGCTCTCCGCGGCATGCGTCATGTTGCGCAGCTCGACGACACGCACGAAGTAGGCCAGTTGCTTCAGATTCATGATGAGTGACGGCTGATGAGATGGCTGATGATAGCAATAAGATAATCTTATCTTTTGATTAGAAGACGCTATTTGTTCCCCTGATCCGGTTTGGCTAGGATGGTCTCAACAAGAGGAGACCTAGCATGTCCATGTCATTGACCGGGCTGAAAGTCCTGGATCTCACCCGTGCGCTGTCGGGACCGTTCAGCACCATGATTCTGGCGGATCTGGGGGCGGACGTCACCAAGGTCGAGCCCAGTCCCGACGGCGACATGATCCGCCAGTGGGGGCCATTCGATCAGGATGTCAGTGTCTATTATCTGAGCGCCAACCGAAATAAGAAAGGCATAGAGGTCAACTTCCGGGATCCGGAAGGCCTGGCCCTGATCCGGCGGCTGGCCCTCCAGGCCGACGTGGTCGTCGAAAACTTCAAAGTCGGCACCATGGAATCCATGGGGCTGGGATATGCCGATCTGGCACGCGAGAATCCAGCGCTGATCATGGCGTCCATCTCCGGCTTCGGCCGGACCGGCCCAGCCAGCGGTTGGGCTGGCTTCGATCAGATCGCGCAGGGGTATTCTGGTTTCATGAGCCTGAGCGGTACGCCCGAAAGCGGCCCGATGCGCGTGGGGACGGCCATCGGCGACCTGACCTCTGGCATGTGGCTGGTGATCGGCATCCTGTCGGCCGTGGTCGAACGCCAGCGCAGCGGGCGCGGCCAGCACGTGGATACCTCGTTGCTGGGCAGCCTCATGGGTCTGCTCAGTGTCCAGGGCCAGCGCTACCTGAGCGTGGGAGAGATCCCGCAGCCGTGCGGCAATGTGCATCCAGTGATCGCCCCGTATGGCACCTTCGAGGCCGCGGATGGACCGATCAATCTGGCGCCCGCGACCCAGGCCATGTGGCTGAAGCTGTGCAAGCTGCTGGATCTCCAGCATCTGACCACGGACCCGCGCTTTCTTGCTAATGCCGATCGGATGCAGCACCGCCATGCGCTGAAAGACCTGCTGGAGATTCGGCTGAAGACCCGCTCCCGCATGGAATGGACCAACCTGCTCATCGAGCATCAGATACCCGCCGGACCGATCAACAACCTGGCGGACGTCTTCACGGATGATCAGGTGCTGGCCACGGGGTTGGTCGAAACGATCGATCACCCGGTTCTGGGCCCGTTGAAGCAGGTGGGCCTGCCCATCCGCACTTCGGCCGATCCGGACCGCCGCAGTGTCCGGATGCACCCGCCGATCCTGGGCGAGCATACCTGTGAAGTCTTGCAGGCTTTCGGGCTCTCGGCCGATGAAATCGCCCGCTTGCGGGACGGCAAGGTCGTGCGGCAGGCCGAACTGGCGGTCCAGGCCTCCGAGGCCGGGGGGCGGATATGATCGCAAGTGCTTCCGTGGCGCCGCCGTGCGAACACACGCAGACTCGTCCCACCCTGGACATCCAGGGCCGCATCGCGACGATCCGTCTATGCAATCCTTCCCGCAGCAACCGCCTCAGCCCCGAGGATCTGGATGCTTTGCGCCAGCACCTCGACACGGTCAATGCCAGCCCGGATGTCCTGGTGCTGCGCTTCATGTCCGCCGGCAAATATTTCTGCAGCGGCTATGACATCTCCTCGCTCGCCAGCCAGGATGCGCCCAGTTCCCTGTATTTCGGCGAGACCATCGACCTCGTCGAGGCCGCCCGGCCCGTGACCATTGCCGCGATTCAAGGTGGTGCTTATGGGGGCGGCACGGATCTTTGCCTGGCGTGCGACTTTCGGATCGGCACTCCGCAGGCCAATGCTTTCATGCCGGCCGCGCGGCTGGGCCTGCATTTCTATCCGGGGGGCCTGCGGCGCTATCTGTCCCGCCTGGGTGTCAATGCGGCCAAGCATCTGTTTCTGACAGCCGAAAAGATCCAGGCCGAGGACATGTTGCGGATCGGTTTTCTCACCGAGCTGGTGGCGGCCGAGGACCTCTCCGCGCGCGTCGAGACGTTCAGCGCGCAACTGGCGGGCATGGCACCGCTGGCCTTGCGGGGAATCAAGCAGGATTTGAACCGGGTCATCAATGGCACACTGGATCTCGAAGCGAATGCCCGGGCGGTACGCCTGTCGGAAGCGTCCGAGGATCTGAAGGAAGGGGCCCTGGCCTGGAAGGAAAAACGGGCGGCCCGGTTTCGGGGCGTCTGAATCCTTTCGCCAGTCCATCGCCCCATTGGCGCGCCGGGCGGATGCCCGACCTATTGACAACAGGAGACACTGATCATGGACAAACCCAACAACCTGCTGGAAACCGCCCTGGCCCATGCTCGGCGGTTGTCCGGTGTGCATCTGTATGCTGGAAAATTGCAGGCGCCTCTGTCGGGCAAGACCTTTCCGGTCGCTAGCCCGGCCACGCGTCAGCAGATCGGCACGGCAGCCGACGGAGACGCCCAGGACGTGGCGGCGGCGGTGGGTGCGGCGGCCGGCGCCCAGGCCGACTGGGCTGCGATGAGCCCGCGCGCTCGTGGCAAGATCCTGCAGAAGGCCGCCGCGCAGCTGACGCAGCACACCGAGGAAATCGCCACCCTGCTGGCCCTGGAAACCGGCAAGGCGATCCGCACGGAAAGCCGGGTCGAGGCCAATGTCCTGGCGGACTGTTTCGAATTCTATGGCGGGCTGGGCAGCGAACTGAAAGGGGAAACTATTCCCTTCGCGCCCAATATGCTGGTCTTCACGCAGCGTGAGCCAATCGGCGTCGTCGCGGCCATCCTGCCCTGGAACGCGCCCCTGATGCTGATGGCCTTCAAGATCGCCCCCGCGCTGGTGGCGGGCAACACCGTGGTGGTGAAATCAGCCGAGGAAGCCCCGCTGTCCACACTGTTCGTTGTGGACCTGCTCAATCGAAGCCTGCCGCCGGGCGTGGTCAATATCCTGTCTGGTTTCGGGCCGTCCTGCGGCGGGCCGCTGGTCGCGGACCGCCGGGTGGGCAAGGTCACTTTCACGGGATCTGTGGATACCGGCAAGATCATCGCCCATGCGGCGGCCGATCGTCTGATCCCCACCACGCTGGAGCTGGGTGGCAAAAGCCCCATGATCGTCATGGACGACGCCGACCTGGATCGCACGGTGGCGGGAGCCGTCGCCGGGATGCGCTTCACCCGCCAGGGCCAGAGCTGCACGGCGGCGTCCCGCATGCTGGTTCACCGGTCCGTGCGCGAGGAATTCGTCGCCCGGATGGCTGACAAGGTCAACGCGATGCGCATGGGTGACCCGCTGGATGAGGCCACCGACATCGGCACCATCATTTCCACCGGGCAGTTCGATCGGGTGCATTCCTATCTGGAGCTGGGCAAGCGGATTCCTCATGTCGAAACGCTGCAGCTGTCGAAGATGCCGGAAGCCCCCGAACTGAAAGACGGCCTGTTCGTGCAGCCCACTGTGTTCGTCGGCGTCAGCAATGAGGACAGGCTCGCGCGCGAGGAAATCTTCGGGCCGGTGACCTGCGTGATCCCTTTCGACGATTATGAACAGGCGATCGCCATGGCCAATGATTCGGACTATGGCCTGGCCGCGACGATCTGGACCCGCAACCTGCAGCGTGCCCTGGATGCCACCCAGCGCCTGCAGGCCGGTTTTGTCCAGGTCAATCAGAACATCGTGGCGCAGCCTGGTTTGTCCTATGGCGGTATCAAGCAATCCGGTCTGGGCAAGGAGGCCTCGATGGAAGCGATGCTGGATCACTTCACACAGAAAAAAACCATATTGATCAGCCGCGATTGAAGATCATCAGGCTTCAGGCAGTGGTCGCCAGCGGAAGGAGGACTTCCTGCGGCCCATTGCCCTGAAAGAGCCTTCTGATGACCCTGTGTCCGAAGCGAGGAGGAGACAATGGACGAAGACAAGAGCCGCTTCTTGAGCGCCATCAACGTCAGAAAGACATACGACCACAAGAATCTGGTTGTCAAGGACTTCAATATCGATGTGGCGGAAGGCGAGTTCATCACGCTGCTGGGCCCGTCTGGATCGGGCAAGACGACGGTCCTAATGATGCTGGCGGGGTTTGAAACCGTCACCAGCGGCGATATCCGCGTCGATGGAATGTCCTTTCTGAACATGCCGCCCCACAAGAGGGACATCGGTATGGTGTTCCAGAACTATGCGCTTTTCCCGAACATGACGGTGGCCGAGAACCTGGCCTATCCGCTTCGGGTTCGCAAGATGCGCGCAACGGATATCCAGCAGCGCGTGAATCAGTTCCTGAAGATGATCGAACTGCAGGATTTTGGCTCTCGTTACCCGAATCAGCTGTCCGGGGGCCAGAAACAGCGGGTGGCCCTGGCGCGTTCGCTGATCTTCCAGCCGAAGCTCGTACTGATGGACGAGCCGCTCGGAGCCCTCGACAAGAAGCTGCGCGAGCAGATGCAGTTCGAGATCACGACCATACACAAGCAGTTGGGATTCACCGTCGTTTATGTGACGCACGATCAGGTCGAGGCCCTGACCATGTCCAGCCGGATCGCCGTTTTCAATCAGGGCGTGGTGCAGCAATACGCCAGTCCGACCGAGCTTTACGAACGCCCGAGCAACGCGTTCGTCGCGGACTTCATCGGCGAGAACAATCTGATTCCCGGGCGGGTGAATTCGATCTCGGACGGGCTGGCGCTCGTGCGGCTGGCGAGTGGCCAGGAGATCCGCGCGGAAATCGGCGATGCGATCACGGCGGGACAGCCCTGCGTGGTGTCCGTGCGTCCGGAGAAACTGACCATCGGTCTGCCGGACGGAGACCATGAGAATCATCTCAAGGCCCGTCTGCTGACCAGCCATTACGTGGGCGACTTCATCCGCTATTTCCTGGAACTTGAGGGCGGAGGACAGCTCATCATCAAGGAACTCAGCAGCGCGAGCCAGCGCCCCCATCCGGATGGTTCCGTGCTGGATGTGTCCTGGCGGGTCCGGGGGTGTTTTGCCTTTTCCTCGCATTAGATACGAGCACCCGCGCCGTCTGGCAGGGTGACAGTGCCTCGTTGCATCGTGGTATCAGAAAAAATCAGATGACTTAAAGACAGGAGACAAACATGAGCAAATTGCTGAAATTGACGGCGGCTGTTCTTGCCTGCGGCGCCATATCCAGTGGCCCGGTTCAGGCGGCTGATTCGCTGACCTTTGTGTCTTTTGGTGGGGCGTGGGGGGGCGTACAGAAAAAACATATGATCGATCCCTATGTGAAGGAAACTGGCACCGAGATCCTTTTCCAGAACTACACGGGCGGGACGGCGCAGATCAAGGCGCAGGTCGAATCCGGCAATGTCCTGTGGGATGTGGTTGACCTCGAGACCATCGATTTGCAGCGTGCCTGCTATGACGGTCTGCTAGAGCAGATTCCCCGAAATCTGATTCCGGCCGGGGCTGATGGTGTCCCTGCAAAGGATGATTTCATCAAGGGGACTTTCGAAGACAGCCCATGTGGGCTCAGCGAGGTGGTCTGGAGCATCGTCTACGCCTACAACAAGGACACGGTCGGGCCGGTGGCACCGACCTCGGTTGCCGATATTTTCGATACCAAAAAGATCCCGGGCAAACGCGGTCTGCGCAAGAAGGCACAGATCAATCTGGAATGGGCCCTGCTGGCTGATGGTGTGCCGGCCAGTGATGTCTACAAGGTGCTGGCGACCAAGGAAGGGCAGGACCGGGCGTTCAGGAAGCTGGATACGATCAAGAAGGATATCGTCTGGTTCGACAGCTGGTCCCAGGCGCCCGGGCTGCTGAACAGCGGCTCCACGGTTATGGTGCAATCCGCCAATGGTCGCCTGTCTGACGTCATTAAGAGCGAGAAGAAGCCTTTCAACATCGTCTGGCATGGCAATGTATACGATCTGGAAGCCCTGGGTATCGTCAAGGGTTCGAAGAACAAGGACGCCGCGCTGAAGTTCGTCCTGTTTGCAACGGGGACTAAACCGCTGGCGGGCATGGCGGATGTGAACTACGGACCGGTGCGCAGGTCCTCGCTGGCGCTGCTGAGCCCGGACGTTGTCAAAGACTTGCCGAGTCAGCATGCTTCGGAAGGCTTGCGGGCCGACTCGAGCTTCTGGGCGGATTTCGATGAAACGCTCAATGAGCGCTTCAACCAATGGTTGCTGCAATAGCCATTGAATAACGGACAGACTCCGGGTAAGGCGGTGGCGCCCGCGTGACGCAGCGCGCCGCATCGTCCGGAGTCCTCTGGAGCCATGACTATGTCCAAGGCAAGCACCTCGTTCGGAAATCAGCTGGATGCTTTCGACCGGAAGGCACTCGGCAAGCTGTCGCGAACGGAAGAACGCGGGATTGAGCAAAACGTCCGGCGGCGCAAGCGAAATAGTTTTCTGCTGGTGGTGCCGCTGTTGGCCTTTTTGCTGGTCACCTTTTTCGCCCCGATCGGCTCCATGCTCTTTCGTAGTCTGTATAGCCCGACTGTGCAGGGTTTGATCCCCCAGACGATTCAGCGACTGGACGATTGGGATCAAGCTTCGCCGCCTCCGGCGGCGACCCTGAAGACGCTTGCCGTGGAGCTTAAGGACCTGGCGCTGAGCCACAAAGAAGGCGAGCTGGGTTCCGCTGTGAATCAGGTGATGCCTGGGACCGCCAGCGTGTTCAAGATGACGGGACGCCGCATCCGGAACGCGGATCTGGCCGGCATGTCAGATCCTCAGGCGGCGCAGTGGCTGACCGACGCCAATCCGGATTGGGGTAATGTCAAGCTATGGCAGGCGATCGCCGAGGCGGGCCGCGTCTATACCGCGCGAAACTACATGAAGGCGGCCGGCTTCGATTTCGTCGGCGGGACTTTTTCCCAGTCGAATACGGCATCCGTCTATCAGGTGCTCTATGTGAAGACCCTGGGCATCGCCCTGTCGATCACCGTCCTGTGCATGCTGCTGGGGTATCCGCTGGCCTACTATCTGGCGAAAGCACCCAGCAAAACCGCCAATGCCCTGATGATCCTGGTGCTGCTGCCATTCTGGACGTCCTTGCTGGTCCGGACGACCTCGTGGATCGCCTTGTTGCAGACCGACGGCGTCGTCAATACGGTGCTGATGGGGCTGGGCCTGATCGACACGCCGCTGAATCTACTCTATACGCGGTTTGCCACGGTCATCGCCATGACCCATATCCTGCTGCCCTTCATGGTCTTGCCGCTGTACAGCGTCATGCGCGGCATCGACCCCAGCTACATGCGCGCGGCGATCTCCATGGGCAGCCCGCCGATGCAGGCGTTCTTCCGGGTGTTCTTCCCCCTGACCTTGTCGGGGCTGGGCGCCGGTACCTTATTGGTCTTCATCATCTCCATCGGCTACTACATCACACCGGCATTGGTGGGCGGAAGCGATGGGCAGATGATTTCAAACATCATCGCCTTCAACATTCAAAGCACGAGCAATTGGGGGCTGGCTGCCGCGCTCGGGTCGATCCTGCTGGCGATCATTCTGCTGCTGTATTGGGTGTACGACCGGCTGGTCGGTGCGGGCAATCTGAAACTGGGTTAGGGGGAAATCACATGACCGCACTCTCAGTCGTGGCGGGCCTGCAGGACAGGTTCGGCGAATATGTCTTGAAATTGTTTTCATGGATGGTGTTGCTGTTTCTAATTCTCCCCGTGCTGGTGATCATCCCCCTGTCCTTCAACGCAGAGCCGTTCTTCACTTTCACGCCGAGCATGTTGCGGCTGGATCCGGACGCCTATTCCCTGAAGTGGTATGCCGCGATCTTCGAAAGCCAGAACTGGATCCTGGCCATCAAGAATAGCTTTTTCATTGGGATCGTCTCCACGCTGCTGGCCACGGTTCTGGGTACCGTGGCCGCTGTCGGGCTGGCGCGTGAAGACATGCCGTTCCGGCGGTTCATCACCGCCGCGATTCTGTCCCCGATGATCGTGCCTCTGATCATCGTCGCGGCCGGCATGTTTTTCTTTTATTCGCGTTTCGATCTGGTGGCGACCTACACCGGGATCATTATTGCGCACACCGCCCTGGGTGCGCCGTTCGTGGTCATCACTGTGACGGCCTCGCTGCAAGGATTCGACCAGTCCTTGTACAAGGCCGGACTGAGCCTGGGTGCGCCACCTCTGAAAGTCTATCGAGATGTGGTCTTGCCGGTCATTCGGCCGGGTCTGATCTCGGGAGCCCTGTTCGCCTTCGTTACGTCGTTCGACGAGATCGTCCTGGTTCTGTTTTTGGCGGGGCCGCAGCAGCAGACCGTTCCGCGTCAGATGTTTTCCGGTTTGCGGGAGAGCATCAGCCCCACGATCCTGGCGGTGGCGACGCTTCTGATCATCACGTCGGTCATCTTCCTGGTCAGCCTGGAATTCCTGCGCAGGCGGGCGGAACATGCCAAGACGTCCGGACGGGGGGATGAGTGACGGGGGGGGGCGGAGGCGCCGTGGGCCGGATGGGTTGGCCTGACTACAGTAGTGGAGCCGAGTGCAAGGAGGGACATAGAGACGATGACAGCATCTTCGTATGGCGCACAACTTTTTTAGCATTCATATAAGGAGTACACGAGGTGACAACGAATACTTTGAACCGGACAGAACCCGGACAGCGCACGGAAAATGTCTTGTCCGCCCAGGAACGGGAACTGGCGCAGGTCGCCGCCCGGTATTTGCCGGGAGGCACGTTCGGCAATCTGCCGGAACAGATCATCATCGCCAAGGGGCAGGGTAGCCGGGTCTGGGACGAGAGCGGCAACGAGTACATCGACTATCTGATCGGCTCAGGGCCAATGCTGATCGGCCATGGGCATCCCGACGTCAACGCGGCGGTCAATGCCCAATTGCCAAACGGCACGACCTTTTTCGCCAACAATCGCCATGGCATCCGGCTGGCGGAAGCTATCGTGGATGCCGTGCCCTGCGCGGACAAGGTCCGGTTCGTGTCTTCGGGGACCGAGGCGGATTTTTATGCCATGCGCCTGGCCCGGGCATTCCGCAAACGCGACAAGATCCTGAAGTTCGAGGGCGGCTATCACGGCATGAGCGATTACGGCCTCATGAGTCTCGCCCCGACCCGTGAAGCGTCCTTTCCGGAACCGATTCCAGACTCTCCGGGGATCCCGAAGAGTGTCCGCGAAGAAGTGGTCGTCGCACCCTTCAACGATACGGATCTGGTGGTGCGCTACATCCGCGAGCACGCCGATGAGCTGGCCGGAGTGATCGTCGAACCGCTCCAGCGCCTGGTGCCCCCGCGCCCTGGGTTCCTTGAGGCACTGCGCGAGGTGACGGCCGAAACCGGGGTGCTGCTGATTTTCGACGAAGTCGTGACGGGTTTCCGGTTCTCGTATGGCGGTGCCCAGCAGTACTACGGGGTCACGCCGGACGTCTGCACCCTGGGCAAGGCCTGCGGTGGCGGCTTTCCCTTGGCGGCGATCGCCGGCCGCGCGGACATCATGGACCTATTCGATCGGTCAGCGGCCGATGCGGACCGTTTCCTGGTCCAGATCGGGACGCTGAGCGGTAACCCGATCGCGGCGGCGGCAGGGCTGGCCACTTTGAATGTCCTCAAGCAGCCTGGCGTCTATGACCGCTTGTTCGCAACCGGCAGGAAGCTGCGTGAGACGCTGGGTGAGATGCTGAACCGCGCCGAACTGCCGGCCCAGATCCTGGGGGCGGAGCCTTTGTTCGACGTGATCTTCCATCGCCGCGAGATTCGCAATTACCGCGACACGATCAGTGGGGATGCCTGGCTGACCAGGCGCTTCAATGTACTGTTGCGTGAACGCGGCATCTTCAAGGGGGACACGAAATACTACGTATGCACGGCGCACGGCGACCGGGAGATCGCACAGACGACGGATGCCTGGGCCTCGGCGATCGATGTCTTGTGTCATGAAATGAAGCATCGCGCATAGGATGTTCGACGAAGAACGGCCCGCCGGCGTTCATCAGCGGGCCAGGCACCAACACCAAAGGAGACTCCCATGAAAAAAATGTTGATCGCTGCTGTACTGGCGCTGGCGCTGCCGCAATGGGCCGCCGCGGCGGCTCCGCTGCGCATTGGCGTGCTGAACGACCAGTCCGGCCTGTATTCGGACTTTGGCGGGGTCACGTCGGTGACGGCCGCCGAGATGGCGGTGAAGGATTTTGGCGGCGAGGTGCTGGGCCGCAAGATCGAGGTCGTCTCGGCCGATCACCACAACAAGGTGGATGCGGCATCCGCGATCGCCCGCAAATGGTTCGATCTGGAACACGTCGAGATGATCACCGATCTGACCAATTCTGGCGTTGCCCTGGCGGTGCAGGGGCTGGCCAAGGAAATGGGCAAGATCACGATCGCGACCGGCCCATTTTCGGCCGCGCTGACCGACAAGGCCTGCTCGCCGACCGGGTTTCATTGGGTGTTCGATACCTATGCGGCATCCGTGGG
The DNA here is from genome assembly GCF_039614765.1 of Castellaniella sp. MT123. Lineage (NCBI taxonomy): Bacteria > Pseudomonadati > Pseudomonadota > Betaproteobacteria > Burkholderiales > Alcaligenaceae > Castellaniella > Castellaniella sp. MT123. The sequence goes on from NZ_CP154879.1 coordinate 2,643,925, forward strand.
GACGGCACGCGGCGTGATCGAGGATGGCGGCAAGACCTGGTTCATTCTGGCGGCCGACTATGCATTCGGCAAGCAGATGGCGGCCGATCTGACCAAGACCATCAATGCCAACGGGGGCAGGGTGCTGGGCGAGGTGCGCCATCCGGTGGAATCCTCGGACTTCGCGTCCTTCCTGCTGCAGGCGCAGTCGTCCGGTGCGCAGGTCATCGCCTTGGCCAACGGCGGGCTGGACACCACCAACAGCATCAAGCAGGCCTCTGAATTCGGCATCACCTCGGGCGGGCAGCGGCTGGTGGCCCTGGCCATGGTGATCAGCGACGTGCATGCCCTGGGCCTGCAAAAGGCGCATGGCCTGGTGGCCACGACGGCCTATTACTGGGATCGTGACGACGCCAGCCGTGAATTCGCCAAGCGTTTCCAGGCGCTGACCAAGCGCATGCCGGGGATGGTGCAGGCCGGAACGTATTCGGCCGTGATGCACTATCTGAAGGCGGTCAAGGCCGCCGGGACAGCGGACGGCAAGGTCGTCGCGCAGAAGATGCATGAAATGCCGGTGAATGATTTCTTTGCGCCTCACGGCGTGGTGCGTCCGGATGGCCGGATGGCCCATGACATGTATCTGGTTCAGGTGAAGACGCCTGCGGAATCCAAGGGCCCATGGGACTACTACAAGATCCTGCGTACGCTGCCCACCGAACTGGTGACGCGACCCTTGTCCGAATCCCAGTGCCCCCTGATCAACAAGAGCTGATCCAGCCATCACAGAGGAAAACGATCATGACCACGATTGCCTTCATCGGCCTTGGACACATGGGAACCCCCATGAGCAAGAACTTGCTCAAGGCGGGGTATGACGTGATTGGATTCGATCTGGCGCAGGATGCCCTGGCCTCGCTGGTCCAGTCCGGCGGCCGGGCCGCGTCATCCATCGCCGACGCGGTGCGTGGCGCGGATGCCGTGATCACCATGGTGCCCACCGGCACGCATGTGCGCCAGGTGTACGAGGGTGATGCAGGCATCCTGGCCCATGCGCGGCGGGATGCCTTGCTGATCGACAGCTCCACGATCGACGTGGAAACATCCCGGGTCGTGCATGCGCTGGCTGCGGGGCAGGGCTTTGCCATGGTGGATGCCCCGGTGTCCGGCGCGGTGCCGGCCGCAGAGGCGGGCAAACTGGTCTTCATGGTCGGGGGGGAGGCGGCCAACTTCGTCCGTGCCGAACTCGTGCTGCGCCATATGGGCAGTTCGGTCGTGCATGTGGGCGCCGCAGGTACCGGGCAGTCCATGAAGGCCTGCAACAACATGATGGCCGGCATGACCGCCATCACGCTCAGCGAAACGCTGGCGCTGGCGCGGCGGCTGGGGCTGGACGACCAGAAGGTCTACGACGTCATGACACATGCCTCCGGCAATTGCTGGATGCTGCAGTCCTATTGCCCGGTTCCGGGGCCGGTGCCCGGTGCGCCGTCCAATCGCGACTATGCGCCGGGCTTTGCAATGGCCTTGATGCTGAAGGACATGCGCTTGTCCCAGAAGGCGGCGCAGGCCGTCGACTACGAGACCCCGTTCGCGGCGCGTGCCACGCAGATGTATGAAGACGCAGTGGCCCAGGGCCATGGCGGACGCGACTTCAGCTATATGTTCAAGATCGTGTCGGGCGAGGACTGATCCGTTGAGTGGATCCGCGCATCCGGCCCCGGGTGTGCGGACCCGCCGAACGGCACACCCGGGCGGGCTCGCGTGGTAGTCTAGACATTCCGGCCTGCGCCTGACAGCGGGTCGCGTCTAGGAGCACTGGCCATGAAGGGCGACAAGACCGTCATCAAATTCCTGAATCAGCAGCTGAAAAACGAACTTTCAGCCATCAATCAGTATTTCCTGCACGCGCGCATGATGCGCCACTGGGGCTTCGACAAGCTCGGGCAGCACGAATACGACGAATCCATCGGTGAAATGAAGCATGCCGATTTGCTGATCGAGCGCATCTTCATGCTGGATGGCCTGCCGAACCTGCAGGATCTGCACAAGCTTCTGATCGGCGAATCCGTGCCCGAAATCCTGGCCTGCGACCTGAAGCTGGAAACGGCGGCGCAGGCCACCGTCAAGGAAGCCATGCAGTATTGCGAATCGGTGCAGGACTACGCGTCGCGCGACCTGTTCCTGACCATCCTGAACGACACAGAAGAACACATCGACTGGCTGGAAACCCAGATCGGCCTGATCGATCAGGTCGGTCTGCAGAACTACCTGCAATCCCAGGTCTGACGCCGTCAGATCCCTGCCAGGCCGCCCCGCCAACCGGATGGGATTCCGGTTCCGGGGCGCGTGTCGAACATCAGAACGTCGATTTCTTCGCAGGGCAATCCGCGACCTGGCCCCAGGCGTGGTGGGGTTCGCAGTATTTGTTGCGGGCCGCCCAGGCGCACGAGGGCCGCGAGAAGAACCCCAGGGATTCGCAGGTTTTCAGTTCCGATTGGAAGGCGGCCTGCCAGTTGCGGCCGCCGACTTCCGGCGGCATGTTGGCCGGTGGCGGTGGCGGCGCCGGCACGTCGATGGGCTGCACGGCCTGTGGCGATACCAGGGTGCCGACGTTGGCGATGCCTTGCAGGCTGTTGCCATTGTCATCCATCTGATTCTGGGACGCCAGGGTGATGGCCTCATCCATGCTGATGGTGGTCGTGGCCAGGGCGATGGGCCGGTGCTCGTTCATCAGCGGGTCCGTCTGGACCTGCCAGTCCACGGGAGGCGGCAGGCTGGGGACGCCCTGACGTCCGTCGGATAGCGGCTGCGGCGCCGAGGCGACGAACGGCTTGCCATTGGCATCCAGGACGGGTGTCTTGCCGGGCGCTTCGGGGGACTCGTGGGACTGGATCTGGGCGGGACTGTGGATGATCAGCCAGTCGCCCAGCCGCAACCCGCCCCAGGCCGAGGCCCCGGCGGCGAGCAGCAAAATGGCAATAATTAGACGCCAGGACATGGGCGACTTCCCTCGTCGGTCAATGCGGTCAACCGTGTCATTGTATCGAATGCGATCCCCGTTCCCGGTCCTGTCGGTCAGCGACTGTGACAGAACCCGACAGGACATGAGTACCAGAGGACACTAGACGCCGGCGCCGAACACGCGCCCGGCGTGTTCCCGCATGGTGTGGAATTCGATCTCCGGATAGCGTTCCTGCGCGACCCGCAGTTGCGCGGGGGACGTGGCCAGGAACGCAACGGCCTCGACCACGTCGTAGGCGATGTTGGCGGCATTGGCGTCCATGAATTTCTTCAGCGCCTTGGCATCCGTGCTGGTGATCCAGCGCGCCAGGCTGTAGCGCGAGGGCATCAGCCGCGCATCGACGCCATATTCGGTCTTCAATCGGTGGGCAACCACTTCGAACTGCAGCTGTCCGACGGCGCCCAGCAGCAGCGCGCCACCAGCGGCCTCGGGCCGGAACACCTGGATGGCGCCTTCCTCGCCCAACTGTGTCAGACCGGTGCGCAGCTGCTTGGTGCGCAGCGGATCCTTGACCTCGACGGCCTGGAACAGTTCCGGCGCAAAGAACGGCAGACCCGTGAAAGTCAGTGATTCGCCTTCGGTCAGCACATCGCCCAGCTGCAGGATGCCGTGATTGGGGATGCCGATGATGTCGCCTGCGAAGGCTTCCTCGACGATCTCCCGGCGTTGCGACAGGAAGGACACCACGTTGTTGGGGCGGATTTCCTTGTTGTTGCGGGCGACCTTCAGACGCATGCCGCGCTGGAAATGCCCGGAACTCACCCGCACGAAGGCCACGCGGTCGCGGTGCGCCGGGTCCATGTTGGCCTGGACCTTGAAGACGACGCCGGTGAACTTGGCCTCGTCGGGCTCGACGGTCCGTTCCAGGGCTGCGCGCGGGCCTGGGGGCGGCGCCAGTTCCACCAGGGCGTCCAGCACTTCACGCACACCGAAATTGTTGATGGCCGACCCGAAGAACACCGGCGTCTGGCGTCCGGCCAGAAACGCGGCTTGGTCGAATTCGGGCACGGCGCCGGAGATCAGCTCGATCTCGTCGCGTGATTTCGTGTAGGCGTCCTCGAAGCGCGCCGCCAGGACCGGATTGTCCAGGCCGTCGATCGTCTCGTTGTCATCGTGATGGCGTTCCGACCCCGGACGGAAGACACGCATCCGGTCGTGCCGGATATCGAACACGCCGCCGAAATGCCGCCCCATGCCCACGGGCCAGGAAAACGGGATGGCATCCATGCCCAGGTGGCCTTCGATCTCGGACAGCAGGTCCAGCGGCTCGCGGACCTCGCGGTCGAGCTTGTTGATGAAGGTGATGATGGGGGTGTTGCGCGCCCGGCAGACTTGCAGCAGGCGGATCGTCTGCGGCTCGACGCCGTTGCCGGCGTCGATCACCATCAGCGCCGCGTCCACGGCGGTCAGCACCCGGTAGGTGTCTTCGGAGAAGTCCTGGTGGCCCGGGGTGTCCAGCAGGTTGATCACGCAGTCGCGGTATTCCATCTGCATGACCGATGACGCGACGGAAATGCCGCGCTGCTTTTCGATTTCCATCCAGTCGGACGCCGCGTGGCGGCTGGCCTTGCGCGCCTTGACGCTACCGGCGATCTGGATCGCGCCTGCGAACAGCAGCAGCTTTTCGGTGAGCGTGGTCTTGCCCGCGTCAGGGTGGGAGATAATGGCAAAAGTGCGTCGGCGGGCGACTTCGTCGGTCAGGCTCATGGACAATGATCGGGTGGCTTCAGTCGGCGGCGCGACCGAAGGAGGCCAGGACGGTGCCGGCCAGGATGAACAGGGAACCGAAGCCGCGGTTCAGCCAGCGGATGTGGCCGGGGCGGCGCAACAGTCCCAGGATGCGCGAGGCCAGCGAAGTATAGCAACTCATCGCCACCAGGTCGGTCAGGCACAGGGTGGCCCCGATCAGCGCGTATTGCAGTGCCAGCGGGCGGTTCAGGTCCAGGAACTGCGGCACGACCGCCAGCAGGAACATGGTGCCCTTGGGGTTGATGATGTTGACCAGATAGCCGCGCAGCAGCTGATCCCGGATCGGATGTGTGCTGGGCAGCGGCCGGGCCTCGACGGCCACGGGCGCCGCGTCGGTGCGAAACTGGCGTATCCCCAGGTAGACCAGATAGGCCGCGCCGGTCCATTTGACCAGAGAGAACGCGACCTCGGAGGTAGCCAGCAGGGCGCCGACCCCGACCGCCACGATGATCAGCTGGCAGATGATGCCGGCCTGCAGGCCGAAAATGGTCCAGAAGCCGTGGCGAAAGCCATATTTCAGGCCGGACGCCATGGAGCAGATCGCACCGGGCCCGGGCGAGAACGAAATCGCCCAGGAGGCCGCGAAGAACGCCAGCCAGGTGGAAAGTGCCATGGTTGTGCTCCTGAGTGGCGCAGGCAGGCGGGTTTTAATCCGCCTTGTGCAGCAGTGCGGACGATTGGCCGGTGCGAGGCCGCGTGTCGCGACGGGGGGCGCCGGAGGACGTGGCGCCCGTGTCACGGCCGGATCGGGCGCCTTGGGGGCGGGCATTGCCGCGGCGCGGATCCTGGCCGGTGCGGCGTTCGGCCGATGCCGGGCGCTGACCGTCGCGCTGCCCCGGACGATGTCCTTCGCGGCCGGTGCCGGCATCGCGCCGCCCGCCGCGTCCCGCCGGCAGGTCGCCCTGCAGTCGCGCCAGTGCGCGCTTTTCGCGGGCATCGGGTGCCGAGTCGCCGGTGACCATGGCCGCCGGATTCCAGCCTTCGACCACGATGGGCTCGATCGTCTGCTTGGTCAGGCGCTCGATGGCGCGCAGCAGCTTGATTTCGGTCTGATCGACCAACGAGAGGGCCGAACCGGTGCTGCCTGCGCGGCCTGTGCGGCCGATGCGGTGCACATAGTCTTCGGGGACGTTGGGCAGCTCGAAATTCACCACCTGGGGCAGCTGGTCGATGTCCAGCCCGCGTGCGGCGATGTCGGTGGCCACCAGCACCGCGACTTTACCGTCCTTGAAGCCGGCCAGCGCCTTGGTGCGGGCGGCCTGGCTCTTGTTGCCGTGGATGGCGGCGGCTGTCAGGCCGTCCTTGGCGAGTTTTTCGGCCAGGCGGTTGGCGCCGTGCTTGGTGCGCGTGAAGACCAGCACCTGATGCCAGCCGCTTTCGCGGATGATGTGGCTGAGCAGGTCGCGTTTGTGCGACTGTTCGGTCATCACCATGCGCTGGCTGACCAGTTCGGACGTGGTGTTGCGGCGCGCCACCGAGACTTCGCCCGGATTGTGCAGGATGCCCTGGGCCAGGCCGCGGATTTCGTCCGAGAACGTGGCGGAAAACAGCAGGTTCTGCCGTTTGGCCGGCAGGAGCCTCAGGACGCGGCGGATGTCATGGATGAAACCCATGTCCAGCATGCGGTCGGCTTCGTCCAGCACCAGGATCTCGACGCCGGACAGGTCCAGGGTCTTTTGCTGGGCGTGATCCAGCAGGCGGCCCGGGGTGGCCACCAGGATGTCCAGGGGCTTTCTCAGCGCCGTGATCTGCGGATTGATGTTGACCCCGCCGAACATCACCATGGAACGGATCTGGGTGTGCCGGCCGTACAGGCGCACGGATTCCTCGACCTGGGCGGTCAGTTCGCGGGTCGGGGTCAGCACCAGGACACGCGGGCGGCCCGGCTGACGGCTGGTGGCCGGGTTCTGGATCAGGTAATGCAGGATGGGCAGGGTGAAGCCGGCCGTCTTGCCGGTGCCCGTCTGGGCGGCGGCCAGCAGGTCGCCGCCTTCCAGCACGCGCGGGATGGCCTGCGCCTGAATGGGGGTGGGGTGGGTGTAGCCCGCGTCGTGAACGGCACGCAGCAGGGGCTCTGCCAAGCCTAGCGAGGCAAAGGTAATCGAAGTATCCAAGGGTTTGACTCCAGCGACCGCCTATCGCTCAAGTCGAGAGATACCAATCTAGGCCGACGAATGAAAAAAGTCTGGGTGGGATGCCGCCGGTCGCGTGAAATCAGGGCCGGGGTCCAATGAAAGCGCGCTGTGACTGGTTTGCAGCACGTAAGCCCACGATTATAGCGCGTGTATCCATTGTATGGGCGGTTGATGTGTCGCATGGGCCTGCGGCAGGCCGGCGATGGGTCGCGATTGGTTATGGGGCGTGGGGTCCTTAAAATGCCGGGATCTCCAATTTTTGATCGAAGAGGTTCGCATGCGGGCTCGTGCATGGGTCTTCAGGCTGCTGGTCGCGCTGGGCCTCGGGTGGGTGGCTCTGCCCGGCGGCGCGTGGGCGGCCAGCGAGCCTGCCGTCCCTGCCTGGACGGCGCCGGTCATGGATCTGACTCGCACGCTGGACCCGGCGCAGCTGCAATCGTTGACCGCGCGGGTCCAGGCCCTCGAACGGGACAAGGGCTCGCAGCTGTTCGTGCTGCTGGTGCCCACCACCGGCAGCGACACCATCGAGCAATACGCCCGGCGGGTTTTCGACCAATGGAAGGTCGGGCGCAAGGGGGTGGATGACGGGGTCCTCCTGGTGGTCGCCAAGCAGGATCGTCACGTGCGCATCGAGGTCGGCTATGGCCTGGAAGGTGCGGTGACCGACGCGGCGTCCGGGCGCATCATCCGCGAACAGATGACGCCCCGATTCGCCCAGGGGGATTTCGCGGGCGGGCTGGAGGCCGGTGTGCAGTCCCTGGTCGCATTGATCTCGGGCGAGGCCTTGCCGGCGCCGGCCCGAAGCGTGGCCAGCCGGACCGATGACGCTGATGGGCCGTGGTTCATGCTGGTGCCCATCGCCCTGTTTTCGCTGGTGGTACCCCCTGTGATGGCGGCCTTCATGCTGGGTGCATTCGTCTGGGTCGTGAGTTCGAGCCCGATCTGGACGATTCTGGCTGCTGCGGCGGGGTTTGTCCTGGCGTGGTTCGGGCGTGCCATGGGCTGGGCGCGACGCTTCCGGCGCAGTGGCCGAGCGGGGCGTGACGACGCGGGCGGTGGCTTCGGAGGCGGGTTTGGCGGCGGATCCGGCGAGGGTGGATCCGGCGGCGGATCGGGTGGCGATGGTGGTTCAGGAGGCGGATCGGGTGGCGATGGTGGTTCAGGAGGCGGCGGTTCAGGGGGCGGCGGTGGCGGGGGCTCGGGCGGCGGTGGCGGAGGCTCGGGCAGCTGGTAGCCGCCTGGGCGCCCGTGCGCCAGGCGCTTTCATCGGGGGTGGTCGGGGAACGACCGGCCAGCCGCTGTCATCGTCAGAGCGCCGTGAACAGCGATTGCGCCATCTGCCCGATCAGCGCCTCCCGGCGGGAATCCGAGACGGGGTGCTCGCCGATCGTCGACCAGGCGGGGTGGGTGCGCGCCTCGTCCAGGATGCGTTGGACTTCGACGGGCAGGCGGTGCAGGGGTTCCACGGGTTCCGGATCCGGCGTGTCGGTCATGTCGGGTTCCGGCGCGGACGTATCCGGTTGCTGTGGCGGGGAGAGCCGCATCAGGTCGCCGTCGATGGGCCGCAAAGCCGCATGTCCCCGGCATTCCAGAGCTCGCACCAGCGCCAGCTGGCGCAGCCCAAGCAGATGCAGCACCGGATCGCCCACGGTCATTTCCATGTTGCCGGCCAGACGGCCCATCAGCCGCTTGCCCCATTGGCTGGCCCCCTGCCAGACCCCCCCGATGGCGGCGCCCAGCAAGGTTGCCGCGCCCAGGCTCAGGCCGCCGGTCAGCATGTCTAGTGTGGCGCCCGCCATTGCGCCGGTGGCCAGGCCCTTGCCGACCTGGATGCCGAAGCCGCGCAGGGCCTGGGGATTGAACAGATCCATGCCCCAGCGCTCGCCTTTCAGCGGCAGGGGGTGGTGCGGGAAGGTGACCTTGCTGAAGCGGTAGCGTTTGAGCAGGGCATGCACGCAGTCCTGTTCGCGGTCACGTGTGCGCTTGCGCATGGCCAGCGTGATGGCGGCGATGTCGGTCGGTTCCTGGGAACTGGGCAGCCGCAGGGCGGCGGCGTCCATCAGCAATTCCGCGATCAGCCGGGTGGCATCCTGCAGGCGCTTGAGCCGTTGCTGGCCCAGATCCGTGCGCAGCGCCTGCAAGGCGGCGGCGTGGTGATCAAGCATCAGGGCCAGGCGGTCGAGCATCTGGCTTTCCCCGTCCAGCGCGGGTGCGACGGTGTCGAAATCCACCGTCGCGTGCAGGCCCAGGCGGGCCAGGGCATCGCGCCAGGCGCCGATATCGGCCTGCGGGCTGCGGGTGAAGTTCAGCACCGGCAGGATCGGGCGGCCGCAGGCCGCCAGCAGCATCAGTTCGTCCCGGTGCTTGGGCAGCACGGGATCGCGGGCGTCGATGACGTACAGCGCCGCATCGACGGACAGGACCGTCGTCAGCACCCGGCATTCCTGTTCGAAGCGGCCGGCGGATTCGGGGCTGTCCAGCAATTTCTGGATGCGATCCGGCCCGTCCATGCGTTCCTGTGGGGCGACCAGCTGGTCCAGGTAGTCCAGCACCCCCATCGCGTCTTCCAGGCCCGGGGTGTCCCTGAGGATGAGCATGGGCTGGCCGTCCTCGGACAGCAGCTGCGCGCTTTCGACGTGCCGGGTGGTGCCGGGCTGATCGGCGACATCGCCGAAGGACTCGTCGCGCAACAGGGTGCGCAGCAGCGAGGTCTTGCCGGTGTTGGTGTGGCCGACCACCGCCAGGTCGATGGGATGGGGAACTTCAGTCATGAAGGGAACTTCCGATGTGCTCGGTCCAGGCCGCCAGGCTGGGCACCTGGGATAGGTTCTGCCGCGAGAGCGTTTCCTGCCAGACCTTCCGCCGCTGCGCGGAGCCGTCCAGGCAAAGGATCCGCAGGTCCGGACAGGTGTGGCGCAGCTCGTCGAACCAGGTCGCGGTGCCGCGATCCGGGGTCAGGCGGGCGTCGCAGATGAGCAGCAGGTGGGCCGCATTGAGCTGCAGGCGGACGCGGGCCCGGTCTTCCCGGCTGTCGCAGCGGCCCAGATCCAGGACGCCGGGGGGCAGATCGGCGGGCGGCCAGGGCAGGTCGGGGCCCAGTTCGTAGCCCAGAACGGCCGCATGGACCATCAATGCCGGGGATGCGTGGGATGCGGCCCGGGCGACGCCGGCCGGCGGGCCCGGGCGGTCGATCCCCAGGGTTTCGTGCGTGGGCAGCAGGCGTTCGCGCAGTTCCATCCAGCCGGGCAGGTCCGGGGAGACGCGTAGATGGCGGATGCGCTGGCGTAGCCAGAGGCCGCAGACGATCAGGGCGGTCAGGCGCGGCAGCAGGCCCCAGGCGACGACGCAGCCGATCAGCCACAGCGACCAGTCGGCCTGGATGGCGGCGGACACGGGCTGCATGCCGACGCTGCGCGCGATGTCGAAGCCTTCCGGCGTGGGGAAGCCCAGGGCCCGGGGCAGGCTGCCCAGCAGGCGGCTGGCGGTGATGAAGGCATCGGGCGACAGCAGGGTGGTTTCCCAGTGGAACGTGTAGCGGCGGGTACTCAGCAGCAGCACCAGGGTCGGGATGGCGCACAGGTAGGCACTCGTCCAGGCGCCGTGGCTGATGATCCCGATGGCCGGTTTCCAGGCCCGCGCCCGTCCCAGCAGCGACAGGAAGGCCTGGGCGGCCAGACCGCTGTCGGGGCCGTGTGCGAGTTTTCGCGTCAGCCACAGCCAGAGTCCCGACAGGGCCGTGGTGGGGTGCAGCCCGGGCAGGCAGCCGGCCAGCCAGATCAGGAAGGTCAGGGCATGCAGGCCGAGCAGCCCCATCACCGCCAGGGCCAGGTTCACGGAACTCTGATCGTGAGCCAGGGCAGCGGCCGCAGCGCCGATTCCCGCCAGCCCGGCGCCCAGCCAGAGGGCCGCCAGCGACCAGCGCGCACCGTCGGCCCATTGGCGCAGGCGGTTTTGCAGCGGGCTGTGTTCCGCCAGCCAGGCCGATCGGGCCAGAATGCGCCGTTCCAGATCGGCCGGTTCGCGCCGGGCCGACTGACAGGCAGCCCGGTCTTCCAGAGGCCCCCAGTGCGCCTCGCGCAGGCGCACGGCCTCGGCCCGCCAGTGCTGGAACAGCGGACCGGCGAGGCGGCTGGATGGGCTGGACGAGGCGTTGCTCATGGCTGCGCTGGGGAGAAAACAGGATGATACCGAGTTTTACCGGCTCCACGCACGGTGTCGGCATTTGGTCTGGTGCCGATGCGGGTCAGGGGGCGGTGCAGGGCGCCAGCAGCGTCACGTCTCCGTCGGTCGGCATGATGCCGCGCAGCGGTTCGCAGCTGCCCCCGACGCACCAGTCGTAGTCGGCGGTGTAGGGTGAGCGGGTCAGCCGCAGGATCCGCAGGGGCCCGGTATGCGGCTGGTATTCGTACCAGCCGTCGGCATGGTGCACCGCGTCGGGCGGTGGGTCCATGCCGGCGCCCGACCCCAGGATCCGGGCATGGCCCGGGATCAGGACCGGTTGATTCGCGGCATCCCGTTCGATCCGGTAGTCTTCTTCCCAGCGGATCTTTTCGATGGAATGCGTCCAGGCCAGCGTGAAGGCCCGGACGGGCACGAAGCGCGGCGGCACCCGGGGCGCCGCCGCCAGCGTCAGGCACACGCCCAGCGCGCCCAGCATCAGGCCGCCTGAGCCCGGGTGGGCGGCACGCGGCGGCTGCGCGTCAGATGCCAGATCAGGAATATTGCGGTGGCCGCGAAGCCCAGTTCGTCGGTCATCGGCACAGCGGCGACCAGCAGGGCGGCGGCCAGCACGACATAGACGCGTTCATAGGCGTTCAGACGGGTTTTCAGGAAGCCCGTGATGCCCGCCGCCCACAGCGTGATGGCCAGCAGCGCCTTGAAGACGATGTAGGCCACGTCCCAGAGGCTGCCGCCCTGCAGCATCAATGCCGGGGAGTAGACGGCCATGTAGGGCACGACGAAGCCGGCAGCGGCCACCCGCAGCGCCTGGATGCTGATCTTCAGGCCGTTTTCCCGGGCGATCGGGGCGGCGGCAAAGGCCGCCAGCGCCACCGGCGGGGTCAGGTCCGCCATAATGCCGAAATAGAACACGAACATGTGCGAGATGATCAGCGGCACACCGAGCTTGAACAGGATCGGCGCGGCCAGCGAGCTGGTGATGATGTAGTTTGGGATCGTCGGGATGCCCATGCCCAGCACCAGGCAGGTGATCATGGTCAGGACCAGCGCCAGAAAGAGGTTGTTTTCCCCGATGGCGATGACCTGGCCGCCGAATTCGGCGGCCACACCGGTCAGATTGATGATGCCGATGATGACCCCCACCAGTGCGCAGGCGGCGGCCACCGACAGGGCATTGCGGGCCCCGTCCGCCAGGGAATTGACGGCCAGTTTCAGGGCGTCGCGCCCGTGTTGGCGAAACAGCAGGGCCAGCGCCAGAACGGCCACGATGACGAAGAAATCCGTCACGCCGAACTGGATGAAACCCGCGCAGGCGATGCCCAGCAGCAGCCAGAACACATAGCGCAGAATCATCGGGCGCGCGCCCTGGATGATGGCCGCGCCGAAGATCAGGATCACCGTCAGGCCCAGGCCGATGGTTCCCGAAAAGAGCGGCGTATAGCCCGAGAACAGCAGCACCACCAGGCCGATCAGCGGCAGCAGCAGGTACCAGCTCTTGCGCACGGCGGCCCAGGGGTCGGGGCAGTCTTCCTTGGCCAGGCCATGCAGGCCACGCCGGCCGGCTTCCAGGTGCACGGTCAGGAACGCGGTGGCGAAATACAGGATCGCCGGGATGATGGCGGCCTTGACGACATCGACATAGGGGATGTTCAGGGTTTCGGCCATGATGAAGGCTACGGCCCCCATGACCGGCGGCATGATCTGCCCGCCCATGCTGGATGTGGCCTCGACCCCGCCGGCGAAGGCCGACGAATAGCCGAAGCGTTTCATCAGCGGGATGGTGAACTGGCCGGTGGTGACGACGTTGGCCACGCCGGAACCGTTGATCGTCCCCATCAGGCCCGAACTGACGACCGAGACCTTCGCGGGGCCTCCGCGGGAATGCCCCACCAGCCCCATGGAAAAGTCGCTGAAGAGTTGGATCATGCCGGCCTGTTCCAGGAATGCGCCGAACAGGATGAACAGGAAAATGTAGGTAGACGACACGTAGGTTGGGGTGCCGTAGATGCCCTCGACCCCGAAGCCGAGCGTGCCGACGATCTGATCCAGGCCGAACCCGCGGTGCATGAAGGGGCCCGGAATGTACTGGCCGAACAGGCCGTAGGCCAGGAACAGCCCGCAGATGATCGGCAGTGCCCAGCCCATCATGCGACGGGTGGCTTCAAAGACCAGAATGAGGGTCAGGATGCCGACCACCATGTCGGCATCGGTCATCTGGCCGGCGCGCGCGGTGAGGTCGGCTTCGTAGACCCAGTGGTACAGGCTGAGCCCGAAGCCCAGGATCCCCAGTACCCAGCCGATGATCGCACGTGGGCTGCCCTGGCGGCCGGAATACAGCGAGAAGACCATCAGCAGCACGAAGCCGACGTGAATGGCGCGGATGACCTGGCTGGACAGGGGGCTGTAGGCGGCTGTCCAGATCTGGAAGCAGGAAAAAATGACTGCGATCCAGAAGACGCTGCGCGGCATCGGCTGGTCGGCGAGATCGTGAGCAGAACTCATGTGTTGGGTTCCAAAGCATTGATTATTTGATCAGGCCGACTTCCTTGTAGTAGCGTTCGGCGCCCGGGTGGACCGGCACGGGCATGCCCTTCAGGGCGTTGGCCAGCTCGATGGTCTTCGCGGCGTTGTGCGCGGACTTCAGCGTGTCCAGCTGTTCGTAGAAGGTCTTGGTCATCTGGTAGACCAGATCGTCAGGTACGCCTTCGGCCGTGACCAGGAAGTTCGGCACGGCGACGGTGGGGGTGTCGGCCGTCATGCCTTCATAGGTGTTGGCGGGGATCGACGCCGGCTGGTAGGCCGGGTTGTTGATCTTGGCGACAATGTCCTGGGAGATGGGCACGACGACGATCTTCACCGAAGTTGCCAGGTCGCGGATGGACGATACGCCCAGGCCGGCCGACTGCAGGGTGACGTCCAGCTGGCGGTTTTTCATCAGCTCGACCGATTCGCCGAAGGGCAGGTATTCGACCTTGGCGAAATCGGCGTAGGTCAGGCCGGCGGCCTTGAGTACGGCGCGGGCGTTCAGTTCAGTCCCGGAACGCGCGGCGCCCACGGAAATGCGCTTGCCCTTCAGGTCGGCCAGGGTCTTGATGCCGGAATCGGCATTGGCCACGATCTGGATGTAGTTGTTGTAGGTGGCCGTCATGCCGCGCAGTTTCTTCAGCGGGGTCTTGAAGCCGGCTTCCGCGTTGCCGGTGTAGGCGTCGGACACGGTATCGGCCAGGGCGAAGGCCAGTTCACCGCGGCCGGCCTGCAGCAGGTTCATGTTCTCGGCCGAGGCCTTGGTTACCTGGGCCGTGGATTTCGCGTCGGGGATGTTCTTGTTGTAGAGCTGGGACAGCGCGACACCCATCGGGTAGTACACGCCGCTTTGGCCACCGGTCAGGATGTTGATGAATTTGGTGTCCGCGTGGGCGGGGACCGTGGCGATGGCAGCGGCCGCCATGGCGGCGGTGGCCAGCCATTTTGTAATATTCACGATGAGCTTCCTCTCTGATCAGGTAGGGTTCAATATCGCATGGTACCAGTGCACCCCGGTCCTTAAACTTAGGAATCACCCTGGAAAACGGATGGAATTCCAACGCTTGTTTTTCGCGCTATGGCCGGATGCCGATGTCGTCGGTGCCCTGACCCGATGGGCAAGGACGGCGCATGCCCTGTGCGGCGGGCGCATCATGCGCCCCGATACCCTGCATCTCACGCTGGCGTTCCTGGGGAATGTGCCGACGGATCGGGTGCCGGACGTCCAGGCCATCCTGCGCGAAGTCCAATGGTCGGGCGGCTCTCTGACGTTGGACCGCTATGGCCGCTTTCGGGGGCCCCGGATCGTCTGGGCGGGACCTTCCACGCCGGTGCCCTGGCTGGATGTGTTGCAGCGAGGGCTCTGGCAGGCCCTGGCGCGTCAGGATTTCACCCCGCCCGACGAGCCCTTTCGCCCCCATGTCTCCTTGCTGCGCCGCGCGGGTCCGGGGGATCTGGCGCGCCTGCCGATGCCCGAGCCGATCCTGTGGGTTCCGCGTCGTTGCGTGCTGGTCGCTTCCACGCCCCGTGAAACCGGGTCGTATTATCGGGAACTGGCGTCCTGTCCCGTGACTGGCGCGTCCGACCGGCAAGACGATACCGATTGAAACCCTACAGTGACCGCATTCCATGAGACTACCCTCCGCACCGCGCATCGACCTGCTGGAACCCGCCATCATGCTGGCCACGGTCGTGCAGTGGCTGGTCCTGGCTTCTTTGGTCGGGCTCGTGGTGGGCGTCGGGACCAGCGCGTTCCTGCATGCCCTGTTCACCATGACCGGTCGCACGCAGGCGGTGCCGCATTGGGCCTACTGGGGCATGCTGCCCCTGGCCGGCCTGGTCAACGGCCTGCTCATGACCTACGGCTACCGGGCGCTGGGCACACCGGGGCTGAAGGATTCCATCTTTGCCGCCGTGCATGAACAGGGCGGCCGGATGCCCTGGCGCACGCTGCTCATCAAGCCTGTCGCGGCCATCGTCACGCTGGCCAGTGGTGGGTCCGCCGGCAAGGAAGGGCCCTGCTCGCATCTGGGGGCGTCGCTGGCCGCCATCATTGGCCGCGTGTTCCGGCTGAATGCCGAACTGCGCCAGCGCATCGTCGCCTGCGGGGTCAGCGCCGGCTTTGCCAGTGTGTTCGGCACCCCGATCGCCGGCGCCATTTACGGTGTCGAAATGCTGGTCATCGGCCGGATCCGGCACGATTTCCTGTTTCCGGCCCTGATCGCCGGCATGACCTCGTTTCAGGTCAGCAAGGCGCTGGGCATTCCCTATCAGTACTACGCGATTCCCACGCTGCCCGGGTTTTCCGAATCCCTGTTCCTGCGCACGGTCCTGATCGGCATGCTGTGCGGCGTGGTGGCCCGGATCTTCGTGGATCTGATCTACGCGGTGCGCAATGCCTTTCAACGGCTGCAGGTCCGCTACCAGCTCTGGCCGCCCCTGATGCCACTCCTGGGCGGGCTGCTGCTGGCGGTACTGATCACTGTCATTCCGACCGACTATCTGGGCCTGAGCCTGCCGCTCATGGACCGCGCCCTGCAGGGTGATTTCATGCCCTATCTGGGGTTCTTGTGGAAAGCGCTGCTGGTGGCCGTGACGCTGGGATCGGGGTTTTATGGCGGCATCGTCACGCCGCAATTCGTGATCGGCGCCGTGGCGGGCAATGCGTTCGCCCATCTGTTCGGCATCAGCCCGACGCTCGGGGCGGCCGTGGGGCTGGTGTCGGTGGTCGCGGCGGCCTCGAACACGCCATTGGCCGCGATCCTGATGGGGGTGGAGCTGTTCGGCGGCGTTGTCGGCACCGTCTATGTGTCGGGCGCCGCCATCGCGGCGTACCTGATCATCGGCCATCGCAGCGTGTATCCCGATCAACGTCTGGGGCACGCGAAATCGTCCTGGATGCGGGTTCGCACCGATGTTCCCGTCGGCCAGGAAAAGACGCATCTGTCCTACGGCCTGCTCAAGAGCTGGCAACAGGCGCGGGCGCAGGGCTGGCGGGCCTGGGGACGGGCCTGGTGGCTTGCGGTGCGACACCGGAAGAATGCGCATGACGACGAGTCCTGAGCTCCTGCTGGCCGGCATCGGCGTCGTGGCCATGGCCGCGCAGTGGCTGGCGTGGCGGCTGCGCGTTCCGGCCATTCTCTTCCTGCTGCTGGCGGGCATCGCCGTCGGGCCGGTGGCGGGTTTGTTGAATCCGGACGCCCTGTTTGGCGATTTGCTGTTTCCGATCGTCTCCCTCTCCGTGGCCGTGATCCTTTTCGAAGGCAGCCTGACGCTGGAGTTTCACCAGACCCGCGGTCTGGAACGGGTCGTGCGCCGCCTGGTGACGGGTGGCCTGCTGATCGCGTGGTGCGTGTCGACCGTCGCAGTGCACGTGTTCCTGGGGTTTCCCTGGGATCTCGCGGTGCTGTTTGGTGCGATCACGGCCGTGACGGGGCCGACCGTGATCGCACCGCTGCTCAAGACCGTGAAACCCGTCGCGCCGGTCGCTCATGCCCTGCGCTGGGAAGGCATCCTGATCGACCCGATCGGCGCAATCCTGGCGGTACTGGCCTATGACCTCATGGCCGCTTTGCGCGCGCATCACACCTGGGTGCACGCCTTATGGGATTTCGGGGCGACCGTGGCCACCGGCCTGGGCATCGGCCTCGTGGCCGGCTGGCTGCTGGAAGTCTTGCTGCGCCGACGCTGGATCCCGGATTCGCTGCTCAATCTGTCGGTGCTGGCGTCGGTCTTTGCCGCCTTTTCCCTGGCCAACCACGGTCAGCACGAGTCCGGCCTGCTGGCCGTGACGGTGATGGGGATCTGGCTGGCCAACCGTCCGGGAATTCCTGTGCACGATATTCTGGAATTCAAGGAAGTACTCAGCCAGATCCTGTTGTCCGCCTTATTCATTCTGCTGGCTGCCCGGGTCGCGCCTGATCGTCTGTTCGGGCTGGGTTGGCCAGCGCTGGCGGTCCTGGCGGTCATGTTGTGGGTGGGGCGGCCGCTGAAGGTTCTGTTTGCCACCTGGGGCTCGGCGCTGAACTGGCGCGAGCGGGCCTTGCTCGCCTGGATCGCCCCGCGTGGGATCGTGGCCGCGGCAGTGTCGGCCCTGTTCGCTCTGCGCCTGGAGGCGCTGCGGGTGCCCGGGGCGGACCGTCTGCTGCCGATGACCTTCCTGGTCATCATCGGCACCGTGATCTGGCAGAGCCTGACCGCGCGGCCCGTGGCCCGTTTGCTGAAATGCGCCGAACCGGACCGCGTGGGCTTTCTGATTTCCGGGGCCAACCCGGTGGCCCGCGCCATTGGCCTGGCGCTGCATGAACAGGGTGTCCCCGTCAGACTGTGCGATAGCGACTGGTACAGCCTGTCCAAGGCCCGGATGCTGGGGCTGCCCACCTATCATGGCAGCCCCGTGTCCGAGCATGCGCAGCGCAACCTGGACACGAGCGGCCTGGGGCGGTTGCTGGCCCTGGGGACGCGCGATCACGTCAATCAGCTGATCATGGTGCGCGGCCGGGATGATTTCGGCAAGGACAAGGTCTTCAGCCTGCCGCTCTCGCAGGACGGCGACATCGCGGAAAAGCACGCGCTGGATCCGGAATATCGCGGACGCACCCTGTTCGCGGCCGGGATGGGGTACTGGACCTTGTCGGCTTTGTTGATGGCCGGTGCGCAGATCAAGGCCACCCGCTTGTCGGAGTCCTTCGACTTTGCGCAATATCGCAGCGGCGAATCCGGTCGATCCGTCATTCCGCTCTTTGCGGTGACGCCGAAGGGCTATGCCATGCCTTTCACCCTGGACCAGGAACTGAGCCCGGAAACCGGCTGGACCATCATCGGATTGCATTCCGAGGGCGCGTCCGGTGGAGATGTCGGCGGGGTGAATCCCGCCGCGACGCGGGAACCGTGACCCCAATGAAAGCCGGCCGGCGGTTTCCAGGGAAACGGCCGGCCGACGGGGGAATCCCGTATCGGGGACTTACTTTTTCGTCATCTTGCGGTGCCACGAGAACACCAGATGCTCGGATCCCTTGCGGCCGATGTCTACATTGCGCGTCTGGGTTTCGTTCTGGTAAGTCGCCTTGACCTGATATTTGCCCGCCGGCAGCCTGGCCAGCAGATAGGGGCCCTGGGCCGTCGTGTCCAGCACGTCCTTGCCATGCCCGTCGCGAACGGCCACCTTCACGTTGGCGACGTAATCGCCTTTGCCTTGCTCCATCTGGTCGAAGGTGATTGCCAGCGGGAACTTGGACATCGATTCCTTGAAGGACGTGGATTCGTCGATGCCGATGCCGCCGCTGACATATTCCACGTTGCCCTGATGCTGCATGGGCGGCAGGGCGGCCCAGGCGGGGGAAAGGAAACCGGCGCCCGCCAGCACCAGACCGGCCAGCGCGAAATTCCGCGCGACATGGAGCTCGAGATGATTGGAAGATTTGAGTTGCATGATGCGGTACTCCTGGAAATGACCCTGATTCGGGCGCCCGATACGCGGTCGCTCATCCCTCAGCGGAAGCGGCCCTCACCCCGATGCTCCGGGCGTGAGTCGCCGCTTCGTTCCTCACGCGCCGGGGCCTCGCCGCGTGGCCTGTATTCCTGTTGCCTGACCTCGGGCTGCCGGTCTTGACGTTGAGCTGGCCTGACGTCGCGTTCCCTGAACTGGCCGCGTGGCGGTTCGGGTGCTCGGGACTGGGGTTCGGGTGCCCGCGGCTGCGGTGCGAAGCCGGGGCGGGGGCCTCGGTCTTGCTGCATGCGTTCTTGTGGCATGCGCTCCTGCTGCGGCCGGTCCTGCTGCATCCGGCCTTGTGGTGGCCGATCCAGTGGCGCCCTGCCTTCAGTCGGCGTCATGCCCTGACGCGGGCCGCGATCCATCGGCGGTAGTGTCTGGTGGCGCTGAGACGCATAGTTGCGCTGCTCGGGCGTGGGGCGCGATTCGATACCGCCTCGGCCGCCGTTGTAGCTGGCCCGGTTGGTGTGCACGTTGTCGATGACGGTCTTGTCGACGTAGACGTTGTGGATGTTCGTCACGTTGATGTTGTTGACCGCGCGGTTGTAATAGAAATGGCGGTCATGCCAGTAGCCACCGACGTAACCGATGCCGAAATAGCCGAAGCCGTAGTTGATGCCGCCGTAGAAGCCGACCCGGGGTCCCCAGTAGCCGGCATGCCAGTAATACAGTCCATCCTCCCAGCCCCACCAGCCCGGTGTCCACAGCATGCCGACTGTGGGGGGCATCAGCCAGGTGCCGTTGACCCAGTAATAGCCGTTCGGGCCCCAGGCCCAGTACCCCGGCGTCCAGATGTATCCGGGGCCGGGCGCGACGGGCTGGGCATAGACCGGCAGTGCCGGCGGCGCGATGCCGATCCCCACGCCGATCCTGACATCGGCATTTGCGATCACGGGAAGGGTCAAGCCGGGGATGGCGGCCAAGGCCGCCATGAGCGCGAGTCTTGTCAGGCGGTGATGTCCCTTCCCGGTATTGGACCGATCGGAAATGGACCGATCGGAAACGAGGGTGATCCTGGTGCTGTCCATGATGGCTCCCCGCGCAAAGCGGATGAATCTATGACAATACGGTCGCGGGATAGTTCCTTGGGGACTGCCGGATCGAGGCATCGAGCCCCTGAGCTTCCCGACGGCACCGGTTTTCCGGGTGGTAATATTTTGAGGCTTGTTTGCTGCCCGGGGCCGTAATGACCAGTATCGCGATTTCGAAACCCCGATCGAGGATCAATCATGTACGAGCTTGACGCTGCAATCACACACGCCATCAACAGCCTTGCCGGAGCAAGCGCCGCCGTCGATTTTCTGATGATCTGGGCCTCGGCCATCGGCGTGCCGCTCCTCGTGCTCGCGGTCGCAGGGCAATGGTGGCAGCGCAATGCGCGCACACAGACCCGTCATGTCCTGATTGCCACAGGATTCTCTTTCCTGGCCGGCCTCGCTCTGAACCAGCTGATCCTGCTGTTCGTGCACCGGATGCGCCCATACGACGCCGGCTTGACACACCTGATCGTGGCGCCGAGTATGGACTTTTCGTTCCCCTCGGATCACGCAACCGCGGTTTTTGCCATCGCTGCCGCTTTCCTGTTGCACGGCTTTCACCGCCGCGGCCTGGTTTTTCTCGCGGCGGCCTTGTTGATCGCATTCTCCCGGGTGTACATCGGGACCCATTACTTCAGCGATGTGCTGGGCGGTGCAGCCACCGGCGTTATCGCTGCCATCCTCGTGCGCATTCTGTATCGCGAAGGCTCGAAGCTCGACCGCCTGCTCACCAGCATCTGGTAATCATCCCGCGAGGGGTTCCTTTGATCGAGAAATTCTTCAGCGCCATCCTGCCATCCATCCAGCACTTCCATATGCTGGGTTATTGGGCGGCCTTCCTGGCCGCTCTGCTGGAGACGGCGCTTGTCGTCGGGCTGTTTCTGCCCGGCTCGACGCTGTTGCTGCTGTTGGGGGCTTGGGCGGCCGGCAGCTACCTGGACTTCGGTGATCTGTTGTGGTTCGCCATTGCCGGCGCTGTCCTTGGCGATAATTTCAATTACTGGCTGGGAGAGCGTTACGGTCAGAAATGGACGCGCAGTGGCGTCTGGTTTCTGACCCCCGGCCATTTCGAGCAGGTCCACCGCTTTTTTGACCGGCATGGCGCCAAGAGCGTTTTTCTGGGGCGCTTCATCCCGAGCGTCAAGGAAATCGCGCCATTCGTCGCCGGTACCGTGCAAATGAGGTATCGCACGTTCCTTTTCTGGAACTTCCTGGGGGCGATCGGGTGGGGGCTGCAGTGGGTGGGCGGCGGCTATCTGTTCGGACAGTCGCTCAAGGTTGCGCAAACGTGGATGTCGCGGGCCGGGATGGTGGTGGTGGCCGTGCTGGTCGCATGGGTGCTGCTTTGGCTCTTGCAGCGCTTTGTCGTGCGCAAGGGGCGCGATGCATGGCGGGTGACGGTTTCGCTCATGCGTTCGATCAAAGAGGCTCTGGGTCGCAATGCCTACATACGGCGGTGGGTGCGTCGGCATCCGGCCGGCATCCGCTTCCTCGCGGGTCGTATCGATCGCACGCATTTTCAGGGCCTGCCGCTGACGGTTCTCGTCCTGGCGTTTACCTATGTTCTGGCCTTGTTCGCCGGCATCGTCGAGGACGTTGTCACCTCGGACCCGATTGTCGCGATTGATCACGCCACGGCCCAACTGGTTGCCACTTTTCGCGCGCCGGTGGCCATTCCTCCGTTCGTGTGGATAACCGATTTGGGCCAGCTGCCGGTGGTCGGGGTGCTGTTGCTGATCGGGGCGCTACTGCTCTGGCTCGTGAACCGGAAGTACGCGGTTGTGGGTTTGCTGGTCTCCAGCCTGGGAGCGGTGGCTTTCAGCTCTCTGGGTAAGCTGGCCTTCGAGCGGCCACGGCCGACCGAGGCCGTCCTGCTTGAAACTTCCTATTCGTTTCCGAGCGGGCACGCGACCATTGCCGTCGCCTTTTACGGTTTCGTGGGCTATCTGCTGATCCGCTCCGCAGCCCGGTGGAAGACGCGGGTCCACCTGTTCTTCTCGACGGTTGCACTGGTGTTCCTGATCGGCCTCAGCCGCATCATGCTCGGCGCACACTTTTTGAGCGACGTCTGGGCGGGTTACCTGGTTGGCGCACTTTGGCTGATTGTGGGCATCAGCCTGACGGAATGGCTCAGTGTCGGCGGGCGAATGGATTGGGATGCGCCGGCCGAACGCAGCCGAAAAGCGGCGGCCTTCGGCCTGGTCGCGATCGCGGTTGCCGGGTTTGTCGCCTATGCCGCCACCCGCACGCTGCCAGCCCCGGTTTCCGCCCCGGAAACCATCATCCACGTCGATCAGCCTTTGGACGACATACTGCGTGCACAGAAACTGACGAGCACATCGTCTCTGTTTGGCGCGTCCGATCAGCCGCTCTCGTTTGCCATCGCCACGTCAGGCGCGGATGCATTGTCCGCTCTTCTGCGCCGGGCAGGCTGGCTCCCCGCCGATAGGCCGGATCTGAACAGCCTGCTGCGCCTGGCACGACAGGGTCTGGACTACACCACGGCACCGCTCGCGCTGGCGCTCTGGAACAACCGTATCAACGATCTCGCTTTCGAACGCCTGATTCAGAACGCGCAGGGCAAGGCCGTCGTCACCGTCAGACTCTGGCAAACGCCTTTCCGTGTCGGTGAGCAACAGATCTTCGTGGGGGTGACGCGGACGTACGACGGCATCCGCTGGGGCATTTTGCACACAGTCTCGCCCGATGTGGATGCGGCAGCCGAACGATTCGTCGAATCGCTCAAGCAGTCCGGGCAGCCATTGAGTCTCTGCCAACGCGCGTTGATCGCTCCGATGACGGGCTCGTATCCGCTGGGCGACCGTTTCTTCACACGGGGGCAGCTATGGCTGCTCGATCCGGGTGGCGGCGCCGATGCCGCGGGTCTTTGTCGCGCTCACGGGGCGGGGATTGCTCTACTGCTGAAGCATGAGCAACCCCAGAGACAAGATTGATTTTCGTGTATTTCGAGTATTTCGCGAATGTGCTACCATGAGACGCATGACTACCGCTCACCGCTCTGCCGCTAAGCCGCGCACCGCTCCGACCACCAATCGGCCCGCTGCCCGCACCAGGAAAACCGCGTCAATGCCACCATTGGTGGCGCTGTCGTTCTCTGTGGAACCTTTTATGTCCGTCGTGCAGCGCCACGTCAAACTTAGCAAGAAAGCACGTGATGCCATTACTCATGACCTGGCCGAGGTGTTGGGGCACACCAATGTGCAGTTGATCACGGACAAGGGGACGGTAGACCACCACCTCACCCCGGCAGTGGGTGAAGCTGATTCTGTACTGACAACAGAAGAGGCAGCCCAACTGGTCAACGTCAGCCGCCCCTACATGGTGAAGCTGATCGACACCGGCGTCATCGCGCTGCACCAAAAAGTGGGGAACCAACGCCGGGTGCTGCGTAGCGTGGTCCTGCAATGGCAGTCCAAAGAGCGCGCACGCCAGGCGCAGGCGCTCAAGAGCCTCTCTGAGGGGCTGAGCGAGGAAATTTTCGCATCGTGAGCATCCCTGTTGTCGCCGACGCCGATGTGCTGTTTCCCGCGACGACACGCGGCCTGCTCATCTACCTGGACTACCAAGGGCTGCTTGCCCTGCATTGGTCGCCCCTGATCCTGGATGAAGTCAGCCGGGCGCTGGTTGAAACCGGACGCAAAAAGACCCTGGCCGAAGCCAAGATCAACGAAAACCGCATGAAGAACGCGCTACCCAACGCACTGGTGGCGACAAAAAGCGTTCAGGCCCGATTCAAAGCCGTGGAACCTGCCGTCCACTCCGCCAAAGACATCCACGTCGCGGCATGTGCCTACCACTTGGTTGCCACGAAGGCCTATCCCGATCACTCGACGGTCACCCTGACATCGCGCAACGTCAAAGACTTCAAGAAAGGCGCGTTGACCAAGTTGGGCATCACGTTACAGAAACCGGATGATTTCCTCGACGCGCTGTGCGCTTCGCATCCGTCCGAAGTGATGGCAGCATTCCACCGATTCCGTCTGGACATCACCATACAACCCAAGCCGGAAATCTTGCTGAAACGCCTGGAGCAAGACGGACAGGTTAAAACAGCAAAGAGGCTCTTGGAACTGCTTCAGCAGAAGGCAAAGAAACAGTAGTCCACGGCTGTTCCTGGCCATTTTCAACCACGTACATCTTCCGTGAATGCAGGATGTTGTATGACTGCATTACACATAGCATAGCGAGTACGTGGATATGCCTACAGCCTACCCCATCCATGGATTTGCATTGATCGAATTGGCTTACATAGCGGTTGCATGGACAAAGAAAACAAAAGGCCAGCCCATTCGGGCTGACCTAAGTATTTGAATTCATTGGTGCCGGCTAGAGGAATCGAACCCCCGACCTTCTCATTACAAGGCATTATATGCACTTGTATGATGTTGCCTTATAAAGGCAATAAAAACAACAACTTAGAAAGTCGGGTGTTGCCCTCTGTTTCAACAGCTGTTGCTCTTCTGAAGATAAATCTATGGTGCCGGTTGTCGGATTCGAACTGACGACCTCCCGCTTACCTTACCACTACGACTTTCGTCGCCTGACGTTTGTGGTCTGGACTATCCCTTGACCGTAGCTTTCGCCTTAGGCCCCCTCCGTCTAGTCTCTACACCTTCTTGCTATGCAAGCTTGGCTCGGGATTGGCTTTGCCTAAAAGGCTTTAGCGTTCCCCGAATTTGAAGGGTTCTACTTCCGCCGTTTCCAACGGAGCACTCGTACATAATCAAGGCGGATGCTCTACCAACTGAGCTAAAC
This sequence comes from Castellaniella sp. MT123, assembly GCF_039614765.1. NCBI lineage: Bacteria > Pseudomonadati > Pseudomonadota > Betaproteobacteria > Burkholderiales > Alcaligenaceae > Castellaniella > Castellaniella sp. MT123. The sequence continues at coordinate 2,668,816 of NZ_CP154879.1, forward strand.
CGGCATAACAAAAAAGTATAGCAGATTGCAAGAGGGCTCACCGACCCTCATCCTTCTTTTTGAGGGGCAGGCTGACCACTTCAGCACGTTGTGGAAAAGCGCTGACGTTTTCAAGAACATCACCAATCTTCTTGTATTCTGCCCAGAAGCGTGTAAGCGCGGGCATTCCGCCAGAAGTGGCAACAGCCCTTACACATGCTGCATGCGAGACAATTAGAGCTTTCACCTGCTCCTCAAGCTCGGAGACCCGCTCTGCTTGACGACCAAGTTTGTCCGAAAGTGATGCTGCCTTTGCGACAAAAGGATTCAGGTTGTTCCGTAGCTGCAATTGCCTGCTCTGAGCCTGCTCAATCAGCGCCATTCGTTCTGTGTTGCGAGTGAAGGCGGAGGCAGTGCGCAGAAAGGCATGCCTACGAGCAACTTCGCGGACAGTAATTGTCACGTTTGAGGCAAGCAACTCGTCTAAAAGGCCTGCGAGAACGATATGGTCTGTATCTCGCTTTGATTTCATGTGAAGATGTCCTTCTTCGGAGCGGAGTGGTCATTACCCTCGCTGAAGACTGTGTCACCAGGTTGGGCCTTTAGGGCTGCATCTACTCCGCTTAGGAGCCGCTCTGCGTGAACGATTTGATTTTTCCGGCCAATAGAAGTCACCGGTTTTGCCGCAGCAGCACTCCTCATCTCTGCAAGACGGCCACGCAACTCTTCCAAAGCAATGCGATGCTCGTCATTACCGCTTGCAATGAAGTGCTTGCACGAATCAAAACACTTAAGGTGTCTCGCACATGGATTCATTGCAAAGCTGGTGGTGCAGAAACCAAACGGAGTAACGTGGAATCCATCCGAATTGGCTGCAATATAGCTGAATGCGGCCTCATCCCCGTGCTCCTTTTGAATGCGCTGAAAAGACTGTGAGATATGGCTTTGCGTTGCGAAGCCAGACACTATCATCTTCGCTACGATTTCTTGGGTGGTTCCTGGTGCAATATTGTCACTAGCACTGGGAGGGAGCTGTACAAAAGACAGTTTCTCCGAAAGACTCCTGTGGTCATACTCATAGCTCTGTTGAATGGAGCTTCGTCCGAAATGTTGCGTAATGATGGTGTCGGGGACGTTGAGCCTGAACAACTCTGTATTCATTAAGTGACGTAATGAATGCGGATTGATTTGCATAGAACAACTACTGTCTGACTTGCCGTATCGACTAAAGATAGAGCTCCGGCCAGGTCGTACCCCAAGGCCCAAAAAGGGATAAAAGCTGCTCTCTGCAATAGTTTCTATTTCTGTGTTGCATGGAATTTCAATGGGGAGTTCGCCCGTGCCGCCTTGAATTACCAAGAAAAGCATGTCAGCGATAGTCAGATTCACCCCAGCTGAAGTTTGGAACTGACGGCAACTGCTTGTGCCGCTTCTCAATGTCCGGCGCAGTGGCGCGGTCGCCACAAGTGCTGCCGATACCGCGTCCACGACAAGCTGATGAAATCGTTCTGGAATCCATTGATAGTCCTCGACCAGCAGGTCCGGACGTCCTTGCTCTCTTTTCTCTCCAAAGTAGCGCAGTCTGAGAGACCGACTGGTTCCACCAACGTCACCTGCGGGCTTGCCTGTAACAATATCGGTATGCTCCTCCCAGCGCAAGCAGTCCTCTGGAAGCAACAATATTTCGTTAAGCCTCAACCCGGTGAGCAGCAATAATTTGGTAGCGCAAAAGCGGACGCTGTCCTGGTGTCCGAATGGCTGCTCGTGGAATAGAATCCTTGTCAACTCATGTAGTGATTCAGCCTGTGGAAGTTTCTTCTCAGACTTTCGTTCAGCAAACCCAGAAGCCAATTGAGCCTTTGATTCTTCGCGCAGCTCCGGCGCCAGGGGTGAGTGACGCGATATCATCTTCTGATTAATTAGCTTAACCAGAACGCTCATTATCGATAGTGTCTTTACGTTATTGCTTTCCAGTGCTACGAAACGATTGAAATCATCTGTATTGAGATTCCATGGACTCTTTGCTGTCACCGAAAATAATTTTCTAAACACTCGTAGTTCATGCCTAACGGTGCGTGGAGTTATGGATTCCTTACACCGATGAGCAACTACCGCCTTCAGGAAATCCTGCGTGTCTGATGGCAAAATCAGGCATGAGGGCAATAAGGACTCTGGCCAGCCTTCTGCCAGAGCCCGAGCTCTGACACTACTATCGATGGATAAGCTAGTTATGCGAGCCGCATTCCGCGCATGACTACCAGTTAATTGTCTGAGGTCCCATTGATAGGCTTTATGGATATCACCCTTGTCATCGACTGGGGTTTCCCATGATAGGCCCTTCAGTTCGACAAATGCCCGTGAGCGCTTGATGAATGACGTGTAGCTGTCTGGTGGCGTTCCGACGCCACGAGAAAATATTTTAAGCTTAGCCATCATGGGACCCAAGGATGCGTTTCGATTCTTCGAGTGCTTTCTGTGCACCCGCAAGAGCCTTCGTCATTTGAAGGTAAGCTGGACTTTGCTCTGACCTCCCATTGCCAAGGAACGTCAGTATTTGCTCACGCATTCCTGCTATGGCCTCCATGTGAGCAGCAGGATTCAGCGCCGGGATGTACTTTGGACAGCTGTAGCACGAAGATACTGGGTCATACCCGCAAGAGCTTTGGCCAGAACTGCACTGACCGATTCCAGCGATAAGCCGCGCACCTACCACGCCGCCAATCTGCTGCTCTTCCGGCATGCGGCTTAGCTCTTCGATGGAAACGAACTTTCCCGAAGCCAGCGAGAGGATGGAGTTATATAGCGGGGATGTCCCCAACGCGAGATTTATCAGGGCAACCTGTTGTCGGCTAGCACGGATATAAGTGGTAGCAGCGTTTTCATTGGAATGCCCCAAGAACCACTTTAAGCTTCGCCTACTGTGCCCGGCATCAGCCAGGGCCTGTGCAGAGGTGTGTCGCAATTGCTTGGCGGTGAAATTGACCTTTACTCCGACTTCGGCACACACTCGCTTTACCTTGGTCCAGAGCTTCGGCGCAGAGCTGTCGCCAAATAGGCGGTCTCGTCCAGATGACTGTGCAAATTCTCTTAACCTAATGACCGGATGGGACCACTCTTGTTTTATCTGACGCGCCATCTCGCCATCTACGGTTTTTCCAGTCCTTTGCTTTGCTGTATGAAACGATACGACGCAGATGGTGTCGTCGGCCGCATCGGTAAAGGTCCAAATATTTTCAAGTCTCAACGAGAGTAATTGAACAGGGCGCATGCCATGCTGAAAAATTAGCGCTAGTGCCGCTAATCCTTCGGCTTGCCTCTCCGATAGGTGTGTTCTTTCTGCTCCGTTATCCAATACCTTTACCAACTGGGATTGGACCTCTAGGCTAAGGAGTTGCTCACGACGTCGCAGGCGGCTTTGTTGGGCGGCAAGCGAAGGGTTTGCCCTTGTATCAAGGCTTCCAACTAAATCCTCATGCTCATTCCGCCAGGGCCCTAAGGATGACAAAACTGCAAGCTTAAGGAGGGCCTTTCCTGCTTTTGCAGTGTCAATTGTTTTGACGTGCCCCTCCCACAGGTCCTCCAACTCCGAAGGGCCACCTTCGAGTATCTTGATATAAAGGCCCCAGTGCGCAAGTAAGGAGCGAGTGAACTTATAAATGGACGAAGGGGCATGGTCTCGCTGTGTCAGCATTATGAGCTTCTGCTGCAGCGCACCTCTCTCTCCAGGGAGAAAGTCGAAACTAACGCTGTGACCTTGAACAAAAAATGTCCAAGTAGAGGCGCCCGTCATTAGGCTTACTTCAACGTCTGCGTACTTGTCATATATCTTAAATATGACCGGCGAGACCGGCCACGCCCAAGTGAGCAGGTTTTCGGGGGGAGTGCCAGAAACTTCAACTAAGTCCGGCCGTTGAGTAGCGCTCATTCTATTCCTTGTCGCAGGAGTTCAACCTTTTTATCGAATAGGTCATTCCATGATTTAAGCAGGTCGTCATGGATAGCAGCGCGCGCGTATAGGGCCGGTTCATCGGATTCAATAGCCCAGCCAAAGAAGGCTCTCATGCGTTGGAACGCGAGCTCTCGATTTGAATCGGTTGCGATGAATAACGCATATCTGACAGTTGCGCAGGTATGTCGGAGGTCGTGAGGCGAGATATGCTGCTTACCTCCGGTTCGCTCTCTAAACCGCTGCAAAGCCTGCGGCTCCAGTCTTTCGGAAAAGTCCACCAACATCTTATTGACACTTTCAGCTGACAACGGCTTGCTTGTGCTCGACGTTAGCAAGAAGTTATGCTGAGCGACATCCCCTCGGAAGTCCGCAACGTAGTTTTCGACAAGGGATGCGAGTTCATAAGAAATTGGCACTTGTCGATGCGCGTTTGCAGTCTTCATACTGGGCCGGGTGGCTCTACTGTCGTTGATGGTATTGTCTTCTGTTGTTGTTACATCCAGCCAGTATTGGAGCTCACCGGTTTTTGGTTCTATGTCGTGCTTGAGGGAATCAACGGTTAGAAGCAATACCTCACTTCTCCTTAAACCGCATAGCAGCATCAAGAGCAAAATAAGCCAATTCCGGATTTGTATTGCTCGACTCTTAATCGGGTTGCGGATAGATGCCGGCTGAGCGATTGCTAACAGGTCTGTGAGAGTCCTATCGGGCAGGGAGCGGGCAAATTTAATACAACCCCGCTTCGGGGGCCTTATACGCCCAGTCCCTTTGAGCGCTCCGATAACAGCTCGCCAGGAGTCATCCTTAATGGCCCAGTATCTGGCAAAGTAGAGAACAAATCCTCGCACAGCATCCCAAGACTGGACATCCGTGGTGGTGTATTTTGTGTTAGATGTCAATCCCACATAAAAGTCATCCGCCATGCGATGTACTCGTGCAGCGTTAGACTCTCCGAGCGCAGAGTCCAGTGAGTCAATGCCGAACTTGGTGTCGCAATGCCGATAGAAATTATCGATATGACGCAGTCTAGTGATTAGAGTGTTAGCTGCCCAGCCTTTCCCTGCCGTCATCACCACCCAGGCTGTCGCCCAAAAGCGCGGCCTACCAGGGGAGCGCTCCGAGGTGATGATATAGCGTGGGCTAGCTCCTGTATCTACGATGGCCATGGCGAGGCTACAGCCCTTTCTCGTGGAGCAGGCGCACAGCATCCGTAAAGTTGATTTGCGCCAGATACATGACCAAGTCAACCGCACCACCGCCGCCTCTGGCTGCACGCGGGTCCCAAAATTTGGGACCGGTCAGAATGAGTTCAAACTCACGACTACCATAGCGTGCGTGCCATCTTGATGAAAGAGGGGACTTCAGGGGGGAGTACGAGACGTCGCGCTTCGCATAATGCGCTAAGGATGGCAATACATCGGCGGCAGGTAGCGAACGCCACCGCGCAAGCACGGACTTATCCACAGCCATTTGCCCTCCCCCAGGCCCCCACCTGCTACTCGCCTATCAAAGATAGGCAAACAACAACACCCGTGGGATGCTACCTCTTATGGGGCAGTAAAGCAACACGCCATAGACTTACACATTAAAGTGAGCTGCTCTACCAACTGAGCTAAGCCGGCCAAGGACCGCCATTCTACAGGAACAGCGGGTTTTATTTGACGATCTTCAGGTGCGACGGCTTGGGGCCGTCTGGCGAGTCGTCGCCCGAAGATGCCGGTGCCAGGGTCGAGGGTGTGGCGGTCGGCTGGGACTCGTCCCCCCCCGGGTAAGGCTGGGATGCCACGACCTCGAACCCCATGCCCGCGCCGGTTTCCCGGGCGTAGATCGCCGAGATGGCCGCGACCGGGATGAACAGATGTTCGACCATACCGTTGAAGCGGGACTCGAACTCGATGTATTCATTGCCCAGCGTCAGGCGGTTGGTGGCCAGGGGGCTGATGTTCAGCGTGATCTGGCCGTCGTGCACGTGCGCGACCGGGACCACGGTGTTGGCATCCACAGTGACCACCAGGTAGGGCGTATAGCCGTTGTCCGTGCACCACTCGTGCAGGGCACGGATCAGATACGGCTTGGTCGAGGTTTCCTGCATATCAGCGACGCATGACCTTTTCGGACGGCGTCAGAGCCTCGATGTAGGCCGGGCGGGAGAACAGGCGCTCGGCGTATTTCTGGATCGGCGCGGCGCTCTTGGGCAGTTCGATGCCGTAATGCGCCAGGCGCCACAGCAGCGGCGCCACAGCCACGTCCAGCATGGAGAACTCTTCGCCCAGCATGAACTTGTTCTTCACGAGCAGCGGCGCCAGCTGGGCCAGGCGGTCACGGATGTTGGCCCGTGCCGTATCGCGGATTTTTTCATCCCGGATGCTGCGGTTTTCCAGTGTGGAGACGTGGACGAACAGTTCCTTTTCGAAGTTGTACAGGAACAGGCGGGTGCGTGCGCGCATGATCGGGTCCGCCGGCATCAACTGCGGATGCGGGAAGCGTTCGTCGATGTATTCGTTGATGATGTTCGATTCGTACAGAATCAGGTCCCGTTCGACCAGGATGGGTACCTGGCCGTAGGGGTTCATGACCGCGATGTCTTCCGGCTTGTTGTACAAGTCGATGTCGCGGATCTCGAAATCCATACCTTTCTCGAACAGCACGAAACGGCAGCGTTGCGAAAATGGGCAGGTCGTCCCGGAATAGAGCACCATCATGTCGTGGATTCCAATACAGAAAAAGCGGGGGATGCGCCCCGAGGGGCGCATGATTTATCGGACATGCTTCCAGTAGGCCTTGTTCATGCGGATCGCCACGAACAGGAACAGGAACAGGAACAGCATCACCCAGACGCCGATCTGCTTGCGTTCCAGTTGCCCGGGTTCGGACATCCAGCCCAGGAAATTGCTGATATCGGCGACGTTGCTCTCGAACTGGGAGAAGGTCTTCTGGTCGGCGGAATCGAAGCGCCCGGTCGTGGAAGCCTCGCCAGTGTAGTCGGTCAGGGTTTCGTTCTTGACGGTCGGGAAACCGGCGGCGTCATAGACCGTGGTCGTGCGTTGCCAGTGCTCGGCGCCCTTGGCGTCGGCGACCTGGTGGACCGTGATGTCCGTGTAGCTGCGGGGGCCTTCGAGTTCCCAGAGCGCGTTAGGCATCGCTACGCTGGGGAACACGACATTGTTCCAGCCGGTCTTTTTCGATGTGTCGCGGTAGAAGCTGCGCAGGTACGTGTAGATGTAGTCCACGCCGGACGGACCGAAGTTCGTGTTCTTCGCGCGGGCCATCACGGACAGGTCCGGAGGGGCTGCGCCGAACCATTTTTTAGCATCCGCGGGCGTCATGGAGACCGTCATCAGATCGCCGATCTTGTCGCGAGAGAACAGCAGGTTTTTCTTGATCTCGTTTTCGGTCAGGCCCAGGTCCATGAGTTTGTTGTAGCGCATGGAGTTGGCGCTGTGGCAGTTCAGGCAGTAGTTGACGAACAGCTTCGCGCCGTTCTGCAGAGCTGCCAGATCAGTGATGCGGTCCGGGGCGCGGTCCAGATGCGGCCCGCCTTCCGCGAAGGCGAGCGTGCAGGTCAGGGACAGGGCCAGGGCACCGAGCAGTTTTTTGATCATGATCTTTCCGTAACAGTCAGTCGAGAGGCCTATCAATGAGCGCGGAACGTGACGCGGGTCGGGACCGGCTTGAATGTGCCGAGTCGGCTCCAGACGGGCATCGCCAGGAAGAACGCCAGGTAGATGACCGAGCAGATCTGGCCCAGGGTCGTGAAGGTCGGCGTCACAGGTTGCGTGCCGAGCCAGCCCAGGATCAGGAAATCGGCGATGAAGACCGCGTACAGGAATTTGTGCCACGACGGACGATAGCGGATCGATTTCACGGGGGAATGATCCAGCCACGGCAGGAAGAACAGGATGACGACGGCGCCGCCCATGGACACCACACCCCAGAATTTCGCGTCCAGCGTCCTCATCAGGATGGCCACGATGATCAGGATCGCCGGTACGGCCAAGCGCCAGATGCCCGAGAGCTTGCCCTTGACGAACAGTGCCAGGGCGGCGATCACGGCACCGGCCGACAGGACCCAGGTGAAGTCGCTGGTCGTGGCGCGGAGCATCGTGTAGAACGGCGTGAAATACCAGACCGGCGCGATGTGCGGCGGCGTCTTCAGCGGATCGGCCGGGATGAAATTGTTGTATTCCAGGAAGTAGCCGCCCATTTCGGGGCCGAAGAAAATGATCGCGGCAAACACGATCAGGAAGCCCGCCACGCCGACCACGTCATGCACGGAGTAGTAGGGGTGGAAGGGGATGCCGTCGACCGGATGGCCGTATTTGTCCTTCGGGCCCTGCTTGATTTCGACGCCGTCGGGGTTGTTCGAGCCCACTTCGTGCAGCGCGATGATGTGCGCCACGACCAGGCCGATCAGCACCAGCGGGATGGCGATCACGTGAAACGAGAAGAAGCGGTTCAGGGTGGCGTCGGACACCACGTAGTCGCCGCGGATCCACAGGGACAGGTCCGGACCGATGAAGGGGATGGCCGAGAACAGGTTCACGATCACCTGGGCGCCCCAGTAGGACATCTGGCCCCAGGGCAGCAGGTAGCCGAAGAAGGCCTCGCCCATCAGCGACAGGAAAATCCCCACGCCGAAGATCCACACCAGTTCGCGGGGCTTGCGGTAGGACCCGTAGAACAGGCCGCGCAGCATGTGCAGGTAGACCACGACGAAGAACATCGAGGCACCCGTGGAGTGCATGTAGCGGATAAACCAGCCGCCGGGCACTTCGCGCATGATGTATTCGACGGATTCGAAGGCAAAGCGCGCGTCGGGTTTGTAGTTCATCACCAGGAAGATCCCGGTGACGACCTGGAGCACCAGCACCAGCAGGGCGAGCGACCCAAAGAAATACCAGAAGTTGAAGTTTTTCGGAGCATAGTATTCGGACATATGCTCTTTGAACATCTTGGTCAGCGGGAAGCGGCGGTCGACCCAGCCCAGCAACCCGGTCGTTTCAACGTTGTTTTCGGCCATGAACGGCTCCTTCAGTCTCGGGGATCGATGAACGGCGTGTTCATCAGGCCTTGTTGGGGTAGGTGTCCACACCGATCACGACGTGCGTGCCGTCGGGTGAAAACGCATAGGGCGGGACTTCGAGATTGTCGGGAGCTGGCTTGTTCTTGAAGACGCGGCCAGCCAGGTCGAACGTGGAACCGTGACAGGGGCACAGCCAGCCGCCCGGCCAGTCATTGGGCAGGCCCGACTGGGCGCCCGTCTGGAAGTGCGCGGTCGGCGAGCAGCCCAGGTGCGTGCAGATGCCGATACAGATGAAGATTTCGGGTTTGCGTGAACGATATTCGTTTTCGGCGAAGGGCGGCGTGAAGCCGGGGCGCTTGGACAGGGGGTCGGCAAGCTCGCCGTCGTGTTTTGCCAGGTCTTCGAGTTCGGCCTTCGTGCGGCGCACGATCCAGATCGGCTTGCCGCGCCATTCGACGACCATCATCTGGCCCATGGGCAGATTCGAGATGTCGGCCTCGACGGGGGCGCCGGCGGCCTTTGCTTTTTCGGAAGGAGCAAACGAGCCGACAAACGGCACGGCCGTGGCGACACCCGCCACGCCGCCCAGAGTACAGGCCGAAGCCACCCAAAAACGGCGTGAAGGGTCGGGGGGCAGGTTCGGGTCGACCGCGCCCTGCTCGTCGGACTGTGTCGGATTCTGACTCATTTGTAATCCCTGATAGCCGCCCAGCGGGCGGAGGCGTTTGTCAATAAACTGTCTGTGCGCGGGGATGCCGCAGCCTGGGCGGATTCAGGCATCCACGAAGCTCTTCAACCGCGTATTATAGCGTTACGCCCAGTAGGGTAAACCGAGAAGGGGAGACTCAATATGGCCAGCGCACGGGGTTTCATCAAAGAATTCCAGGAATTTGCCGTCAAGGGCAACATGATGGATCTCGCCATCGGCGTGATCATCGGTGGTGCGTTCGGGAAAATCATCGACTCCATCGTCAACGACCTGGTCATGCCGATCATCAATTTCATCGTCGGCGGTAAAGTCAACTTCGACAACCTCTTCTGGGTCATGCGCCTGCCCGAAAATTACGCCGGTCCGATGACGGCCGCCGATCTGACAAAGGCGGGCGCCGTGGTGTTTTCATGGGGGCATTTCCTGACCGTCTTCGTCAATTTCATTCTGCTGGCCCTGGTCGTGTTCATCCTGGTCAAGATGGTGAACAACGCCCGCCGCCGCTTCGAGGCGCCCCCCGCGCCCGCCGCCGCCCCCGCAACCCCCGAAGACGTCCTGCTGCTGCGCGAAATCCGCGACTCGTTGAAGCGATAGTCTTAGGCGCGCATCGGGCGATGACGTCGTCGATCCCAAGCATGACGTCATCGCCCTAATGCCCGGTGCCATAGCGTTACCGCGTGACTGCGTCGCCACCGTGCACCGCACTTCTTTTGGTGCGCGTCTTGTCGGAGAACCCAGGTGTTGGTGGGCAGGTGCCCCAAACTTGCGTCAATCGGCGCGGCCAGGTGCCTGGGGGCACTGTTGGAGCTTACTCGTCCACATCCGGCGAAGCCGCCAGGTTGCGACCTGTGCCACCAGGCACCTGGCCGCGCCGATGAGATCCAACAAAAGAACCCGCATCGCAGCCCGCATCAATGAGATCCAACAAAAGAACCCACTCCTCAAACCGGATTATCGATATCCACAAAAGTGCAAGGCACCCCGAACTGCGCCTCGATCGCCGCGCCCAGCGCCTGCACCCCATAGCGCTCAGTCGCATGATGCCCCGCGCTAATGTACGCACTACCCGTTTCGCGCGCCAGATGCACCGTCGGTTCCGAAATCTCGCCGCTCACGAAACAATCCGCGCCCGCAGCCAGCGCCGCATCCATCATGCTTTGCGCAGCCCCAGTGCACCACGCCAAACGTCGCACCGGCTGATCCAGCTCGCCGATCACCAGCGGCTTGCGCCCCAGACGCTGAGCCACATCGGTCGACAACTCGCCCACCGTGCAGTCCCAGGCGGGCGCGCCCAGCCAGACCAGATTGTCCGGGCCGCAGCGCGTCGGCGTCCCATCCGGCTGGATCTCCGGAGTCCAGTCCATCACCCGCGCCAATTGCGCATTGTTGCCCCATTCCGGGTGGGCATCCAGCGGCAGATGATAGGCGAACAGATTGATCTCCTGGGCCAGCAGAGCCGACAGGCGGCGGTGTTTCGGGCCGCGGATACAGGGATTCTCGTTTTTCCAGAACCAGCCGTGATGCACCAGGATCGCATCGGCGCCGCGGGCGATGGCGGCGTCGATCAGGGCCTGGGATGCCGTCACCCCCGTGACGATGTGGCGAATCTCGGCGCGGCCCTCGACCTGCAGGCCATTAGGGCAATAGTCGCGGAACCGTTCGGGTTGCAGCGTGATGTTCAGCCAGTGTTCCAGCTCCTGACGGGAAATCTGTGGTTTCATAACAAACGTGTCCTTTGCTGATCGGGAAATTCATGCCAATGCGACGATTGTGGCTGATTTTTGCCCAGACCGTGACGGTCTGTCTGGGCGTGCTGTTCTTGGTGTCCACCCTGCGGCCGCAGTGGCTGCCGGGCAATCAACCGCCCGCCGGCAACAGCGTCGCGGGCGGGGCCGCCGGCCCGGCGCTGCCGGTGGTCAGCTACGCTTCGGCGGTCGCCAGGGCGGCGCCGTCAGTGGTCAACGTCTACACGCGCAAGCATGTGGACGTGCCGCTGGTGCCGCTGCCCGCCGATCCTGCGCTGCGGCAGCTGCTGCGCAGCCTGCCGGGTTTCACCCAGCGGCAGAATTCCACCAGCCTGGGGTCGGGCGTGATCGTGCGCGCCGATGGCTATATTCTGACCAACTACCACGTGATCGAGTCCGCCGATTCGATCGAGGTCAGCCTGCGGGACGGCCGCCAGGCGGCGGCGCGCATCGTCGGCACCGACCCGGAAAGCGACCTGGCCGTGCTGAAGATCGATCTGGACAAGCTGCCCACCATCGTCTTCGATCCGGAACAGTCCGTGCGGGTGGGCGACGTGGTGCTGGCGATCGGCAATCCGTTCGGGGTCGGCCAGACGACCACACAGGGCATTGTCTCCGCCCTGGGGCGCAATCGCCTGGGGATCAATACCTACGAAGACTTCATCCAGACCGACGCAGCCATCAACCCGGGCAATTCGGGTGGCGCGCTGATCGATACGCAGGGGCGCCTGGTCGGGATCAACACCGCCATCTACTCCGAAACCGGGGGATCCCTAGGCATCGGCTTTGCGATCCCGTCGGGGCCCGCGCATCAGATCCTGAATCAGATCATCCAGTCCGGCCACGTTCAGCGCGGCTGGCTGGGGCTAGAGCCCCAGGACATCACCCCTGATCTGGCGCAGGCCTTCCACCTGGGCAGCGCGCAGGGCGCGATCGTCGCCCGCGTGCTGCCGCGCGGGCCGGCGGCCCGCGCCGGCGTGCAGGTGGGTGACATCATCCAGTCGCTGGACGGCCAGCCGGTGCGGGATTCCTTCGATCTGCTCAATCGGCTGGCGCCTTTGAAGGCAGGCCATGTCGCCCGCCTGGGCGTGATGCGCAGCGGCAAGACCCTGGCGCTGGACGTGACCGTGGGCGTGCGCCCGGCCGCGCAGCGGCCGGCGGGGCATTAGTTTCGCAGCAGCTTCGCCGCCGCGATGGCGAAATACGTCAGGATCCCGTCGCCGCCCGCCCGTTTGAAGGCCAGCAGCGATTCCATCATCACCTTGTCGTGATCCAGCCAGCCGTTGGCCGCCGCCGCCTTGATCATCGCGTACTCGCCGCTGACCTGATAGGCGTAGGTCGGCATGCCGAAAGCGTCCTTCACCTCGCGCAGCACATCCAGATACGGCAGGCCGGGCTTGACCATCACCATGTCGGCGCCCTCGCGGATGTCCGCGGCGACTTCGCGCAGGGCTTCCAGGCGGTTGGCCGGATCCATCTGGTAGGTGGCCTTGTTCGATGTCCCCAGGTTCGCGGCCGATCCCACCGCGTCGCGGAACGGGCCATAGAAGGCGCTGGCGTATTTCGCCGAATACGCCATGATGCGGGTATGGATGCGCCCGCGCCCGTCCAGCGCCTGGCGCACCGCGCCGATGCGCCCGTCCATCATGTCGCTGGGGGCGACGATATCCACGCCGGCCTCGGCGTGGGTCAGCGCCTGGCGCACCAGCATGGCGACCGTGGGCTCGTTGAGCAGTTGGCCGTCCGCGTCGATCAGGCCGTCCTGCCCGTGGCTGGTGTAGGGGTCCAGCGCCACGTCGGTCAGCACGCCCAGCTCGGGGAAATGCCGCTTCAGCAGCGCCACGGTGCGCGGAATCAGGCCGTCCGGGTTGGCGGCCTCGATGCCGTCCGGGGTTTTCAGCGACGGATCGATGTTCGGGAACAGCGCTAGCACGGGGATGCCCAGCTTCAGGCATTCCTCGGCGGTGCGCAGCAGGGTGTCCGGCGAGTGGCGCACGACGTCGGGCATCGAGTCCACCGCTTCGCGGACATTGCTGCCTTCGCGCACGAAGACCGGGTAGATCAGATCGTCGGTGGTCAGGCGGTTCTCGCGCACCAGGCGGCGGGAAAAGTCGTCGCGCCGGTTGCGGCGCAGCCGGACGGTGGGGAAATCGGTGGAAGGAAGGAATGTGGTCATTTTCAGTTCCTGTGGGTCTTCAGGGCACGACCTGCGGAGAAATCCAGTTCTCGATGTGGGCTGCGGCCTCGTCCAGGCCGATCCGGTGGGTGGCGGAGAAGGGCAGCGCGGCCAGCGTGCCGATCTCGGCGAGATCCTTGCGTGCCTGGGCAACAGCCCGTACGCGCTGGCCGTAGGGAAGCTTGTCGGCCTTGGTCAGCAGCGCCAGGGTGGGCAGGCCGCGCAACCCGATCCAGTGCGCCAGGCGCCGGTCCAGGTCAGTGACGCCGCGACGAATGTCGATCAGCAGCACGACACCGGCCAGGCTGGATCGTTCGTGCAGATAGCCGCCCAGGACTTCCGCCCATTCGTCACGGGCGGCGCGGTCGACCGCCGCATAGCCGTAGCCGGGCAGGTCCACCAGAAAGCCCAGCCAGGCATCGGGGGTCATCGGGTCGGGAATCCCGAACAGGTTGATCAGCCGCGTGCGCCCCGGCGTCTTGCTGGAAAAGGCCAGACGCCGCTGATTGGTCAGCACGTTGATGGCCGATGATTTGCCGGAATTGGATCGGCCCGCGAAACAGACTTCGGCGGTGGTGGGGGGCGGAAGCTGGTCCAGGCGGGCGGCTGAAACCGTAAAGCGGGCGCGATGAAGAAGGGACACGTCGGTTTGGAGAGCCGGACCGGCATGGAAGGATACCGGACGAGGGCTGAAAAATGAGGGCCAATGCCTATTGTATAATCTTCGCTTGTATTTGTTACGCCGACCCTCCTGCGCCTGGGCCAGTCTGTGTCGGCGTCTGATTGGCCGCGCCGTCCGGCGCCCGTACCCGAATCACAATCGAGGACTTCATGAAGCGTGCGCTTTCCAGTATGTTCATGGCCGGCAGCCTGGTGCTTGCCGGCGCCCTGCCTGGTTTGGCCCACGCCCAGAGTGCCACCGCGGTACCGGACGCCAAGGCTGGCGAACAGCTCTTCGCCAATGGCGACATGTCGCGCGGCGTGCTGGCCTGTGTCACCTGTCACGGGGCGGGGGGCAACAGCACCATTCCCGCCAATCCCAACCTGGCCGCCATGCCGCACGAATACATCGCCAAACAGCTGCAAGATTTCGTGGCCCAGGGCGATAAAAAGGCCGTGCGCAACGGCCCGGGTGGCGCGCCGTCCATCATGGCTACCATCGCTCCGTCGCTGACGCCCCAGGACATCCAGAACGTCGCCCTGTACCTTTCGCAGCAAAAGCTCGACTGGAACGCGGCGGGCACGGCCAAGCACGAAAAAACCCTCGATCGCGGCCAGCAGATCTGGCGCGCGGGCATCGCCGATCGGCAGGTCCCCGCCTGTGCGGCCTGCCACTCGGCCAATGGTGCCGGCCTGCCGGGCGAATTTCCGCGCCTGGCCGGCCAGCATCCAGAATACATCATGGAACAACTGAAACTCTTCCGCTCGGGCGATCGGGCCAATGCCATCATGGGTGACATCGTCAACCGGATGACCGACCCGGATCTGGCGGCCGTAGCCGATTACGCTGCGGGCTTGCGCTGATATTGCCCTGGGGCTTCCGGGCTGCGCGCAGATGCGGCCGGATGCCTGCGCCAGATTGGCGTAATCCGGGCAATTCCCGGTTGTGCTCAGGGTCTTGGGAGGGGCTCTTCGTACAGCTGGTGTATGGTTGAACTTTAAAATACAAGGGGAGACACGCGCTGGCGCGTCTCCCTTTTTTCTTGAATCGGGCTGCCGTGATGTCTTCTTCCAGTTCCCGTGTGCGTGGCGCGGAAATCATCGAACTGCTGGGTTCGATGCGTTTTGCCATCAGTTTGCTGGTGTTCATCTGTGTCGCCAGCCTGATCGGGACCGTGCTGCCGCAGAACCAGGCGACCAACACCTATATCGATCAGTTCGGCCCCTTCTGGTTCACGGTCTTCGACCAGTTTTCGATCTGGCACATCTACAACAGCCCGTGGTTTCTGCTGATCATGGCTTTTTTGGTGGTGTCCACGACGCTGTGCGTGATGCGCAACGCCCCCAAGATGCTGCGCGACATGCGGTCCTTTCGCGAATACGTGCGTGGATCCAGCCTGCGCGCCTTCCACCACAAGGTCGAGGTGGATAGTGGCCTGACACCCGATCAGGCCGTGGGGCAGGTTGGGGCGCTGCTGCGCGCCCGGGGCTTTCGCTACCGCGTCCGCCAGGACGGCGACAGCCGGATGGTGGCGGCCAAAAAAGGCGCGGCCAACCGCCTCGGGTACATCTTCGCGCACGTGGCTATCGTCGTCATCTGCCTGGGCGGGCTGCTCGACAGCGAACTGCCCGTGCGCCTGCAGACCTGGCTGTTCGACAAGCAACCCATTATCGGCAATATGTTGATTTCGGATGTGCCGGAATCCGGCCGCCTGTCGGCGCGCAACCCCAGCTTTCGCGCCAACATGCTGGTGCCTGACGGAAAACAGAGCAGCATGGGCATCGTGTCCGCTGGCCAGGGGGTGTTGCTGCAGCCCCTGCCGTTCTCGATCCGCCTGAAGAAGTTCTACGTCAAATACTACGACACCGGCATGCCCAGCGACTTCCGCAGCGACGTGGTTGTGACTGATCTGGCCACCGGAAAATCCTTCGACCGCACGATCCAGGTCAACGAGCCCCTGCACTACAAGGGCATCACGGTCTATCAGTCCAGCTTCGATGACGGCGGCAGCACCGTGAAACTGAAAGCCTGGCCGCTGAATGGCGCCAGCACGCAGCCCCAGGACGTCTCCGGTACGATCGGGCGCGAAGAGCGGTTATCCGCCGGTCTGGGGGGCCAGACGGTGGACTTCACGGGCTTGCGGGTCATCAACGTCGAGAACATGAGCACGGGTGGTGATCCGCAGCCGTCCAATCTGATCAAGGACGTCGCCGCCGTCACCGGCAGCGCGGCGCGGCCGCGCAACGACAACCTGCGCAACGTCGGGCCCAGCGTCCAGTACCGCCTGGTTGGGGCCGATGGCCAGGCGCACGAATTCACCCAGTACATGCTGCCGGTGAAGATCGACGACTTCCCGATGTTCCTGATGGGCATGCGCAGCACCTCGGCCGAGCCCTACCGTTATCTGCGTATTCCAGCCGACGGACAGGGCACGATCCAGGAATTCATGCAGCTGCGCGCGGCCCTGGCCGATCCCGCCCTGCGCGAAGAAGCCGCCCATCGTTTCGCCGACCACAATGCGCCGGAAGGCGAACAGCGCGAACTCATGTTCCAGGCGGCCCAGGGCGCCCTGCGCACGTTCTCGCAGAAGGGTTTCAATGGCATCATCGACTCGGCCCCCGCCGATCAACGGGAAAAGATCCTGAATTTCGCCGTTCCGATGATTCAGCTCAGCCTGCAGGAACTGCGTACCCTGATGCGCGAACGGCAGCATCTGCCGGCCTTGCCGGCGGATGGCCCGAGGGCTGAACATGAACAGCAGTGGTTGCGGCTGAGCGTGCTTGCGCTGGCCTCGCTGCCGGATTATCCGGCGCCGGTCGCGCTGCAGCTGTCGGGCTTCGATCAGGTCCAGGCCAGCGTGTTCCAGGTGGCGCGCAGCCCAGGCAAGACCATCGTCTATATCGGTTGCCTCCTGCTGGTGTTGGGGGTATTTTCAATGTTCTACATCCGCGAACGCCGCGTCTGGGTCTGGATCCGGCCCGGCGATACCGGGGGCAGCAGCTGGCTGGCCGCCATGACCACACAGCGGCGCGGCCTGGATTTCAATCACGAATTTGAACGGCTGCGCGATGCCCTGCGCCGCCTCGGAGGAGCCCGCCATGACGACTGATACCCTGACGCATGAATCTCCCGGCCTGTGGCCTCGGGACATGAATACCAGCGGGGACCGCCGGGGCCAGCGCGGACGGCCCGACTGGACGGACTTCGGCTTTTTCCTGCTGCTTGCCGTGGGGGCCGGGTATGTGCTGACCGATTACGGCCAGTTCATGGACTATTACGAAAAGCTGATCCTGATCGGGGCGGTGGGCGTATTCAGCTGGCTGGGCTGGCTGTGGCGGCCCATGCGTACCCTGATGATCGCCAGTGGCCTGACGGCCCTGCTGGCCGTCTGGCTGTACAGCCCCAGCGGCGCTCTGCTGCAGGGCGACCTGTCGCGGGCCGAATCGAACTTCCTGCTGAAATACCTGCTGTCCTCGCAGTCGGCCATCTTGTGGATGTGCGCGCTGTTCGTGCTGGCCACGATCTGTTACTGGATCGGCTTCGCCAGCCGGACGGCGGCCTGGCTGGGCACCGTGCTGACCTGGTCGGCCGTCTATGCCGGCCTGACCGGTTTGCTGGTGCGCTGGCGCGAAGGCCATCTGCTGGGGCCGGACATCGGCCACATCCCAGTCAGCAACCTGTACGAAGTCTTCGTGCTGATGTCGCTCATCACCGCTCTGTTCTACCTGTACTACGAACGCCGCTACGCCACGCGGGCGCTGGGTGGTTTCGTGCTGCTGGTCATCAGCTCGCTGGTGGTGTTCCTATTGTGGTATTCGTTCTCACGCGATGCCTATCAGATCCAGCCCCTGGTGCCGGCCCTCAAAAGCTGGTGGATGAAGCTGCACGTGCCGGCCAATTTCATCGGCTACGGCACCTTCAGTCTGGCGGCCATGGTGGGCTTCGCCTATCTGGTGAAGTCCCATGGCGAGACGCGCAACTGGAAGCCGTTGATCCCGGTCTTCGCGCTGGGCGCCGTGCTGTGCGCCGAACCGTTCGTGTTCGGTTCGCGTGAATTGTCCGCCACCTGGATGCTGTATTTCGGTATCGGCGCCCTGATCGTCGGTGCGATCCTGGCGTTTCGCGCACCGATCGCTCAGCGCCTGCCGTCACTGGAAACGCTCGACGACATCATGTACCGGGCAATTGCCGTCGGTTTCGCCTTCTTTACGGTCGCCACGATCCTGGGCGCGCTGTGGGCGGCCGATGCCTGGGGCACCTACTGGCAATGGGACCCGAAGGAAACCTGGGCGTTGATCGTCTGGCTGAATTACGCCGCCTGGCTGCACATGCGCCTGATGAAGGGTCTGCGCGGCTCGATGGCCGCCTATTGGGCGCTCAGCGGTCTGCTGGTCACCAGCTTCGCCTTCCTGGGTGTGAACATGTTCTTGTCCGGCCTGCATTCCTACGGCGAACTCTGATCGTTTCAGGCGGGGATGCTGCGCCCGCTGATCTCTTCGACGTAGGCCCGCGCCGCTGGGTTGGCGATCAGCGGCAGGATGTTGTCGTGGGCCAGGATCTCGGCGGGTTGGCGCGCCGCCGAGATCACGAACCCCTGGACGTAGTCCACGCCCATTTCCGCCAGGGTGCGCAGGGTGGCGACGTCCTCGACCCATTCGGCGATGCACTCCATGCCCAGGTTGTGGGCCAGATCCACGATGCTGTTGACGATGGCGATATTGGCCTCGCTGCCAAGCATGTCGCGGATCAGGGTGCCGTCGATCTTGATCGTGTCGGCGGGCAGTTCCTTCAGGTAGGAAAACGAGGTGTAGCCGGCGCCGAAGTCGTCCAGCGCCACGCGGGCCCCCATGCGCTGCAGGCGCCGCATGAACTGCCGCGTGCGTTCCAGGTCCTGCAGGGCGACACCTTCGGTGATCTCGACGCACAGACGGCGGGTGAACTGGGGCTGCTGGTTCAGGATGCCGAACAGCGTGTCGATGAAGTGGTCGTCGTTCAGCGACACGCCGCTGAGGTTGACGTTGACCTGCTGTGTCCGGCCGAGTTTCCGGTCGTTCTGGGCCATCCATTCCAGGGTTGTCGAGAACACCCATTTGTCGATCATCGTGATCATGCCGGTGTCTTCGGCCGCCTGGATGATCTTGTAGGTCTGCAGCGGGTGATCGCCGTGGCTGTGGACCCGTAGCAGCGCTTCGAAATTGAGCGTCTGCAGCGGATGGCGCAGCGACATGATGGGCTGCATTTCCAGATGGATGTCCTCGGGGGGCGTGCCCTGTTCCAGCTGTTCGAAGACCCGCAGTTCATTGATGTGGTCGAACAGCTCGTGGGCGTTTTCCTCGTACAGGACGATGTCCTGGTGCTGCTTGCGGGCGTCGCGGCAGGCGCGGCTGGCGGCGGCGATGGCGTCCTTCGGACGCATGCGGGCGTCCAGGTCGATCAAGCCCATGGCGCTCTTGATCTGGAAAGAGCGGTTGCTGACGTGAAATGGCGTGGCGTTCAGGGTCTCGACGATGTCCTGGCCGATGCGCCGCGCCTCGCGCGCGCGCACCCGCGGAAACAGGATGATGAATTCGTCGCTGCCGATGCGGCCCAGTTGCTGCTGCTCCGTCAGCGCGTATTTCAGGCGGTCGCAGGCCAGTTGCAGTAGCTGGTCGCCCGCGGAGTGTCCGAACAGGTCGTTGACGCGTTTGAGGTGGTCCAGGCTGAGGTACGCCAGCGCGCACGGGGTGCCGGATTGCTGCAGATCGTCGATCGAAGACTGGGTGGCGTCTTCGATTCCGTGCCGGTTCAGAGTGTTCGTCAGGGGATCGTGGTCGGTCGTCAGCCGCAGATTGCGGAGGGTTTCCGAGCGGGCGCCGACGTCTTGCAGCGAGCCCTCGATCCTGCTGCCCACCAGGGTGGCGCGCAGCAGAAAGCTGCGTGTCGTCGGCTGTAGCGGGCTGGGCAGCAGCTGGATTTCCGTGTCCCGGCCCTGTTCCGTCGCCAGTGAGACGGCCGCCCAGTCAACGTCCGGGAAGAAATCCTTCCAGTTGAGGCTGGGGGTGTCCGGCCCGTCGCTGATCAGCAGCATCCCGCGCGCATTCGGATTCAGATGTTCGAAATGGCGGGTGGCACCCAGCGTGAACATGCCCAGTGGCGACAGAGAGTCGTGGGCGATGAGTTCGTTGCGCTGCCGCAGGTTGATCTGCCGGTTTTCGCGGATGCGGTTGGCTGTGGCCAGGGCGATCAGCAGATTGCAACCCAGGAAGATGACGGTGCCCGGCCAGCCGCTGATCAACGACCGGTGATCCAGTCCGATCAGGATCAGGCCGGCGAGCAGCACGCCGACCGCGAAACAGACGCCGATCGTGTGCCAGAACAAAGCGCGCGTGGTGGAACGGAACAGGGCGTGGATCAGGATGGTGGCTACCAGCGCCGTGTCCAGCCAGGCCGCCAGGAACGACGCCGTCTGGAACATGTCGTAGGATGGAAGGAAGATCGGCGTCAGCAACAGCACCGAGCCTGTCAGGCCGATGATCCGCAGCCGGCCCAGGATCCGCGGGCCGAGACTCTGGCGAAACAGACAGGTAAACAGCATCCAGGTCGTGGTGAACGACAGCGGCAGCGTCAGCTTGCGTGACCAGACCAGATTGTCGGGCGACAGCAGGTGGCCGAGCCAGAGATGGTCCCAGTTCAACGCCCAGGCGCCCAGGCGCAGGTTGCACAGGATCCAGCAGGTCAGCACGATGTAGAGTTGTTCGCGGGTCGTCAGTGCAATGACCCCGAGGAAGGCCGCCAGCATCAGCAGGCCGCCTTCCAGCAGGCCCAGGGTGCGTGTGGCGTGCGACTGGGACAAGGCGAGCGCCTGAGGGTCCCATTGCTCGACTGCCAGAGTACCTGGGAATGCCAGGTCCAGCCGGCACAGGATCTGATCCGCCTTGGCGGAGCCCGGCACTGACGCCGCATAGCCGAGCACGCTCGGCTGGAAATCCTGTTCGGTCAGCAGCCGAGGGTTCTGGCTGTCGAATCGCCAGCAACCGGGGGCCAGGCTTTGATTGGCTGACAGCAGCAGCGCCGTCGGAGATCCCGGGCGTTCTTTGGGGGCCAGGTCGGCCAGCAGCCACACCGGGCCTTCAGCGGCGCGACTGGACAGCCGGGTGGGGCGCTGCAGGATCAACCCCAGGGCGTCGTGGGGATCCTGGACGGTGGTTGTGGGCAGGAATCGCGTCGACAGCGGCTGCCCGGTATTGGTGGCGAAATAGGCGGGAAAGAACCAGGCGGTGGTCAGCAGAGCCAGGCAGATCAGCAGCAGAGCCAGGAAAATCGTGAGGGAAGAAAGATACCCTGTCGCGCGGACAGAGAACGATGGATCGAGGCGGGCTGTTGAATCCTGTTGTGGTGGCATGAAACGGCTGGAAGGAAACAGGGCGCTTCGGTGGATCCGGGCGATGTTGCGCCTACTATACGCTTTACGACAAGACGTGCCCGGATTTTACCCTGTCTCGATGTCACCTGCCGTCGGCTGTTTTGGGGATGCGTTCCTGGGCGAACAGTTCCTGGATCGATTCCCGGGGGCGGATTACCCAGGCATTCTGGCCGTCGACCAGCACTTCCGCCGCGCAGGGGCGCGTGTTGTAGTGGCTGGCCATGGAAAACCCGTAGGCGCCGGCGGACTGGATCGCCAGCAGATCGCCCTGTTCCAGGGGCAATTTTCGGTCACGCGCCAGCCAGTCGCCGCTTTCGCAGATCGGACCCACGATGTCGTAGGTTTCCTGCGGGATCCCGGCCCTGGGTTGCACGGGTACCACACCGTGCCAGGCCTCGTACAGCGCCGGGCGCATCAGATCGTTCATCGCCGCGTCCACAATGGCGAAATTGCGGGCCTCGGTGCATTTCAGGTATTCCACCCGCGTCAGCAGGATGCCGGCGTTCCCCACCAGAGAGCGGCCGGGTTCCAGGATCACCTGCAGATAGTGCAGGCCGCGCTGATGCAGTGCCGCGAAGACCGGATTGAGCAGCTCGGCCGGGTCGGGCGGGGTCTCGTCGGTGTAGCGGATGCCCAGGCCGCCTCCCAGGTCCAGGTGGCGCAGCGTGATGCCGTCGGCGGCCAGCGCGTCGATCAGGTCCAGCAGCTTGTCCAGCGCATCCAGATAAGGACTGATCTGCGTGATCTGGGAACCGATGTGGCAGTCTACGCCCACGATCTCCAGCCCCGGGTGCTGGCGCGCCTGGCGGTACAGGGACGGCGCCTCGCGGATGTCGACGCCGAACTTGTTTTCCTTCAGGCCTGTTGAAATGTAGGGGTGGGTCTTGGCATCGACGTCCGGGTTCACGCGCAGGGACACAGGCGCGCGCACACCCATTTCCTGGGCGATGTCCGCCAGGCGTTCCAGTTCGGCGGCCGACTCGACGTTGAAGCACTTGATTCCTGCGGTCAGTGCCTGGCGTAGTTCCCAGCCCTGTTTGCCGACGCCCGAAAACACGACGCGATTCGGGTTGGCCCCGGCGGCCAGGACGCGGGCCAGTTCGCCGCCGGACACGATGTCGAAGCCCGCGCCCAGGCGCTGGAATTCGTGCAGCACGGCCAGGTTCGAATTGGCCTTGACGCCATAGCAGACCAGCGCGTTGCGCCCAGCGATGGCGTGCTCGTAGCGGTGCCAGGCTTCGTGCAGCGCCGCGCGGGAATAGACGTACAGCGGGGTGCCGTGGCGATCCGCCAGTTCGGGCAGAGGGATGTCTTCGGCATGCAGGATACCGTCCCGGATCGGGAAGTGGGGGGTAGCGGTCATGAGCAGGTCACGGGTGCGCGGCCGGCGTGGCGACGGGCGCGACGGTCGGCGGTGCGGTCAGGGTGGCGTCGGCAGGGGGCGGGGCGGGCGCCTTGAGCGGGCCTTTCATGCCGCAGCCCCCCAGGAGGAACATCAGGCCTGTCGCGGCCAGGATCAGAGTCGGACGTGTCAACGGGAGTCTTGTCATCAGAACGGCACTCGCACGGGTTGCGGGGTTGCGGCATTGCTGTCTGGCTGACTGCTGCGCAGCTGATCCAGGAGCGCCCCGATGCCGTCCGGCCGGGCTGGCGCCGTGCCGGGCGCGGGGTCGCCGGGCGCTGGCAGGCCGACGCGGGCAATCGCCACGCCGGGCGGGTATTCCGAGAAATAGAAGTCGCCGTCGGTGCGTACCAGACCGCTGGGCATGGGCCCGGGCGGAATCTGGGGCTGGCCAGCCAGCGCGACGCGCATGTAGCTGGCCCAGATCGGCAGGGCGGCCCCGCCGCCGGTCTCGCCCTGGCCCATCGATTTGGGCTGGTCGAAGCCCATCCAGGCCACAGCGACCAGCTTTGGCGTGAATCCGGCGAACCAGGCGTCCTGCGAGTCGTTCGTGGTGCCGGTCTTGCCGCCGATGTCGTCGCGTTTCAGTTCGCGATGCGCCCGGGCCCCGGTGCCCACGGTCGCGACGCCGCGCAGCATGTCATCCATGACATAGGCCGTGCGCGGGTCGATCACGCGTGCCAGGGTGTCGCCGGCGACTGTCGGTCGGGCGCGCATGATGATCTTGCCGCTGCCGTCGGTGACGTGGTCGATCAGGTAGGGCGGCACCCGGTAGCCGTTATTGGCGAACACCGCGTAGCCGCCGGCCAGTTGCAGCGGCGTGACGCTGCCGGCGCCCAGGGCCAGCGGCAGCACCGCCGGCTGACGCGAACGGTCGAAGCCAAAGCGGGTGACGTAGTCCTGCACATATTTGGGGCCGACCGCCTGCATGATGCGGATGGACACCATGTTCTTCGATTTGTACAGACCCTGCCGCATGGTCAGCATGGGTTCGTAGGATCGGCCGTAGTTCTTCGGGCTCCAGGCCTTCGATCCGGTCTGTTCGGCCGTCAGGGAGAAGGGCTCGTCCGAGATCTGGGTGGCCGGTGTCAGGCCGCGTTCCAGCGCCGAGGCATAGATGAAGGGTTTGAACGACGAACCCGGCTGGCGCCAGGCCTGCGTGACGCGGTTGAACTTGCCCTCGTCGAAATCGAAACCGCCCACCATCGCCACGACGCCGCCGTCCTGGGCGCGCAGCGACACCAGGGCCGCCTGGATGCTGGGCTTGTTCAGCAGTTCCCAGTAGTCTTCGAATTTGTGGATGTAGACCACCGCCCCGCGCTGGATGCGCACGGATTCCTTGGCGTTGGGCACCAGGCCGCGGGCGACCACGCGCAAGGCGCGCTTGTCGGTGATGTCGACGATGTCGGTGGGGCTGCGGGCGACCTTGATGGCGGTCGGGCTGGCCGACAGCACGACCCCGGTCAAGAGATCGCCGTTATCGGGGTATTTTTCCTGGACGGAATCCAGGATGTCGTTGAACGCCTCGGGCTGGTTTTCGATGCCGGCGGGCAGGTCGATGGTGTCCTCGGGGCCTGGGTAGGGGGCGCGGCGCGTGTAGTCCAGCACTCCGGCGCGCAGGGCCTGGTAGGCCGCTTCCTGGTCCTTGGAGTCGATCGTGGTGTAGATGTTGAAGCCACGCGAATAGATGTCGTCCTGGTACACCCCGTACAGCAGCTGCCGGGCCAGTTCGGCGGGGTATTCGCCATGCACCGCGTAGCGCCCGGAGGGCGTGCCGGCGGCGGATTTGATGACGATGGGCTGGGCCGCGGCCTGCTTGTATTCGGCGTCGGTCAGGTAGCCCAGGGCGCGCATGCGGCCCAGCACGTAGCCCTGGCGGTCTTTTGCGCGCTGGAAGTTGGAGATCGGGTTGAAGCGCGACGGGGCCTTGGGGATGCCCGCCAGCATGGCGGCTTCGGCCGGGGTGATGTCAGCCAGCTGCTTGCCGAAATAAGTGCGGCTGGCGGCGGCGAACCCATAGGCCCGGTGCCCCAGGAAGATCTGGTTCATGTACAGATCCAGGATCTGGTCCTTGGTCAGGGTGGCCTCGATCTTGAAGGTCAGCAGCAGTTCATAGAACTTCCGGGTGTAGGTCTTTTCCGAGGACAGGTAGAAATTGCGGGCGACCTGCATCGTGATGGTGCTGGCGCCCTGCGTCTTGGACATGTGCACCACGTTGGCGATCGCCGCGCGCAGCACCCCGGTCCAGTCGATGCCGCCGTGCTGATAGAAACGGTCGTCCTCGGCCGCCAGGATGGCGGACTTCATGATGTCCGGGATCTCGTTGAAGCGCAGCGCGTTGCGGCGTTCCTCGCCGAATTCGCCGATCAGCACGTTGTCGGCGGTGTAGATGCGCAGCGGCACGCGCGGCCGGTAATCGGTCATCGCGTGCAGGTCGGGAAGATTGGGCCAGGCCAGCGCGAGGGCCAACGACAGCAGCAGGGCGCTGCACGCGCCCAAGCCGGCGAGGAGGACGAATGCCTTCAGAACCAGGCGCGTGAGCCAGGACCGGGCAGGCGCCTTTGGCTTGGAGGGAGTGGTGGTGGTTCTCATCAGGGGCGATTGTAAGCCCTGGCTGGAGCAGGCCAGATGGCAAAGACGGAGTCTGTGTAACCGGATGCTGCGTTGCGGCGATGCCGGGCGGAACACGGATTGGGCCAATGCGATAATACACGCAAACGAACTGTCCCTGAGCTGTCATGTCGATGGAATCCGCCCCCGCCGCAAGCGAAATTCTCCCGGATGCGTCCGGGGACCGGGCCGTGCCGATTTTCCTGGTGGGCATGATGGGCGTGGGCAAGACCACGATCGGCCGCCAGCTGGCCAGTCAGCTGGGTCGTGAATTCGTCGATCTGGATCACGCCATCGAGGCGCGTTGCGGCGTGCGGGTGGCCACGATTTTCGACATCGAGGGCGAAGCCGGGTTCCGCCGCCGCGAAACCGCCTTGCTGGACGAATATTCCCGCTGCCAGGGGCTGGTGCTGGCCACGGGGGGCGGCGCCGTGTTGGCCGAAGACAACCGCCGCATGCTGCGGGAACGCGGCTGTGTGGTGTATTTGCGCGCCGGGGTCGATGAACTCTACCGGCGTGTGGCGCGGGATCGCAACCGCCCGCTGCTGCGCACCCAAGACCCGCGCCAGCGCATCGCCGACCTGCTCGCGCAGCGCGAACCTCTGTACGAAAGCGTTGCCGATGTGACGCTGGATACCGCCGATCAGCCCATCGCTCAGGTCCTGCGCAGCCTTTTACCTTTGCTGCCGGCCTGTCAACCTCAGTAGGATTTCATGCACAGCGTTCACGTCGACACCCCTGGCGGGCACTACCCTATCCACATTGGTCGCGGACGGCTGGACACGCTGGCCGACAGCATTCCCGCCGATGCCACGTCCGTGGCGGTGGTCACCAACACCACGGTGGCGGGGCTGTATGGCGATCGCGTCCGGGCGGCGCTGGCGGCCACCGGCAAGGCCGTCCACTGGGTCGAGCTGCCCGACGGCGAACAATACAAAACCTGGGATTCGCTGAACCGGATCTTCGATGCCCTGCTGGGCGCGGCGCTGGACCGCAAATCGGTGCTGGTGGCGCTGGGCGGTGGCGTGGTCGGGGACATCTGCGGGTTCGCCGCCGCCTGCTACATGCGCGGCGTGCGCTTCCTGCAGGTGCCCACCACGCTGCTCGCGCAGGTCGACTCCTCGGTTGGCGGTAAAACCGCCATCAATCATCCGCTGGGCAAGAACATGATCGGCGCTTTCTACCAGCCGCAGGCCGTGGAGATCGACCCGCAGGTGCTGGCCACGCTGCCGGCGCGGGAAATCTCCGCCGGCCTGGCCGAGGTCATCAAATACGGCATGATCGCCGATGCCGATTTCTTCGTCTGGTGCGAAACCCACGCGCAGGCGCTGCGCGCCCTGGATGCCGATGCGATCGAACACGCCGTGCGCCGTTCCTGCGAACTGAAGGCCTGGGTGGTCTCCCAGGACGAACGCGAATCCGGACTGCGGGCCATCCTGAACTTTGGACACACATTCGGCCATGCGATCGAATCCGGGCTGGGCTATGGCCACTGGCTGCACGGCGAGGCCGTTGGCTGCGGCATGGTGCTGGCGGCCGAACTGTCCGTTCGGGTCAGCGGCCTGGACCGCGCCGTGGCCGACCGTATCCGCGCCTTGGTCGAGGCCATCGGCTGCCCGACGCAGGCCCCGGATCTCGGCGCCGGCCGCTGGTTCGACCTGATGCGGGTGGACAAGAAAAACGAAGGCCACCGGATCCGCTACGTGCTGCTGTCGGAACTGGGCGGCGCCCGCCTGCAGGCGGTGGACGATGACCGGGTGCGCCCGGTCCTGCCGGGCGGGGTCTGACCATGGCAGCGCTGGCACCGTACGCCTGCCACCCCGAATCCACGCGCGGGCGCCGGCACCCAGAGTCACCGCCCCAGGGGCGCAGCGACTTCCAGCGCGACCGCGACCGCATCATTCACTGCTCGGCATTCCGGCGCCTGGAATACAAGACACAGGTCTTTCTGAACCACGAGGGCGACCTGTTCCGCACGCGGTTGACCCACAGCATCGAGGTCGCCCAGATCGCCCGCACCCTGGCCCGCAATCTGGGTGTGCACGAAGACCTGATCGAGGCCATCTCGTTGGCACACGACCTGGGGCACACGCCGTTCGGCCATGCTGGCCAGGATGAACTGAACGCCTGCCTGCGGGAATTCGTGCCGGATGCCGGCGGCTTCGAACACAACCTGCAGAGCCTGCGGGTGGTGGACGAACTGGAAGAACGCTACGCCGCCTTCGATGGCCTGAATCTGTGCTTCGAAACCCGCGAGGGCATCCTGAAGCACTGCTCGCGCAGCCATGCGCGGCAACTGGGGCCGGTCGCGGCGCGTTTCCTGGACGGCACCCAGCCGTCGCTGGAAGCCCAGCTCACCAATCTGGCCGACGAGATCGCCTACAACAACCATGACATCGACGACGGCCTGCGTTCTGGCCTGATCACGGTGCCGCAGCTGCTGCATCTGGATATCTTCGCCGCGCATCACGACCAGGTGCGCCGCCGCTATCCGGACGTCGAATCCAAACGTCTGGTGTCAGAGGTCATCCGCGCCATGATCAACACCCTGGTGCAGGATCTGACGCGCACCACGACCGACAATATCGCCCGGCTGCAGCCCCGGTCGGCCGACGAAGTCCGCGCCGGTCCGCCGCTGGCGGCGTTTTCCGATGAGATGCGTGCCCAGGCCGATGATCTGAAGCAGTTCCTGCTGAAGAACCTGTACCGGCATTATCAGGTGATGCGCATGACGGGCAAGGCGCGGCGAATCGTTCGCGAACTGTTCCAGGCCTTCGTGGCCGATCCGCGCCTGCTGGCCGACGAATACCGCCGCGAAGACCAGATTGCCCAGGCGCGGGCGATCACGGATTACATCGCCGGCATGACGGACCGTTACGCGGTCCGGGAACACCGGGCGATCTACCGGATGGAATAGGCGCCGGCGGCCAACACCGTCTTCAGCCATTGTCCGGTGTGGCTTTCCGGCGTCGCGGCGATCGTTTCCGGCGTGCCCTGCGCCACGATCCGCCCACCGCCGGCCCCGCCCTCGGGGCCCAGGTCCACGACCCAGTCGGCCGTCTTGATCACGTCCAGATTGTGTTCGATCACCAGCACTGTGCTGCCGGCGTCCACCAGTTGCCGCAGCACGTCGAGCAGCACCGAGATGTCGTGGAAATGCAGGCCCGTCGTCGGTTCGTCCAGCACGTACAGGGTGCGTTCCGACCCGCGCCGCGACAATTCCTGGGATAGTTTGATGCGCTGGGCCTCGCCGCCTGACAGGGTGGTCGCGCTCTGGCCCAGGCGGATGTAGGACAGGCCCACGTCCATCAGGGTCTGCAGTTTGCGTGCCACGGTCGGCACGGCCTGGAACAGGTCTAGCGCCTGCGTCACCGTCAGGTCCAGGATGTCGCTGATGGTGTGGCCGCGATAGTGGATGTCCAGTGTTTCGCGGTTGTAGCGTTTGCCCTCGCAGACTTCGCAGGGCACGTACATGTCGGGCAGGAAGTGCATTTCCACGCGCACCATGCCGTCGCCCTGGCAGGCTTCGCAGCGTCCGCCCTTGACGTTGAAGGAAAAGCGCCCCGCGTCGTAACCGCGCAGGCGCGCCTCCGGCACGCCCGCGAACAGTTCGCGGATCGGCGTGAACAGCCCCGTGTAAGTCGCCGGATTGCTGCGCGGCGTGCGGCCGATGGGATTCTGGTCGATGCTGATGATTTTTTCGAAGTTCTCCAGGCCTTCCAGACGGTCGAAGGGCGCGGGCGCGGTCTGCGCCCGATGCAGCCGCTGGGCCAGGGCCGCGACCAGCGTGTCGTTGATGAGCGTCGATTTTCCCGACCCCGAGACGCCCGTCACACAGGTCAGGCGCCCCACCGGAATCGCCAGGTCCACCGACTGCAGGTTATGGCCGCGGCAGCCCAGCACCCGCAGCCAGGGCTGATCCGGGTCATCCCGCGGGACGGGCCGGCGTGCCGGCACCGCGATACGCTGCGTGCCGGCCAGATACTGGCCGGTCAGGGACTGCGGCTGGGCGGCAATTTCCTGCGGCGTGCCCTGGGCCACCACGCAGCCGCCCTGTTCGCCTGCGCCCGGCCCCATGTCCAGTACGTGGTCGGCGGCGCGGATCATGTCCTCGTCGTGCTCGACCACGATGACGCTGTTGCCCAGGTCGCGCAGCTGCCGCAGCGTATCGATCAAGCGCCGGTTGTCGCGCTGGTGCAGCCCGATCGACGGCTCGTCGAGCACGTACATGACCCCCGTCAGGCCGGATCCGATCTGGCTGGCCAGGCGGATGCGCTGGGCCTCGCCGCCCGACAGCGTGTCGGCGCCGCGATCCAGCGACAGATAACCCAGGCCGACGTTGTCCAGGAAATCCAGACGGGCACGGATTTCGTGCACGATGCGCTCGGCGACCTCGCGCCGCGCGCCGCCGATGACCGATTCCTGAAACCAGCGCCGGCAGTCGGCCAGCGACAGGGCCTCGATCTCGTAGATGGCGCGCCCGCGCCGCTGCCCCGGCCCGGGGTCGTCGCCGATCAGCACATGGCGCGCCTCGGTGCACAGGCGCGCACCCTGGCATTCCGGACAGGTCGTGGTGTGGCGCAGCCGGCTCAGCTCTTCCCGGACGGCATGGGAGTGCGTCTCGCGCCAGCGTCGTTCCAGATTCGGGATCACGCCTTCGAATGCATGGTGGCGGATGGCCGGAATGCCGCCCTCGCCCAGATACTGAAAGGCGATTTCCTCGGTGCCAGAACCGTGCAGCAGGCGGTCGCGCACCGACGGATCCAGATCCTGGAAGGGGGTGTCCAGACTGAAGTGATAGTGTTGCGCCAGGCTGGCCATCATGGCGTAGCTGAAGGCATTGCGGCGGTCCCAGCCGTGGATGGCGCCGGCCGCCAGGCTGAGTTCGGGAAAGGCCGCCACGCGCGCCGGATCGAAGGATTCCACCTGTCCCAGACCATTGCAGGTGGGGCAGGCGCCCGTCGGGTTGTTGAAGCTGAACAGGCGCGGTTCCAGGTCGCCCATGCCGCGCGCGCAGACGGGGCATGCATAGGCGGCGGACAAGGCCCATTCCTGCTGCGTGTCCAGATCCAGCACCAGGGCGCGTCCCTGGGCCAGATCCAGCGCCGTTTCGAAACTTTCGGCCAGCCGCTGGCGGCTGTCGGGCCGCGCGCGCAGGCGGTCCACCACGACATCCAGGTCCCAGGCGCCGCCGGGCTGGGGCAGGGGGGTGCCGCCGTCGATGCTGTGGATGACCCCATCGATGCGTGCGCGCACGAAGCCCAGAGCCTGCAGCCGGCGGCATTCGGCGGCCAGATCGTCCTGGCGCGCGCGCGCCAGCGGCGCCAGGATCGCCAGACGGCTGCCTTCGGGCAGGCCCAGCACCTGATCCACCATCTGGCTGACGCTTTGCGCCTGCAGGGGCAGGTCGTGGTCTGGGCAATAGGGCGTGCCGATGCGCGCGTACAGCAGGCGCAGGTAGTCATGGATCTCTGTCACCGTGCCAACCGTGGATCGCGGGTTGTGGCCGGCGGTCTTCTGCTCGATGGCAATGGCCGGCGACAGACCCGTGATCACGTCCACGTCGGGCTTGTCCATCATCTGCAGGAACTGCCGCGCGTAGGCCGACAGGCTTTCGACATAGCGGCGCTGGCCTTCGGCATACAGCGTATCGAAGGCCAGGGACGATTTTCCCGAACCGGACAGGCCCGTGATGACCACGAGCTGCCGGCTCGGCAGATCGACCGAAATGTTTTTCAGGTTGTGGGTGCGTGCGCCGCGGATGCAGATGGCGTCCATGCCGGTAGGGGAGTTCAGGTTCTTAAAAGGCCAACTTGCTACTATAACGCGCAGACCTCCTATATTCTGTCTTTTATGGCCCGTTCCGCACCTTCCACCGCCCCCGCCCTCAAACTCACCGACCTCGAACGGCGCAGCAGCATCGCGCTGGCCACACTGTTCGCGGCCCGCATGCTGGGTCTGTTCCTGCTGACCCCCATCTTCGCCGTGGCGGCTCGCGCACTGATCGGGGGCAACGACCCGGTCCGGGTGGGCCTGGCGCTGGGCGCCTATGGCCTGACGCAGGCGGTCATGCAGATTCCGCTGGGCATGGCCTCGGACCGCTATGGCCGTCGGCCGATCATCGTCTTCGGCATGCTGCTCTTCGTCATCGGCGGGGTCGTCTGCGCCCTGACCGACAGTGTCGATTGGGTGACGGTCGGGCGCGTGATCCAGGGGCTGGGCGCCGTGTCGGCGGCCATCACAGCCTGGATCGCCGACGCCACCCGGCCCGAGGTGCGCACCCGGGCCATGGCCATGGTGGGCGGGTCCATCGGTATCTCCTTCGCCTTGTCGCTGGTGCTGTCGCCCCTGCTGGTGGGCGAATTCGGCCTGTCGGGCCTGTTCTGGGCCATCAGCCTGCTGGGTTTCGTCTGCCTGCTGATCGCCATGTTCTTTGTGCCGGACGTCCCCAAATCCGAAGCCGACATCGTCCAGGCCACGCCGCGCGATGTGCTGGGCCACCGCGACCTGCTGCGCCTGAATTTCGGCGTGTTCTGCCTGCATTTCATCCTGATGGCGCTGTTCATGGTGGCCCCGGGGCTGCTGGGGCGCCTGGGCGGCTTCGATTCGGGCAGCCTGTGGCAGGTCTATCTGCCGGTCATCCTGGCGTCCTTCGTGCTGATGGTGCCGGCCGTTTTCTACACAGAAACCCGCAAGGTGCACAAACCCGCGCTGGAATGGGCCGTGCTGGGGCTGGCTGTGGTGCTGGGGGCGCTACCCTGGCTGATGAATTCCTTCACGCTGGTGGTCGTGGCCCTGATTGGCTTTTTCGTCTGCTTCAATATCCTGGAAGCCCTGCAGCCGTCGCTGGTGTCGCGGGTGGCGCCGCCCGCCTACAAGGGCCTGGCCCTGGGCTTCTACAACACCGCGCAGTCGCTAGGGGTGTTCGCCGGCGGCGTGCTGGGCGGCGTCCTGGTACGCACCAGCGGCCCGTCCATGGTCTTCTGGGTCAGCGCCATGCTGGCCGTGGTCTGGTTATATACCGCGCGGGGATTCAAGGAAATCCGCACGGGACACTGACACTTGGCCAGCCGCCTCAGGGGGTTCCCAGATCCTGCTCCACCGCATGACAGGCCACCAGACGGCCAGCCTGCATCTTCAGCTCGGGCATCGTTTCGCGGCAGACCGGCATCACGCGTGGGCAGCGGCTGCTGAACGGGCAGCCGGGCGGCGGGTTCAGGGGGCTGGGCAGTGCACCCGAAATGCGGATGCGCTCGCCGTGTCCTGTGGGGTTCAGCCTAGGGGTGGCCGACAACAGCGCCGACTCGTCGCCGAAATGCACGGACAGATTGCGAACTTCCAGCATGGCCCGATCCTCAGACTTTCAGGCGCGGATCCAGCGCGTCGCGCAGCCCGTCGCCCATCAGATTGAATGCCAGCACCGCCAGCAAAATGGCCAGGCCGGGAAATGTCACGATCCACCAGGCGCTTTGGGCGAACTGCAGCACGAAGGCAGGCAGCAGGATGTGATGCAGGGCGTCCCAGAAGTCGCCGGCTTCGCCGAACAGCAGCGTGTCGATCAGCATGAATCCGGTCAGCGGGTTGCTGGGGTCAAGAAACAGCGACTCGCTGATACGCCCGGACACCGGCATCAGGTCCCACTGCACCGACACCAGCATGATCAGCATTAGGCCCCACCAGAACACCGGCATGGAATAGCCGGTCAGGGCAGCCGTGATCGACATGTGATCGAACCAGGAACCGCGTTTGACGGCCGCCAGCACGCCCACCGGGATGCCGATCAGCAATGCGATGAACATGGCGATGATGCTCAGTTCCAGCGTCGCCTGGAAGCGCGGCACGAATTCCGACCAGATGGTTTCGCGGGTCGTCAGGGATGTGCCCAGGTCGCCGTGCAGCACGTTCCAGATGTAGTGGAAATACTGCGTCATCATGGCGGCATGCTGTTCTGGGGATAGGCTCCGTTCTCCGGCCATGATCAGCACGGGGTCGCCGGGGATCAGGTCTTCGAAGGGCGTGTAGCACCAGCGTGAATAGTTCGACCCGTTCTGCACGGCGGCGCAGCTGAACAGCGTGGCCAGGAAGTTGTCCGGGTCGCCGTTGTCGCCCGTCCAGCCGATCAGCATGGTCTGGTGTTCGCCGTTTTTGGCGCGCTTCGGGTATGAGCCGTTCGAGACTTTGTGATACGGATGATTGGCGTCTTTTTGGCGCAGGAAGGAAAACAGCACGTCGTCCGCGTTGAAATCGCGGGTGGGCTTGAACAGCTTGCTGGAATGGAATTTCACGCCCTTGCGCAGGTGGAAGGTGTAGGTTTTGCCGTCTTCGCTGACGTCCCAGGACTGTGCCAGGCCAGGAATGATTTCGGTGGAGCCGGCCTGCGCCGAGCCGACTGCCAGGGTCATGGCGGGGTTGGGGCGGGAAGGCCGCGCGGCCATGCACCGGCCAGGCTGATCCCCCGCAGTGAGTCTTGTGGGTGTAAACCCTGCTGCGCGATAATGTCCATTTGACCCCACTCGATGGACTGCGGGGGTGGCATATCCCCGATAATGGCAGCCACATCGTTCAATACAGGATTCACCACCATGGCCTCAGTCAACAAAGTCATTCTCGTCGGCAACCTGGGGCGCGATCCCGAGGTCCGCTACAGCCCGGATGGCGCGGCGATCTGCAATGTGTCGATCGCGACCACCAGCACCTGGAAGGACAAGGCATCCGGCGAGCGCCGCGAGGAAACCGAATGGCACCGCGTGGTGTTCTACAACCGCCTGGCTGAAATCGCCGGCGAATACCTGCGCAAAGGCCGGTCCGTCTACGTGGAAGGCCGCCTGAAGACGCGTAAATGGCAGGACAAGGAAACCGGCGCCGACCGCTACAGCACCGAAATCGTCGCCGACCAGATGCAGATGCTGGGCGGGCGCGAAGGCGGCGACACGGCTGGTGGTGGTGACGATGCGGGCGGTTTCTCGCAGGCCCCGGCGCGCCGTGCCCCGCAGCAGCAGCGCCCGGCCGCCCCGGCCGCGGCCCCGGCCAGCAACATGGCCGACATGGACGACGATATTCCGTTCTAGAACCTCCTTAGGTTTTTGTTGGTAGTAGACCCGCTCTCCCTATGGGAAGCGGGTTTTTCTTCACCCACATCTTTCTTGTGTTGTCGCTGTGTTTTGCATCAACTACCGCTGTGCAAGAACGGTGGGTTAATGGCTACAAATTGGCCTGGATATACATTTAATAAATATCTGCCTATCATTAAGTGTTTTATGGCAAGTGTCAGGAGGAACTTTCACCATGAACCAGACCATTGACACGGCGACGGCGCGGCGCATGGCCGAGGCGGGCACCATCCGGGGCGTTTCGATCATCGGCCAGCCTGGCGGCTGGAGCGTCATGCTAAAGACCGGCGCCCACGAAAAGCCGCTGGGCGGCCAGAAAACCGACCGACCGCGCATCTGGCGCAGCTTGGACACGCTTACCGAGTACCTGCGAAAGGATTTGTCCATCGTGCACATCGACAGCGTGGACGCCTCACACTACAGCAATGCTGACGTGCATCGGCTTGGTCGGCCTGATGCGGCCGCACGGCTGAAGCGTACCTACGAAGCTGCCGCTTACGATGCGTGGTTTCGTGCCCAGGTCGACGCCGGCATCAAGGAAGCCGACGATCCGGCCACGAAGTGGGTTAGTCATGAGGAAGCCATGGCTGGCATGTATAAGCACCTAGATCAACTGGAGGCCCGCGCCAGAGGCAAAAATTGAGGATTGAGTGGCTGCCCGGGGCCGATGCCACGCGGGATGACCAGCTCACGTACATCGCGCAGGACAGCATTCAGGCAGCGCGGGATGTCGCCGCGCAGATCGATCGCCAGGTCGGCCAGCTGGCACAGTTTCCAGAGTTGGGGCGGGCTGGACGGAGGCGCGGCACCCGCGAGCTGGTCATTAGCGGCAAGTCGCTGCTGGTGGTCTACCGGGTGCGACCGCAGCTGGCCAGGATCGAAATCATCCGTGTGCTGCATACCTCGCAGCAGTGGCCGCCAGGCGAAACCCCGTGAACCTTGTGCGTGGGTGTTTCTATGTTCCGCGCCCTGCGATGCATCTATTATACTGTATATAAATACAGTCATCTATGCTCCTGCCATGCCTGTCAGCGCCATCCGTCCCGAATCGATCCACCCGTCCCTGTGGCGGGCATCTCAGTTGGCGCGGGGGTGTGCTCAGGGCGTGAATACCGGCCATGCGGCACTGTCGGCCGAATTGCCGGGCCGCGGCTGGCCGGCCGGGTGTCTGATCGAATTGCTGTTGCCGCAGTCCGGCATCGGCGAACTGCGACTGTTGCTGCCCGTGCTGCGCGGGTCCATCCTGCTGATCCAGCCGCCATATCGGTTGCAGCCTCTGGCGCTGTCCTGGTGGGGGGTGGATCCCGGCCGTGTGATCCTGCTGCAGGCACCGCGCGGGGCGGATGCCTGCTGGGCGGCCGAACAGGCGCTACGAGCGGGTACCTGTGATGTGGTCCTGTTGTGGCAGGGGGCTGCCGCGCCCCAGCCTGGCCAAAGCCAGGGAAAGCCCGGCCGACGGCAGCATGCTTTTGTGCGCCCCGATGTGCTGCGGCGCCTGAATCTGGCGGCTCAGGCAGGGTCGGCCTTGTTTTTCATGTTTCGCTCATCTGTCGAGGCGGACCAGCCGTCGCCCGCGCCGTTACGTTTAGCGCTGGCGCCCGCACATGATGGCGTGGCGGTCACCTTCGTCAAACGTCATGGTCCCCCACGCGATGGCCCGCTGTTCGTGCCGCTGATGCCTTCACCCATTTTGCTGGATCAGCCTGCCAGGCCGGATCAGCGCGCATCGGCCTTTGATCCGCCACCGTGGATCCCTGCCGCAGCCGATGGAATGCGCCGGCCTGGACCCGGTGAGACGGCCGAATCACCGACTGTCGTTGAACGTGGCGTGGACGATATTTGGTAGGGCCTTGCCACTCGGATGATGTATTAATACTGTATATTAATACAGTAAAATGCCGAGTTTCGTCTACCTGCTATATCCATCATGTCCGTCTGGATCGGCGTTCATCCGCCCTCATCCGTTCCAAGCCCGCCTGCGTTGCATCTAGCACAGCCGATGTCGACAGTGGCAGGAATATCCGCCGATGCCGTTACGGATCAGGATGCTTCCGTCCTGGCCATCGCCAGCGCCTTGCTGCGGTTTACGCCAACGCTGGCGATCGCCCCGGAATCCGTCATCCTGATGGATGTCACGGCCAGCCTGCGGCTGTTTGGCGGCATTCGTGCCCTGCGGGTGCAGGTGCGCCGAGTCCTGGCCGCGTTTGACCGGGCCGACGTGGCGGTCGCGGCCAGCGGCCCCGCCGCCTGGGTGCTGGCCCGCAGCGGGCAGGGTGGCAGCGCGCTCACAGCCAGATCCCTGCGGCACGCCCTGGCTCGGGTGCCGCTGGCCGTGTCGCCGCCCGCGCGGCCCTTCGCCGACTGGTTCCGGGAACTGGGTTGCGTGACTCTGGCCGATTTGGGGCGCCTGCCGCGCATTGGCCTGAAAAAGCGTTGCGGCCCGGCCTTGCTGGACTGGCTGGATCAGCTTAATGATGGCTGCGCGCACTACCGCTGGCTGGAATTGCCGCCGACGTTCGATGCCGGGCTGGAATTGCCCGATCACATCGAGCACGCACCGGCCTTGCAATGGGCCGTGCGGCGCCTGATCCTGCAGTTGTGCGGCTGGCTGACCGCGCGCCAGCAGGATGCGGCCGCGTTTACGCTATGGCTGGGGCATGATCGCGACAGGGTTCCTCCATGGCTACCGGATCCTTCCACGCGCAATCAGGCACATAGCCACTCCACCCATGCCGAGCCGGATCCGGCAACAGGCACACGGCTCGACATCCTGCTGGGCGAACCCGGCCGGGATCCCGATTCCCTGACCCGGCTGGCAAAGGAACGGCTGCATCGCCTGACGCTGCCGGCGTCCGTCATCAGCGTGCGCCTGCAGGTCTCGCAGCTACGGGCGGCACAGGTTCCCAGCCTGGATCTGTTCCCGGAACCCGGCGGCACGCCGCAGGATCATGCCCACTTGCTGGCATTGCTGGCCGCCCGCCTGGGGGCCGATCATGTGTTGGTGGCGGCGCCCCAGGCCGACCATCGGCCGGAATGGGCTGCCCGCTGGATTCCTCTGGATCCATCCAGGCCGCACACGCCTGGCCGCGCACCGGCTTCCAGAACCCGTCACGCGGTATCCATGAATCCCTTGGGGCAATCCGGCTTGGCCGAATCGCACGCCGGAAGTTCCCGCGACACAGCACGGCAGCTGGACTGGCGGGGGAACAATTCCCTGCCGCGTCCCGCCTGGCTGCTGGATGCGCCCGTGCCGCTGGCGATGTGCGGGCATCGTCCCTGTTACGGCACACCCTTGCGCCTGGTCTCGACCGCCGAGCGGCTGGACTGCGGCTGGCAGGACGGCCATCCCATCATCCGCGACTATTTTGTCGCAGAAGACGAAACCGGTATCTGCTACTGGATTTTCCGCCTGGGAATGCCGGAGCCCATTCCGAACCCAGGCCAGTCGGGAGGGGCGGAACCGGGGCCTACGCCGGATTCGGGCACAGCGCAGGCCCCAGCGCCGGCTCCCGCCCCGGATGCCGTCGAACCGCACTGGTATCTGCATGGGCTCTTTGGATAAACGCAAACATGCCAGGAGGCTGGCCCCTGGCGGGCGTCCGGATTCGGGACAGGCTTTGCCCGCCTACGCCGAACTGCAATGCGTCAGCAATTTTTCCTTCCTGACCGGGGCATCCACGGCCGAGGAACTGGTCGCCCGCGCCGCCCGGCTGGGCTACGCCGCCCTGGCGGTCACGGATGAGTGCTCGCTGGCCGGTATCGTGCGGGCGCATGTTGCGGCGAAGGCAGCCGGCCTGCCACTGATCGTCGGGGCCGCATTCCGGCTATCCGCCGCGCCGACGTGGGCGGATGACGACGCGTGCCAGGCCAACGCCACCATCACGCTCACCGCCCTGGCCATGCACCGCGACGGCTATGGCAATCTGTGCGAACTGGTGTCCCTGGGACGCATGCGCAGCCCCAAGGGCGGTTACCGCCTGACCGCCCGGGACTTGGATGCCCCGGATCCGTCATTCGCCCATCTGCGCGGCCTGCCGGGCTGCTGGGTAATCCTGTCACCCGACTATCCCGCGGACGAGGCCCGGCTGGCGGCTCAGATCCGATGGGCTGTGGCGACGTTCGGCGAGCGGCTGCGCATCGCCCTGACCCTGCACGCCCGCGCGCTGGACGATCTCCATCGCGGCCGGGTGCTGCGCGTGGCGGCCCGGTTTGGCGTTCCGGTCGTTGCCACCGGTTGGCCCGTGATGCACACGCGCTCACGCAAGCCCCTGCAGGACGTGATGAGCGCCATCCGCCTGGGCAAGACCGTGCATGAATGCGGCTACGCCTTGCAGCCCAATGCCGAACGCCATCTGCGCAGCCGCCTGCGGCTGGCCAATCTGTATCCGGCGGACACCGTGGCGGAAACCGCGCGTGTGGCGCAGCGCTGCGGATTTTCCCTGGATCAGCTGCGCTACGAGTATCCCGACGAACTGGTGCCAAAGCATCAGACGCCCGCGACTTACCTGCGTCAGGAAACCCTGGCAGGCGCGCGGCGCCGCTTTCCGGATGGCATCCCGCCCGCAGTGCGGGAACAGATCGACCACGAACTGGAATTGATTGCCGATCTGCGGTACGAGGCCTACTTCCTGACGGTCCACGATATTGTCCGTTTCGCCCGCAGCCAGAACATCCTGTGCCAGGGCCGGGGCTCGGCGGCCAATTCGGCTGTGTGCTACTGCCTGGGCATCACCGAGGTCGATCCGGCGCGTTCGAACCTGCTGTTCGAGCGCTTCATCAGCAAGGAACGCAACGAACCGCCTGACATCGACGTGGATTTCGAACATCAGCGCCGCGAAGAGGTCATGCAGTACCTTTACGCAAAATACGGGCGCGACCGGGCGGCGCTGACGGCGGCGGTGGCCACGTACCGGCCGCGTGGCGCTCTGCGAGAGGCGGGCAAGGCACTGGGTGTGGATCCCGGCGTCATCGATCGGGTGGCCCGCGCCCATCGCTGGTTCGATTCCCGCACCGATCTGCTGCAGCGTTTTGCCGACGCGGGGCTCGACCCGCAGGCGCCGCTCCACCGCCAGTGGGCCGCGTTCGCGGTGCAACTGCTGGGTTATCCGCGTCATCTGTCGCAGCATTCAGGCGGCTTCGTCATCAGCCGCGGCAGGCTGACCCGGCTGGTGCCGGTGGAAAACGCCGCCATGGACGGCCGCACCATCATCCAGTGGGACAAGGACGACATCGAGGCCCTGGGCATCCTGAAGATCGACGTCCTGGCGCTGGGGATGCTGTCCATGCTGCATCGCGCGCTGGACCTGATGGCCGAAAGGCATGGCCGGCCTTTTGCGCTGCGGGATATCCCGCCCGAAGACCCCGCAACCTACGACATGCTCAGCCGGGGCGACAGCATGGGTGTGTTCCAGGTGGAATCCCGCGCCCAGATGGCCATGCTGCCGCGTCTGCGCCCGCAGTGTTTCTATGATCTGGTGATCGAGGTCGCCATCGTGCGCCCCGGCCCCATGCAAGGCGGCATGGTCCATCCCTACCTGCGCCGCCGCCAGGGGCTGGAGCCGGTCACCTTTCCGTCCAGGGGGATGGAGCAGGCGCTGGCCCGCACGCTGGGCGTGCCGATTTTCCAGGAACAGGTCATGCAGGTCGCCATGCTGGCGGC
Source organism: Castellaniella sp. MT123 (assembly GCF_039614765.1). Taxonomy (NCBI): domain Bacteria; kingdom Pseudomonadati; phylum Pseudomonadota; class Betaproteobacteria; order Burkholderiales; family Alcaligenaceae; genus Castellaniella; species Castellaniella sp. MT123. Next base: position 2,709,241 of record NZ_CP154879.1, read on the forward strand.
CGGCTATTCGGCGGGCGAGGCCGACCAGTTGCGCCGCGCCATGGCCGCCTGGAAACGCCACGGCAACATGGACGTCCACCATGACCGCCTGGTCAGCGGCATGCTGATGCGCGGCTACGACCGCGATTTTGCCGAGAGCATCTTTGCCCAGATCCGGGGCTTTGGCGAATATGGCTTTCCCGAAAGCCACGCGGCCAGTTTCGCCCTGCTGGCTTATGCCAGTGCCTGGCTGCGCCGCCACGAACCGGCCGTTTTTCTGGCGGCGCTGCTCAATAGCCAGCCCATGGGCTTCTATACCTCGTCCCAACTGGTGCAGGACGCGCAGCGGCGCAGAGTGCGCGTGCTGCCGGTGGACGTCACCGTCAGCGATTGGGACAGCGGGCTGGAGCGCGTGGACGGGGCTCGTGATACGCGGATGGAAACCGTGCGCCTGGGGTTCTCTCTCATCAGCGGCATGAATCGCGATGCCGCCGCGCACATCGTCCAGGCCCGGTCCGCGCAGCCTTTCGCGGACGTGGCCGATCTGGCCCACCGGGCACGGCTGGAGCGCCACGACCTGCAGGCGCTGGCGCGGGCCGGCGCCTTGTGCGCCCTGGCCGGCGGCAACCGGCGTGCCGCCCTGTGGCAGGCGGCCGCCGCCGTCCCGGATCGGGATCTGCTGCGCGGCATCACCCGGGATGATGTGGTGCCCGTGCTGCCGCGCGCTTCGGAAGGTCAGGAGATCGCCACCGATTACCGCGCCCTGGGCCTGACCCTGGGGCGCCACCCCCTGGCCCTGCTGCGCGACCGTTTGCGGGCCGACCATCTGCTGTCCGCCGCCCAGTTGGCCGGGCTGCGCAACCGCCAGCTGGCGCGCGCCTGTGGCCTGGTGACGGTGCGCCAGCGCCCCGGCACGGCCAAGGGCGTGCTGTTCATGACCCTGGAAGATGAGACAGGGACTGTCAATGTCATTGTCTGGCCGGATATGTTCACGCGATACCGGCACGAAGCGCTGAACGCGCCCCTGCTGGCCGTCTATGGCGTCTGGCAGACCGACGGCCAGGTCAGCCACCTGGTCGCCCGGCGTCTGGCGGACCGTAGCAACCTGCTGACGTCGCTGTTTGACGGCCTGCCGGTGCCGTCGAGGGATTTCTGCTGAGCGCTCCGCACTGGCTCGTATTCGTAACGGTGCATGTGCCGGGATCTCTCTCGATATCCGGTCAACTATATCATTGGGTGGTACAATTTATGGAAAGAATATTCCGGACCAGAATCTTCACCCGTTGGGCAAAAGGCGTGGGGCACTACCAAGTAGAGGCAAGCGAGGTGGTGGCCGAACTTTGGTTGCGACGAATTTCGCGGGTTGCTGGTTCTTTCTGTACGGCTTTGAAAAGAGCAATAGTGCCGATATTGCTATAGACGAATTAAAGGCTCTGCGACAGGTCGCCGAAGAACTTCTAGAGCTTGACGACTATTCTTTGCTGGTTGCCTTGCGGGCTGGCAAAATTATTGAGGTATCCAATGGCTACGATCAAACGGAAAAGCCGCATCCTGGCTGAAATGCACGAAACAGCCCGTGATCTCTACGAGGTCGGTCTGATCAGCAAACGCCGCATGCATGAATTTGATGCCTTGTGCCACATCGATGTGCATGAAATACCGCCGCAGCGGATCAAGCAACTACGCCAACGCGAACATCTCAGCCAGGCCGTATTTGCCGCTGTGCTCAACATCAGCGTGTCCACCGTCCAGAAATGGGAAATCGGCGACAAAAAGCCCAGTGGCCCGTCCCTGAAGCTTCTCAGTCTGATCGAACGCAAGGGGCTCGAAGCCGTCCTGTAGGCGTCTGGCGGACCGCAGCGCAATCGTGGCATCCACCGTGTCCCTTGTCTTGGCCGCCGCCAGTGGGCATAATCCTTCGCATTGTCTATACAAATAGCTAGCAGAGGCCTTTCCATGCCGCATCTCCCAGAACCCGGCGCCCGCCCACACGGTTGTGTCTTGTGGAAGAACCTGCGCATTGTGCCGCCCGGCTGGCGGTCCGGGCTGGTGCCTCTGTGCGACCTGGCGGTCGAGGGCCTGCGCATTGCCTGGCTGGGGGCGGCGGGCCAGGCGCCGGCCGGGTTTCAGGCTGCGTTGCAGCATGACCTGGGTGGTGCGCTGGTCACGCCGGGGTTGATCGACTGCCATACCCATCTGGTTCATGGCGGTCAGCGGGCCAATGAATTCGCGCTACGCTTGGCCGGGGCCAGCTACGAGGACATCGCCCGCCAGGGCGGGGGCATTGTGTCCAGCGTGCGGGCCACACGGGCGGCCGACGAGGACACCCTGTTCCAGCAGGCGCTCAAGCGCCTGGACGCCCTGCGGGCCGAAGGCGTGACCGCCATCGAGATCAAATCCGGCTACGGCCTGGACCTGGACACCGAACGCAAGATGCTGCGCGTCGCCCGGCGTCTGGGGGAAGCGCGGCCGGTCACGGTGCGCACCACCTTCCTGGGGGCGCATGCCCTGCCGCCCGAATACGCGGGCCGCGCCGACGACTACATCGATCTGGTGTGCAACGTCATGCTGCCGGCCCTGGATGACGAGGGCCTGGTCGATGCCGTGGACGTCTTTTGCGAAGGCATCGGTTTCAGCCTGGCGCAGTCCGAACGCGTGTTGCAGGCCGCCACGCGGCGCGGCCTAGCGGTGAAAATGCATGCCGAACAGCTGTCCCTGATGGGCGGCGCGGCCCTGGCCGCCCGCTACGGGGCCTTGTCGGCGGACCATCTGGAATGGCTGGACGATGCGGGTGCCCAGGCCATGCGCCAGGCCGGCATGGTGGCCGTGCTGCTGCCCGGCGCCTACTATTTCCTGCGCGACACCCACGTGCCGCCCATCGAGCTGTTGCGCCGCCACGGCGTGCCCATCGCGCTGGCGACCGATTGCAATCCCGGCACTTCGCCCGCCACGTCGTTGCTGCTGATGCTGAACATGGCCTGCACGCTGTTCCGGATGACGGTGGCCGAGGCCCTGGACGGCGTCACCTGCCACGCCGCCGACGCCCTGGGCTGCGTGGGCGTCAGTGGGCGCCTGGCCGTCGGGCATCCCGCCGACTTCGCGGTCTGGGACATCGACAGCCCGGCCGAACTGGCCTACTGGATGGGCCTGCCACGCTGCCGGATGTCCGTGCGTCAGGGCAGCATCGCCTTCCAGTCCACCCGGTAGCTGCCTTCCAGCACCCGGCGCCCGACGATGTCCAGGTCGGGGGCCAGCAGGCGGTCGTGATCGTAGAATGGCACGTCCTGGCGGATCTGCTGGTGTAGCGCCTGCAGGGGGGGCGACGTCGTCAGCGGGGCGTGGAAATCGATGCCCTGGGCCGCGCACAGCAGTTCGATGCCGATGATGTGCGCCGTGTTGCTGGCCATATCGGCCAGCCGTCGGGCGGCGAACGTCGCCATGCTGACGTGGTCTTCCTGGTTGGCCGACGTGGGCAGGCTGTCCACGCTGGCGGGGTGCGCCAGCGACTTGTTTTCCGACGCCAGCGCGGCGGCGGTCACGTGGGCGATCATGAAGCCGGAATTCAGCCCCGGTTCCGGCACCAGGAACGGCGGCAGGCCCGAAATGCTGGCGTCGATCAAAAGCGCCACGCGGCGTTCCGCCAGGCCGCCGATCTCCGCAATCGCCAGCGCCAGGATGTCGGCGGCGAACGCGATCGGCTCGGCATGGAAATTGCCGCCCGAGATCACCTGGGCCGGCTGCCCGTCGTGTCCCGGGAACACCAGCGGATTGTCCGTCACGGCATTGGCTTCGGCCAGCAGCGTGCGAGAGACCTGGTCCATCAGGTCGTGGATGGCGCCCATCACCTGGGGCTGGCAACGCAGGCTGTAGGGGTCCTGCACCTTATTGTCCGACACCAGGTGCGAAGCCCGGATCGCGCTGCCCGCCAACAACGCCCGGTAGCGGCGGGCGACCTCGATCTGCCCCGGCTGGCCGCGGATTTCGTGCACGCGCGGATCGAACGGCGCATCGCTGCCCTTGGCGGCGTCGACGCTCAGCGCGCCGGCCAGCACCGCGCTGTCGAACAGGTGTTCCGCCAGGAACAGCCCGTGCAGCGCCAGGGCGGTGGACACCTGGGTGCCGTTGATCAATGCCAGGCCTTCTTTGGCCGCCAGGTGAATGGGGGCGACGCCCGCCCGCGCCAGCGCCTGTTGCGCCGGCAGCCACTGGCCTTCGCACAGCAGGTGGCCCTCGCCAAGCAGCGCCAGCGTCATGTGCGCCAGGGGCGCCAGATCGCCCGAGGCGCCCACCGAGCCCTTTTCGGGGATGTGCGGGATCAGGCCGGCATTGAAGACCTGCATCAACGTCCTGACGACGCTGGACCGGATGCCCGAATAGCCGCGCGCCAGGCTGGCGACCTTCATCGCCATCAGCAGGCGCGCCACGCGGGCGTCCACCGGGTCGCCTACGCCCACGGCATGCGACAGGATCAGATTGCGTTGCAAGGCCTGCAACTGGTCGTCGGGGATGTGCGTCTGCGCCAGTTTGCCGAAGCCCGTGTTGATGCCGTAGGCCGGAACGCCCCGGTCGATGATGGCTTGCACGATGGCGGCCGAGGCATCCATGTCGCGCACGGCCTGTGCGGGCAGCGCCAGTTGCACCTTTCCCAGCCAGATCTGGCGCAGTGCGTCCATGTCCAGCTTCCCGGGCTGCAAGGTCAAAGTCGTCGTCATGGATATTCGCTCGAAGAAATTCGATCATCAGCACAGAGGCTGTCGGGGAAAGAGCCGCGGCCGGCGCGCGCGTCTACGAAATCATCGGCAGATTCAGGCCGAAATCCCGCGCGGTCTGGATGGCCAGTTCATAACCCGCATCGGCATGGCGCATCACACCGGTGCCGCAGTCGTTGATCAGCACGCGTTCCAGCCGGCGGGCGGCGGCGTCTGTGCCGTCGGCCACGATCACCATGCCGGCGTGCTGGCTGTAGCCCATGCCGACCCCGCCGCCATGGTGAAACGACACCCAGCTGGCCCCGCCGGCCGTGTTCAGCAGCGCGTTCAGCAAGGGCCAGTCGGACACAGCGTCCGTGCCGTCGCGCATGGCCTCGGTTTCGCGGTTGGGGCTGGCGACCGAGCCAGTATCCAGGTGGTCGCGGCCGATCACGATGGGGGCCTTCAGTTCGCCCGAGCGCACCATCTCGTTGAAGGCCAGCCCCGCGCGGTGGCGTTCGCCCAGACCCAGCCAGCAGATGCGCGCCGGCAGCCCCTGGAAGGCGATGCGTTCGCGCGCCATGTCCAGCCACTGGATCATGTGGTGGTTGTCGGGGAACAGTTCCTTCAGTTTGCGGTCGGTCGCGTAGATGTCTTCCGGGTCGCCCGACAGCGCCACCCAGCGAAACGGCCCCTTGCCCTCGCAGAACAGCGGGCGGATGTAGGCCGGCACGAAACCCGGAAAATCGAAGGCGTCGGTGATGCCTTCGTCGTAGGCCACCTGGCGGATGTTGTTGCCATAGTCCACCGTAGGGACGCCCATGGCGTGCAGGTCCAGCATGGCCTGTACGTGGCGGGCGCAGGATTGTGCCGCCTCGGCCCGCAGACGCGCATGCTGCGCCGGGTCGTGCTGGGCAGCCTGCCATTGTTCCACCGTCCAGCCCGACGGCAGGTAGCCGTGGATGAGGTCGTGGGCGGATGTCTGGTCCGTGACCAGGTCGGGACGCGGGCCGCCCGTCCGGGCGCGGCGGGCCAGTTCCGGCAGGACGTCGGCCGCATTGCCCAGCAGGCCGATGGACACGGCTTCCTTGCGGCGCGTGTGTTCGGCGATCATGGCCAGGGCCTCGTCCAGGTCGCGGGCCTGCTTGTCCAGGTAGCGCGTGCGCAGGCGGAAATCGATGTGCGACTGCTGGCATTCGATGGTCAGCGAGCAGGCCCCGGCAAAGGTCGCCGCCAGCGGCTGTGCACCGCCCATGCCGCCCAGGCCCGCCGTCACGATCCAGCGCCCCGCGAACGAGCCGCCGAAATGCTGGCGGCCGGCCTCGGCAAACGTTTCATACGTGCCCTGCACGATGCCCTGGCTGCCGATGTAGATCCAGCTGCCGGCCGTCATCTGCCCGTACATGAAGAGGCCCGCCTGGTCCAGTTCATTGAATTTTTCCCAGGTGGCCCATTTGGGCACCAGGTTGGAATTGGCCAGCAGCACGCGCGGCGCGTCCGTGTGGGTTTTGAAGATCCCCACCGGCTTGCCGGATTGCACCAGCAGGGTCTCGTCTTCCCCCAGTTTGCGCAGGCTGTCCAGGATGGCGTCGTAGCAGGCCCAGTTGCGCGCCGCTCGGCCGATGCCGCCGTAGACCACCAGATGTTTCGGGTTTTCCGCGACGGCCGGGTCGAGATTGTTCTGGATCATGCGGTAGGCCGCCTCGATCGTCCAGTTGCGGCAATGCAGTTGCGGCCCTGTGGGGGCGTGGATTTCGCGGCTGGCGTCGTAGCGCGGATCGTCTGCGGGGGAATGGGACACGGTCTGCTCCTGTGCGGGAAATATTCAGCTCGAATGTATATCTGTTTTGCTTAAATGTCTATACAAATTAACCGGACACGCGGGCCATGCCGGATGGCTGGATGGCGCGCGGCGAGGTCGATCGCGTCAGCGCGAGCGCTGCAGTGCCCGGCCTGTCCGGTATCAGATGTCCACGATCCGGCCGGCGTTCAGCCGCGCCTGGGGGTCCAGCAGCCGCCGGATGTCCGCCATCAGCACGCGTTCCGGCGCGCTGCGGCTGTGATGCAGAAAGGGTTTCTTGATGCGCCCGATCCCGTGTTCGGCCGAAATGCTGCCGCCGACCCGTTCGACTTCCCGGTAGACCAGGGCTTCGACTGCGACAAGGTCGCCGGGCGCGTAGGGCCCCGTGGACAGATGCAGATTGCCGTCGCCCAGGTGGCCGAACAACAGGCGCCGCGCCGCTGGCCAGCGGGCCGCCAGGGCCTGCTGCGCGCGGGCAATGAAATCGGGCAGCCGGGCCAGCGGAATGCCGATGTCGAAGGCCACATAGGGGGCCATTTCGTGCAGGATCTCGCCGATCGCATCGCGCAGCCGCCACAACTGGGCAGCCTGTTCCTGGCTTTGCGGCAGGATGGCGTCCAGTACCAGGCCGCTGTCCAGGCAGGTTTCCAGGAAGCGGTGCAGATCGGCCTGGGCGCGATCCCCGGCAGCGTTGCCGCCGTCCGGGTCCCGGGCGGCGCCAGGCTGTGGCTCGTTTGCGGACGCCGTATCGCCCGCAAACGATTCCACCTCCAGCAGGACGCAGATCGGGCAGGCCCCGTCGAAGGGTTCTGTCCGCTGCGTCACCGAGGCGGCAGCCTGCAGGTATTCGCGCCACATGACCTCGAACGACGACAGGGTCGACAGTTGCCCGCGCGCCGCTTTCAGCAGTGCCGTCAGCTGATCGAATCCCGCCAGGCCCACCAGGGCGCTGTGACGCCGTTCGGGTTTGGGAAACAGGCGCAGCACCGCCCGCGTGACGATGCCCAGCGTGCCTTCCGTACCGATGAACAGGTGCTTCAGATCCAGACCGGTGTTGTTCTTCAGGCCCTGGTTCATCATGGTCAGCACCGTCCCGTCGGCCTGCACGACTTCCAGCCCCAGCACCAGTTCGCGCATCGTGCCGTAGCGCAGCACCCGGTTGCCGCCCACGTTGGTGGCGACGTTGCCGCCGATCTGGCAGGATGCCCGCGCCCCGCAGTCCATGGGGAAATACCAGCCCTGCGATTCGACAGCGGCGCACACGTTTTCCAGCACGGCGCCGGCCTGCACCGTCACCGTGCCGCTGACGGCATCCAGATGTTCGACCCGATCCATCAGTTCCATCGACAGCACGACGTCGCCCGGATCCGGCACGGCGCCGCCCGCCAGTCCCGTGCGTCCGCCCTGGATCGTCAGGGCGCGGCCATCGCGCTGGCAGGCCCGCACGATGGCGGCGACCTCGTTCGTGTCGCGCGGGCGCAGGATGCAGTAGGGCGGGGCGTCGGCCTTCAGGCCGCTGTCATCCTGCAGATAACGGGCAATATCGTCGACGCCCGGCCGCAGGCACGACACGGTCTGCATGATCGCATCCAGGGCGCAGGGGGATGAAGACGGGTTCGGGTTCATGGTGCGGCTCGTGCGTGGAATATCCGATCCTATTGCTCCCAGAACGCATTGCGGTCCAGGTAGTTCTGCAGGAATTGCTTCAGCCGTTCATGCTTGACATGACGGAACAGTTCCGCTGGTGGCCCGCTGGCGGCGATCTTGCCCTGGTCGATGAACAGCACCCGGTCGGCCACCTGCGCGGCAAAGCCCATTTCGTGGGTCACGACCATCATGGTCATGCCATCGCGCGCCAGATCTTTCATCACCTGCAGTACTTCGCCCACCAATTCCGGGTCCAGGGCGGACGTCGGCTCGTCGAACAGCATGATGTGCGGTTCCATCGCCAGGGCGCGGGCGATGGCCACGCGCTGCTGCTGGCCCCCGGACAGGCGGATCGGATAGCTGTCGGCCTTGTCCGCCAGCCCGACCTTGGCCAGCATGGCGCGGGCCTTGTCGTGCGCCTGGTGGCGCGGCAGTTTCTTCACGCGGATCAGGGCCTCGGCGACGTTGCCCAGGGCCGTCATATGAGGCCACAGGTTGAAATGCTGGAACACCATGCCCACGTGGCGGCGCACGTCCTTGATCTCGGCGGACGTGGCCTTGCGCCGCCCGGTGTCCTCGTCCACATAGCCCAGCAGCCGGCCCTCGATCAGCACGTCGCCGGAATCGTATTGCTCCAGGAAGGCCAGCGAGCGCAGCAGCGTGCTCTTGCCCGATCCCGACGGCCCGATGATGCAGATGACTTCGGATTTGCGCACCCCCAGGGAAATGCCATCGAGCACCTGATTGTCACCATAGCATTTGGTGATGTCGCGGGTCTCGATCAGCCATTCGCCGTCGGCCGCGGGATTGGTTCGGGGTGTGGTCATGCGGGGTTCCATCCATCAGCGCTGCAGATAACGGCTGGCCTTCAGTTCGGCCCAGCCCCCCAGTTTCTGCGTGACGGCGACCAGCATCAGGTAGCACACGCACAGCACCAGGGTGGTTTCGACGTAAATGAATTGTTCCGATCCGATCTGCGTCAGCACGGCGGTCAGTTCGGGCACCGTGATGATCGACAGCACGGACGTTTCTTTGCTAAGAATGATGATCATGTTGATCAGGGCCGGGGTGATGATCACCAGCATCTGCGGCAGCTGCACGCGCCAGATGGTGCTGATGCGCGACAGGCCCAGGCAGTCGGCGGCCTCGATCTGGCCGTGGGGCACCGACAGAAATCCCGAACGGAAGATCTCGGCGAAATAGGCGCTGCCGTACAGCGCCAGCGACACGACACCCGCGTCCAGCGCCGACAGCGAGACGCCGAAATTCGGCCCGCCGTAGTACAGGACGAACAGCTGCACCAGGAACGGCGTGGTGCGCAGGATCTCGATGTAGACCCGCAGCACCGCCCGGATCCAGCGGCCCGTGAACAGCTGCAGCACGGCGATGGCGAACCCCACCACCATGCCCAGCGCCACGGCCCCGACCCAGCTGATGATGGTGATGCCAAAGCCATCCAGGATCTGGCCGCCGTATTGCGACACCACGGAAAAGTCCAGCGCCATCAGGCTCTCCCGAAACGCTGTTCGGCGTAGTGGCCCAGCACCGACAGCACCCCGTTGATCAGCATGTAGGCCAGCCCTGCGATCAGGTAGGCCTCCAGTGGCCGGAAGGTGCTGGCCGCGACGTTCTGCGCGGTGCGGGTGATTTCCGCCACGCCCACCACCGAGATCAGGGCGGATGCCTTGATCAGCAGGATCATTTCATTGATCAGCGACGGCGTGGTCAGCTTCAACGCCTGGGGGATCTCGATGCGGATCAGTGTGTGCGCGGGCGACAGGCCCACCATCTGCGCGGCCTCGATCTGGCCGCGCGGGATACCCAGGAAGCCGCCGCGCAGGATCTCGCCCAGATAGGCGCCTTCGCACAGCGAAATGGCGGCGATGGCCGCCACCAGGGGCGACACATTGATCCCCAGGGTGGGCAGAAAGTAGTACGCCAGCATCAGTTGCACCAGCAGCGGCACCCCGCGAAACAGGAAGGTGTACAGATTGCCGCAGCGCCGCAGCCATGCCGATGGCGACAGGCAGGCGGTGACGACCAGGACGGCGACGGCAAAGCCCAGCAGCAGCCCGATCACAGAGACGAAAATCGTCATCCGCGAGGCCTGCAGGATCAGGGGCAGGGTGTGCGCGAAGGTGCTGGCATCGAACATGCGGGCTTCCAAAGAAAAGCGGGGCCTGCGCCCCGCGGCGATCGGGCGGTCAGGTCAGGCGACCGCCCGATGCGACAGGATGGAAACGGACCGGTCAGACGTTGGGGACGAAGTCTTCCGTGGGCACCGGCATTTCCATGCCGAACCATTTTTCCTGCAGCGCCTTCAGGCGGCCGTCCTTGTGCATGGCCAGGATCACCTTGTCGATGGCGGTGATCAGCGAATCGCTGTCGGCGCCCTTGTGGCCCATGAAGGCGAAGTAGACCTTTTTCCCGATGCTGGGCTGAACCACCGCGAACGTGTCGGGGCGTTCCTTCGCGGCCACGGCGATGTTGGTGATCGAATGGCCCACCGCCATGATGCGGCCATTGGCCAGGTCGGCATAGGCCTGGTTGAAGTCCACGTATTCGCGGATTTCAGGCACGGGTTTCAGGGTCTCGGCATAGGCCTTGGTCTGCGCCAGTTGCGAAGATCCGCGCTGGCTGCCAATGATCTTGCCCGCCACCTGTTCGGGTTTGGTGAAGGCCTTGTTTTTGGCGCTCTTCAGGAAGGCCACCGTGCCGTCGGCGATGGGCAGGGTGAAGTGATAGCGTTCCTTGCGCGCCTTGGTGACGTTCAGCGGCCCGCCCACCATGTCGAATTTTTTCGCATCCAGGCCCGGCAGCACGCTGGCCCAGGGCAGGTCGATGAAGCGCACCTTCACGCCCAGGGCCTTGCCGACCTCGGCGAAGAATTCCTTGTTGAAGCCTTCCTGCTTGCCGTCTTTCAGGAAATCGAACGGCGGAAACTGCATTTCGGTGCCGACGACCAGTTCACCGGCCTTGTGCACGTCGGCCAGCTGGTCCGCCTGGGCGGGCAGGGTGAACGAGGCGGCGGCCAGGCAGCTGCTGGCCAGCAGCCATTTCAATGTCGGGGTAATGCGCATGGTGTGTCTCCTTGGTCGGCGGGACAGCGCGGGTGTGCCCCGATGCCGGAAATGATAGTGGATCTGCACGGTATCCGGGCTTCTTGCGGCCCGTTGAAAAGTATATACATTTGCGATGGGCTGTCAATCACCGAGAGCCCGGCCTGCGCGCGAATCCGCGTGAATTAAGGGTAAATCCCAGGCGGTGGCAGGCTACGCCGCCAGCATGTGGCGGGCGATGATGGTGCGCTGGATCTCGGACGAACCCTCGTAGATGCGCAGGATCCGGGCGTCGCGCACGTAGCGCTCCAGCGGCATGTCACGGGTGTAGCCGTAGCCGCCATGGATCTGCAGGGCGCGGTCGGTGATGAAGCCGACGGCCTCGGATGCAACCAGTTTCGCCATCGCGGATTCCAGGGAAAACCGCTCGCCCGATCCCCGCTTGTGGGTGGCCTGCAGCGTCAACGCCCAGGCGGCCTCCAGACGCAGCTTCATGTCGGCCAGCATCCATTGGATGCCTTGCTTCTCGGCCAGCGGTTCGCCGCCGATCAGGCGTTCCCTGGACCAGGACACGGCGGCCGCCAGCGCCGCTTCCGCAATGCCCAGGCTGGTGGCGGCCACATCCAGGCGGCTGTTGTCCAGCACCTTCATGGCGGTGCGAAACCCGCTGCCTTCCTCGCCCAGCCGCTGGGTCGCGGGCACCCGGCAATCCAGCGCCAGTTCGAAGGCATGGCCGCCCCGGATGCCCATGAGCTTTTCCGGTTGGGATATCTGCAGGCCAGGGGCGTCCTTGTCCACGACGAAGGCGCTGATGCCCCGGCTGCCCGCCTGGGCGTCGGTCTTGGCGTAGACCACGATGAAATCGGCCTCGCCCGCGTTCGAGATGAAATGCTTGACCCCGCTCAGGTGATAGTGGTCGCCATCGCGCCGCGCCCGGGTGCTCATGTCCGCCGGATTGGACCCGGCCCGGGGCTCGGTCAGGGCAAAGGCACCCAGGATGACGCCCTGGGCCGCCCGGGGCAGATAGCGCGCGCGCAAGGCGTCGTCGCCCCCGATCAGGACCGAGTCGGTGGCCAGGTAATGGGCGCCGATCATCGATGCCGTTGCCGCGCAGCAGCGGGCGATTTCGACGATGGCCAGCACCAGCGCGGTGGGACTGACCCCGGGGCCGCCCCAGCGTTCCGGCAGGTTCATGCCCATGACGCCCAGGGCCGACAGCCCGGGCAGGTGGCAGGTTGCCGATCGGGCCTGCTCGTCCAGTTCGGCGGCCAGGGGGGCGAGTTCAGCCGTTGCGTAGCGGCCGATGGCCGCAGCGATTTCCAGATCGTCGTCACTGACGCCCAGGCGTGGATTCATGGTGGTTCTCCGGTGTATTCCAATCAAGACGGGTTCAGCGCCCAAAGACGCCCAGATCGCGCAACGCGCCGATTTTGTCCAGGCTCAGCCCCAGCAGATCATGCAGGATCGCGTCGGTGTCGGCGCCCAGATCCGGCGCCGGGCGCGTCGGGCGCGTTTCCCAGGCGGAAAACCGGATCGGCTGATGCGGCAGCCGCAGACCCGCCAGATTCGGGTGGTCCACGTCCTGCAGCAGTTGGCGGGACTGCGCCTGGGCGCTGTCCAGCGCCTGGCGCACCGTCCAGATCGGCGCGGCGGGGATGGCGCTGGCCTCGAAGCGTTCGACCGCCTGGGCCACGGTCAGCGCCGCCGCCCAGGATTCGATGGCTTCGCGCAGCAGCGGCTCGTGTTGCGAGCGCTGCTCGTCGCTGGCGAAGCGGGGGTCGCGCGCCAGATCGTCGCGGCCGATGACCTGGGCGAACTGCGCAAACAGTTTGTTGTTCAGGATCGCCAGGACGAAATGCCCGTCCTCGGCCTGGTAGGCGCCAAAGGGGGCGGACAGCGGATGCCGGTTGCCCACCCGGTGGGCATCCAGGCCGGTGAACAGGTACCGCGCGACGGCGGTGACGGTAAACGACAGGGTGGCATCGAACATCGCCGCGTCCACGTGGGTGCCCCGGCCGTCGCGGTCGCGGCCGATCAAGGCCGCCAGGGTGCCCCAGGATGCGAACAGGCCGCTGAGCACGTCGGTGATGGCTTCCCCGACCAGCGTGGGCGGGCCATCCGGGAAACCGGTGGATTCCATGATGCCGCTCATGGCCTGGATGATGATGTCGTAGGCGGGCCGATGGGCGGCCGGGCCATCCTGCCCGAAACCGGAAATGCTGGTGTAGACCAGGCGCGGGTTCAGTGCGCTGAGCGTGGCGTAGCCGATGCCCAGCTTGTCCGCCACGCCCGGCCGGAAATTCTCGACCACGATGTCGACTTCGGGGACCAGCTGGTGCACCAGCGCCACCGCGTCGGGCTGTTTCAAGTCGAGCGCCAGGCTTTGTTTGTTGCGGTTGACGACGCTGAACAGCGCGCTGTGGCCGTCGCGCATCGGGCCGATGGCGCGGTAGTCGTCGCCCTGAGGGGGTTCGACCTTGATGATGTGCGCGCCCAGGTCCCCCAGCAGCGCGGTGCAAAAGGGGCCGGACAGCACCCGGGTGAAATCCAGCACGCGCAGGCCGTCCAGAGGGCCCGTGCTGGTCTGAGTGTCCTGCGCCATATCGTCTCCGTGGTGATTCATCACGGACCCGGGCCGCATGGCGGCGCCGGTTCCGGGCTTCTTGCGGCCCGGTAAAAGTATATACATTTGCGCGGAGGTGTCAATCGCAGCCTGCGCCAGAGGGCCGGTCCGCTATGTCTGTCCTGCGAGCTTGTAGCGGTTGCCGGGGTACCACATCACCGCCTGAGAGGCGAACGCCCCGCCCGAAAATGTCATGCGGTCCAGCACTAGGCAGGGCTGTTCCACCGGGATGTCCAGCGGTTCGGCCACGTTCTTCGGGGGCAGTTTGACCTCGATCGTGTAGCGCCCGGAGGGCGCGGGCGCGGCGTGCATCAGGTATTCGTTGGGGGTCGTTTGCGACCAGTCCTGCTGCAGGTAATCCGGCAGGCGCCGGGCGTCGACCACGCGATCTTCCAGCTGGATGGGTTCCGCGTTTTCGTAATGCACGATGATCGAACGAAACAGCGGCGCGCCCACCGGCAGGTGAAAGCGCTGCGCCTGTGTCGTGGACACCTTGCTTTTTTCCAGCAGCAGCACGTGGCAGGAATGCTGGTGCCCCCGGTCCTGGATATCCTGGGCGATGCTGCGGATCTCGATCAGGGTGGACGGGATTTTCGCCGGCGCCACATAGGTGCCCGACCCCTGGTAGCGCAGCAGCACCTGGTCCGCCGTCAGTTCGCGCAGGGCGCGATGCACCGTCATGCGCGACACGCTGAATTGCTTGCACAGCGCCAGTTCGGTGGGGATCAGTTCGCCTTCCGTCCAGGCGCCACCGCGAATCTGCTGCAGGACGTAGTCCTTGATGCGCTGGTAGGCGGGCGTCGCCCGCGCGGTGGTCTCGGTCTGGGCCTGGCGGGGCATGTCGTGTTTCCTGTTCGTCGGATAGGGCTATTCTATGCGACACCGTGCCGCATCCACGCGGATAGGTGTTTTCCCGGGATTATGCGTCAACCTTAAAGCACCTTATAGGGCTTTTCTGATAGCCGCCCGAAGGGGCGTCCGGTACATTGCTGAAAAACGTCTGAATCGCGCGCGGACCGTCGGGGACCCTGGGCGCGGCAGGCACATCAGAATGACATACTGGAGACAACCATGAGCCATTCCGTCGCACCGGTCGATGAAGTGCTGCCGCTGGGCAAATTGACCGCGTTGGGCCTGCAGCACGTGCTGGTCATGTACGCCGGCGCCGTCGCCGTGCCCCTGATCATCGGCCGCGCCCTGAATCTGGATGCCCACGAGGTATCCCTGCTGATCGCCGCCGACCTGTTTGCCTGCGGCATCGCCACCATCATCCAGTCCCTGGGCGCCACCCAGTGGTTCGGCATCAAGCTGCCCGTCATCATGGGCGTCAGCTTCGCGCCCGTCGGGCCGATGATCCACATCGCCCAGGGCAATCCGGGGCACGAGGGCGCGCAGCTGCTCTTTGGCACCATCATCGCGGCGGGGATCATCACCATGATCATCGCGCCCTGGATCAGCCGGCTGCTGCGGTTCTTTCCGCCCGTGGTCACCGGCACCATCATCGCCATCATCGGCATCACCCTGATGCGCGTCGGGATCAACTGGATCTTCGGCAACCCCTTCGGCCCCACGGCCCCGTCCGTCGTCGATCCGAACTACGTCGAATGGCTGAAGAACATCCAGGCCGCCACCGGCGCGCCCGGGTCGCCGCTGCCGGCCGTGCCGAAGGGGCTGTCGATCGTGCCCACCATCCCCAACCCCAAATACGCCAACCTGGCGGGGGTGGGCGTGGCCGCCGTCGTGCTGCTGTCCATTCTGGTGATCGCCAAATTCGCCAAGGGATTCATGGCCAACATTGCCGTGCTGCTGGGCATCGTCGTCGGCGCCGTCGTCACGACCGCCATGGGCATCATGAACTTCGACAAGGTCGCCAAGGCCAGCTGGTTGGATGTGGTCCTGCCCTTCCATTTCGGCATGCCCAAATTCGACTTCTGGATGATCCTGACCATGACGCTGGTCATGATCGTGATCCTGATCGAATCCACCGGCATGTTCCTGGCCCTGTCCGACATGACGGGTAAAAAGATCGGCCAGAAGGACCTGGCGCGCGGCCTGCGCACCGACGGCCTGGGCACGCTGATCGGCGGCATCTTCAACACCTTCCCGTATTCCAGCTTTTCGCAGAACGTGGGGCTGGTGGCGGTGACGGGGGTGCGCAGCCGCTTCGTCTGCGTGACCAGCGGCGTCATCCTGGTGATCCTGGGGCTGCTGCCCAAACTGGCGGCGCTGGTCGAATCGCTGCCCACGGTCGTGCTGGGCGGCGCCGGCATCGTCATGTTCGGGATGGTCACGGCCACCGGCATCCGCATCCTGGGCGGGGTGGACTTCAAGGACAACCGTCACAACGCCATGATCGTCGCCATTTCCATCGGCATGGGCATGATCCCGGTGGTGGCCCCGCGCTTCATGCAGTGGACACCGACCGCCATCCATCCCCTGATCGAGTCCGGCATTCTGTTGACGTCGCTGTCGGCCGTGCTGCTGAACCTGTTCTTCAATGGCGCCTCGCACGACGCCAAGGCCGCGGCCGAGGCCGCGAAGCACGCGGAGGTGTGATGGATCGAGCCGGGGCGGGGGCTCGGGCCCCCATTCCGGACTGCCTTGAACTCAAGATAGCCCGCTGCCGACAACGGTGGTGGGCTATCCTGTCAGATGTGACTGAATAATCAGTGTTGTCCTGACTGTTGGTGGTTTCTTCCTGGTATGGATGCGATAATGCCTGTATCCCGTCTTTGTCAGATGGGGTCCCCTCGCCATGATTCATCGACAACGCCTACTTAATACCATCGTGTTCTTTGCGCAGAACACGAAGTACTGCGGAAAAATCAAGCTCTTCAAGCTGCTGTACTTGCTCGATTTCGAGCACTTTCGGCAAACTGGCAAGAGCGTGACCGGCTACGCCTATCAGGCATGGAAATTCGGCCCCGTGCCAGTCGATCTGATGGAAGAATGGGAACAACCCGAGGCAGATCTGGCCGCTGTGATCGAGATCGTTCCAGAGACCATCATCGATTACACGCGTCAGACCGTCAGGCCGCGGGCTGGCGTTACGTTTGACGATCAGGATTTTTCTCCGCGTCAGTTGCGAATTATGCGGGATCTTGCTGACCGGTACCAAGATACTTGGTCACCCATCATGATCGATGTGACGCACACCCAAAATGGTGCTTGGGATCGGGTTTGGCGCGGTGGCGAGGGCAGAAGCAATCCTATTCCTTACGAATTGGGGATCCCAGACGACGATCCCAATAAGTCAGCTGTTTTGGCTATCGCACAGGAACAGGCCATGTTTCAAGCTGCGCATCGCGCTGATTCGGCGGTTTGCTGATCTGTGCCGCATTTCAAGACCAACACGTTATGGCGGGATGCTCATTACTACCGGCATCCCGAAACCGGCGTCTTCATGCCGAAGTACGTGCTGATGTTGGCTGTCAGTCCGGACGCCAGTGATGCTTTGACAGCGGTGATGACCTCAAAGCCAAATGGTCTGCGTGAAAATCCGCCTTGCCAATTAGGAAATCCCAGGTCTGGCTATTTCTTGGGTATTCCAGGTCGGCCGCTGCTCAAACCGACATGGGTGGATTTCAATAGCCTGGTGGTGCAGGATATCCTGGATTTTCAGCGTAGATATCGTGATCGGGTCCTGAACGCCGAGCCGCTCGAACTACCTGTGCAGCTCTTTTGCGGCCTGTTGCGATGTGTGGCCCGGTCCGAGGATTTGTCCCGCCGTCATCACGGGTGGGTGCTGGATGCGTTGGATATGTTCAAGGAAAGCTGAGGCGTGTCGCATTCCACTGCCTGGTACGTCGCCCACACCAAGCCCCGCCAGGAATCCACCGCGCGGGAACAGCTGCTGCGCCAGGACTTCGAGGTCTACCTGCCGCTATTCAAAGTCTTCAAAAAATCGCGCCCGGTCGCACGGCGCGTGGCGACTGCGGCGACCGACGCCGCTGTCACGCTGACCGCCCACGAACCCATGTTCCCCCGTTACCTGTTCCTGCGCCCGACCCGGCCCACGCAGTCGCTGTCGGTCGTCCGGTCCACCGTCGGCGTCAGCCGGCTGGTGATGTTCGGCCATCAGCCCGCACAGCTGGCCGATGCCGCCGTGCAGGCCATCCGCCAGGCCGAAACCCTGCGCGAGACCGCTGATATCAACCAGATCAGTCCGTTCCAGGCCGGCATGTCCGTGCAGATCCAGGATTCCCCCCTGGCCGGCATCCAGGCCCTGGTGCAGGCCGTGTCCAAAGACCGTGTCACCCTATTGTTGAACATCCTGGGCCGCCCCCAGACCGTGCAGGTCGAATTTGGGCAGATCAGGCCGCTGTGAGGAAAAGGCCCATCACCTGCAGTCTTGCACGGAACTGGGTGTCACACCCGATCAGCCTTTCAAGGGCAGCTTCAATGTCCGGGTCGGGGGCGATCTGCATCAGCAGGCCGCCTACGAGGCCCGTCGCCGAAGCACCGCCCTGAACGAACTGGTGATCTAGGCCCTTAGAAACGAACTTAGCCTGACTTATCAATCCGCAGATAAGTTATCGTTTGGTCAGTCGCGAAATACGTCATCCAGGGTAGCGGCATCCACAAAATTCAGCGACCAGAGTTCCAACTGAGTCGTGCTAGCCGCACGGATTCTCTGAGTGGTCTCGTCAGAGGCAGGGCCGAAGCGGCGGGCGATCTGACGCAATAACAGATCAGCCTGGCCTTCGGCTCGGCCAACCTGCATGCCTTTCTTGATACCCAAGCGCTCAGCGGTAGTCAGGTAAGTCATTTTCTCTCCCTCCGACAGGGTCTCAACAGCCTGTACGAAAATGGGTTCAAGATCCTCAGGTAGGGTGATGAGCCAATCGACCAACCGGTAGATCTGCCGGGTTTGGGTGTCGTCGTAACCATACCGTCGAAGCCGCCGCACCAGCTCAAATTTCGGCTGCACCCGCGTGCGCTTGTCGGGATGCAGGTTAGCCTGTAACTGCGCCATGATGACGACCGAAAAGGGATTCACGTATGCCTGGGATTCCAGTTCCGTCCACCGAAGCCGCCATCGGTTCAATTCTACGACACGACAGGCGAATCGGACGCCCAGTCCCAGGTATTCATCGCTGTAGGTCAGACGGCCTTCAGGGCCATGACCATTGAGCACGATGCCCAGGCTATAGACGGGAGGCGGCGGATCCGACCGGCGCATCCGCCATTCGTGTGTCTGGATCAGGTGATGATATTCATACATGCGGCGGGCAAAGCCCTGACGGATCTTGGGGCCGGATAAGGCACCTTGCACTTCGACGTGGATCAGTAGCCGCAGTTCGACGCCGCCAAGCAGCCGTACACGAGCCAGTTTGTCGACAAAGCGGCGGCCGTGCTTGCTACGCTGATCGATGGATTGCAGTTCCTTGTCCAAGAACGTCGGTGACACAGACCAGTCGATGGCGGCATATAGATCAGGGGTCAATAGGGCCAACGCCTGTGGAAAGTACAGTTCCAACGATTCCTTCCACGGACTGTCATAGTCGTTTGTGGGTGTCGCCGTCGTGGATTCGGGCTGCTGTATCTGATCGGGCATGTGAGGGCATCATGACGGTGGGATACCCATTTTGGTCAAGGGACTGCGTTCCCGACAGATCGGAAAATACGATGGGCTGGAAAGGTCCATCCGTAGAAGATCGACTGGCGTGGCTCTGTCCGTGCTCGCAAAGTAAGGCCTCATCAAGAACATATCAGCAACTAATTTTTAGTTTCTGATATCGGCAAATTGGGGCACAATCCATGTCGAGCGGGCGATCTGCATCAGCAGGCCGCCTACGAGGCCCGTCGCCGAGGCGTCGCCCTGAACGAACTTGTGATCCAGGCGCTTAGAAATGAACTTAGCCTGACTTATCCGTCCGAGGATAAGTTATCGCGTCGGCAATAAGCACCCATAACCGCCTGCGTGCCGTCAACCGCGGATAGGCTGGGGATACCTATGTTCGCCCCAGCGCCGCCCGATACGCTGCCAGGCGATCGCGCTTTCCGATGGCCAGCACCAGCACCAACAGTTGCTGGTCTTGGACCTGGTAGACCAACCGGTAGCCGGCGGTACGCAGCTTGATTTTGTATAGATTCAGCCCGCCGCTGACACGGTCACCGGAGACATGCGGGCTTTCCAGGCGCTGACGCAATTTTGATTTCAGTTGCGCGTGAACCGATCCGTCCAGCCGATGCCATTCGGTCAGGGCATCTGGGTGGAACTGTAGATCAAAGGTCATCCAGCGTGACCGGTACGGATGCCTTGCCGTCATTCAGACGGGCTGCGGCAATCTGGGCGAGCTCCAGGTTTTCCAGCTGTTCCATGATCGATTCCCAGAGCTGGGCACCCACGACGTAACCGGTCGGCTTGTTGCGGTTCAGGACGACAATGGGCTCGGTTTCCGCAGACTGCAGGACGGTCGCCGGATTGGCCTTGAGCTCGCTAAGACCAACCGCGCGGGTCGCAAATATCGTGTTCATAGTGGGCCTTTAATTGGTCTATTAACAAGGCTAATTATAAGCTGTTTAACGTCTATTCCATATCGCTTTCCGCCGCCCGCATCGCCGCCCACCAGATCGCCAGCGACGCCAGAAAGAACATCACCCCGTTGTTGCGCCCCAGGATCACCTGCGTCAGGCCGAAGCCCGTCTGCGGCAGCCGCTGTCCTTGGGGAACTGGGGCATTATCCCCAGGGCCCTGGGCGCGGGCCGGGTGACTGTATCTGCGCCGTGCCGACGCGCGGGAAACTTCATAACGAATCAGACCGTGGCTTGATCTTGCGCACAGAAGTGATGGCGTATATGCTGTCACTATGGTCACCATCGTCATTGACACCAACGTATTCGTGGCTGGATTGCGATCCTCCGGCGGGGCATCGCGAGAGGTCCTGCGGGGGGCTCTGAGGGGCCGTTTCAAGCCATTATTCGGCAATGCCTTGTGGCTGGAATATCAGGATTTGCTGGGGCGTCCAGTTTGGGGAGACCTGACTACGGCGCAAGATCGTTTGCAAGTGCTGGCGGCATTGGCGCAGTGCGGGCATTGGGTGACGGTGTATTACGGCTGGCGTCCCAATCTTCCCGATGAGGCGGACAATCATCTGATCGAGCTTGCCCTGGCTGGTAACGCAGCCGCGATCGTGACCCACAACGTCAGAGACGTCAACCGCGGAGACTTGCAGTTGGGCAATCTCCGTATCTTGACTCCTGCGCAATTCCTGGAGGCACTGAAATGAGCACTCTCACCGTTAGGCTGCCCGAGGATACGGCCGCCCGGCTCAAGGACATGGCGAAAAGCCGCGGACTGAGCACCAACAAGCTGATTGAACAGTTAAGCGCACAGGCATTGGCAGCCTGGGATACGGAAAATCATTTTCGTAGCCTGGCCGCGACCGGTGACCCGCGACGGGCGCTCGCGATCCTGGATCGACTCGATGCCGCCGATCGATCCGGCAAGCGTTCCTGAACGAACTGGTGATCCAGGTGCTTGGAAACGAACTTAGCCTGACTTATCCGTCCGAGGATAAGTTATCGCGTCGGCAATAAGTACCCATAACCGCCCGCGTGGTCGGTTGGATCAGGCTTTCGGCCGGTATACCCAGCTCCTCATGCAATTTCCGGATCATGGGCAGCGTCAGGGCGCGCTTGCGGCTGTGATTCGGCACGAAGCACAGGGCTCGCAGCGAGCCCGACGACGGCATGCCGGCCGCACGACTATGGCCTATCATCCTTGAGAGACAGCGTTCCGCGAGATTCGAGCAAACGCCGCGTGTTCTCCAGCTCCTTTTGCAGTAACTCGGCATCCGGCAGCACCGTCCGGTAGTTTGCAGCCATCACCTTGGTCGGCAAGCCATCCAACGCATACCGTGCCAGTGCATATCCCTTGTTGGCGCATAGAATCAGACCCACCGGCGGATTCTCATCCGGGTAGGCCCAATGCTCTTTGGCATAGTTGCAGTACATATCCACATCGGCATGGGTCAGGCTGCCCAGCTTCAGGTCGATGATGACCAGGCAGCGCAGCTTGCGATGGAAGAACAACAGATCCACGCGATACCAAGTATGGTCTATGCGCAACCGACGTTGCCGCCCGACGAAGGTAAAGCCTTCGCCAAGCTCCAGCAGGAAGTCTTCCAGCCGCAGGATC
Source organism: Castellaniella sp. MT123 (assembly GCF_039614765.1). Classification (NCBI taxonomy): domain Bacteria; kingdom Pseudomonadati; phylum Pseudomonadota; class Betaproteobacteria; order Burkholderiales; family Alcaligenaceae; genus Castellaniella; species Castellaniella sp. MT123. The sequence goes on from NZ_CP154879.1 coordinate 2,731,181, forward strand.
AATGCCGCTTCCAGGTCGGATCAACCACCGCGCAACGCCTCGGCCTCGTAGAACCGGCGGGCATGGTCATCCTTGACCGACAGCAGCCGGACATAGGCCGACCACGGCAAGGTGAAGATCTGGGACAGTTCGGACAAGCTCAATTTCCCAGACGCTGTCTGGGAAATCTTTGGTTGGGGGTATGCGAGGAAGAAACGCCGCATGCTCTCCAGGTTGTTGACGCCGAACCCGCGCCCGAATCGGGCCGTCAGATCGGCGGACAACCGCTCCATCAACTGCTCGCCGTAACCGGCCCGCCGCCTGCCTTTCTGCTCGGCTTCCACGATTCGGCGGCCAATCTCCCAATAGCTGGCCGTCATCAGCGCATTGACGCTGCGCGCCGCTGCCTGGCGTGCGGCATCCAGCAACTCCACAATGCCACCGTGGATGCCGGCATAGCCAGCCGGTAAGGCGGCGCGTTTCCCGGCCGCCGTAGGCGTCTTTCTTGTCATGCTGTTGCCTCCATAGAACAGGATGCCTCGGTAATCGCCAGCCGCCGATTCGCCACCAGTTCGGCCGCATCGCGCACCAGCTTGTCCTCGGTATGAACATAATGCATAAACATCGCCACGGTCTTGTGGCCTGTGAGCTTCATGTCCGCCTTGGTCGGAACGCCCACATAAGACGTGGGCCATCGTCACCTGTCCGTTACAACAAAAAATTTACCTATGGGTTAACATTCTGTGTATCTGCTGAGCCTTGATGACCTGTGCGGCGATCAGCCTCCTTGCTGAAAGGCGTTCACCCCATGCTCGGAGGACGGACGATCCAGCTTGCATTCCATCAATGATGCATTGATGGCGTGGAGAACATCATGACCATGTTTTCGGAATTGCTGGCTGCCGCCAGGCAAAAAGACTCTTACTGGGAATCCCGGCTGCGGCATCAGTTCGCTTCCAGCGTCCTCGAGGCGCTGGCGGAACGCGGAATCAGCCAGAAAGAGTACGCAAAGAAGGCCGACGTATCCGCAGGATATGTCTCACGCGTGCTGGCGGGCAATGAAAACCTGTCGCTGCGCACTCTCGTGAAACTTGCCCGTGTGCTCGATCTGGATCTGGATCTTCGCGTCTATCCAAAGGCCCCCACTTTCCATCAGATCGATCAGGACGAGCATGACTGGTCCATGCTCGAAGGCTCAATGCAGCGCCAGCATGGCGCGCCGCGCTTTCGTCTAATCAAGTCCGCAGTGACCGTCAATGAAACCAAGATTGCAACCAAGAAGCCATCGCACCGCAAGAGCCTGAAGTCCTGATCTCCAGCGCCGCAATCTCCGTATCTTGACTCCTGCGCAATTCCTGGAGGCACTGAAATGAGCACTTTCACCGTTAGGCTGCCCGAGGATACGGAAAATCATTTTCGTAGCCTGGCCGCGACCGGTGACCCGCGACGGGCGCTCGCGATCCTGGATCGACTCGATGCCGCCGATCGATCCGGCAAGCGTTCCTGAACGGTCTGCACCAGCAGGCCGCCCCCCGATCCGCGCATCAGAATTGATGGCCATCAAGAAAAAGTAAAATTCAGTAACAACCCTACTGCACAGACATTGAATTTTCCTGGAAAAGATACCTGTCACATTTCGTGACTGATAACTTTGACAGGAGACTTCCATGTTCATCCGACATAGCGTCACGATGTTCTTGCTTTGCTGCGTGGGCCTGCCACCGCCCGTGCTATCGCAGCCGATGCCGCCGCCAGCCCTACCGTCGGGCCAGCCAGAGGCGCCGTGGGATTCGTCCCCGGCGCCTTTTTTATTGGACGGATCGCTGTACGACGTCCCCGGCAGCCAGACCATCACCCGGCCGATGGTGCTGGGGGGCGACAGCGGCTTTCGCGTGCAGGCGGGGCAGGCCCTGGGCATCCAGGGCGCGATCTGCGCGCCGGCGGGCGGCGTCAATCCCGCCTGCCTGGACGACGGAACACCGCCCCCGACCGCATCCCTGTTGCTGAAACTGGGCGATGGCCACCTGGCGCTGTCCGGCGCCAACACCTGGCGTGGCAATACCGTCCTGCTGCAGGGCAGTCTGGGGCTGCAATCCAGCCAGGCGCTGGGGTATTGGGGCAACACGCTGGATATGGCCTCCGGCACGCGGCTGGAATTGGCCGATGGCGTCATGATCGATCAGGGACTGCGCATCCAGACCGTCGATGCCATGGCGTCCCTGGTCCCGTTCGATTGGGGGCTCGGTCCGCTGCCGGCCAGCGGGGCGCCTGCCGTCCTGCGGGTGGCCGCCGGCACGGCGACGTGGCGGGGTCCGATCACGGCCCTGGCACCGCTGGAAAAAGACGGCGCCGGCACCCTGCGGCTGCTGGGCACCGGGTATGCGCCGAATGACCCGCTGCTGCTGCGCGAGGGTGGCCTGCAGGTCGGCGAAGGCGGCCTGGATGCCGGCCACCTGTGGTTCGGTGCGATACATGGCATGCCGGGCACCACGCTGTCGGGCACCGGGCTGATCCTGGATGCCCAGGTGGCGGGGCATGTGCAGCCGGGCACCCCGCAGTCCGTGGGCACCCTGCTGTTCGGCAATCACCTACGGCTGGCCGATACGGCCCAGGCCCGAATCCGCATCGATGCTGCGGGCCAGGCCGATCAGCTGTGGTCCCTAGGCACGGCTCGCCTGGGCGGCGAGCTGCTGGTCATGCCCACTGCGGGGAATTGGACGCCCGCCACCCGCTGGACCATCGTCCGCGCCGATGGCGGGCTGGACTATACCGCCCTGGGCACCACCGATCCAGCAGCCACCACCCCGGTCGGCCTGTCGAGCGGGGGTGGACGCTTCAGCCGGGTTCGCAGCCGTGTGCGCTACCTGGATCCCGTCCTGAGCTATGGCCCCACATCCGTCACCCTGGGCTTGCAATACAACGCCCTGGGCCTGAACACGGCCGATTCCAGCTGGCGCAGTGCCCTGCTGGAAGACAGCCGCTTCCCGCGCGAATCCGCCCTGATGCATACCGCCAGCGGCCGCGCCTGGGCGCAGACCTGGGCCGTCAACAGTGAACGGACGGGTAGCGGTAGCCTGCCGGGCGACGACCGCGACACCGGCGGGCTGCAGATCGGCGTCAGCCGCCCGCTGGCCCGGGATTGGCACTGGGCCGCGTTCGCAGGCGTGCAGAACAGCCGCCAGCGCACCATGGGGCCAGCGGGCATGGAACCCGATGGCAGCGGCCCGGGCGGCGCCTACCGCCTGCGGGACGAGTCGGTCCACGCTGGCGTGGGGCTGGCGTATACCGCGCCGGCCCTGTCCCTGACCCTGGGCGCCGCCCAATCGTGGCATCGGGCAACCATCAGCCGCCAGGCCGACTTGGCAGAACCCGATTTGCGCAGCCGGGCCAGTGCCACCTTAAGCCAGATCTGGGCCGAAGCCCGCTTGCGGCAGCCTCTGCCGCTGGGTGACTGGGGCATCGTCCCCTGGGCTCGCGTCGGGTGGCTGCATCTGCGCCGCGCCGACGTGCAGGAAACCGGCGGCCTGGCGGCCGTCACGCTGCCGGCGCAGACCGACCGGCGATGGCTGACCCATCTGGGTATTCAGGCGGAGCGCCGCTGGCCAACCCCGCACGGCGACGCCGTCCTGGGGGCGGAGATCAGTGCGCGCAGCCTGTGGGGTGGGCGCACTTTATCCAGCCAGCAGGCCTATCGTGCCGATCCGGACGTCCTGTTCCAGACTGTTGGCTTGCCGCTCAGCCGGCATGTGCTGGGGCTGGATGTGGGGGTGGATGCGCCTGCCATGCGCCGTGCCCGTATCCGGCTAGCCTATACCGGCCAGTATGGCAGCGGGCAGATGCAGCATGGGGTGTGGCTGGGGGTCAGCATCGCGCTGGATGGGAAGCTGGCGGATATGAAGTAGTGGGGTGACGCATTCGTCACGGGTCTGCGCTGCATCGCCAACAGGCGGTGCGGCGCCCGATTATTCCTCCCCCCGCATCGCCGCCCACCAGATCGCCAGCGACACCACGAAGAACATCACCCCATTGTTGCGCCCTAGAATCACCTGCGTCAGGCCGAATGCGGCAAAGGCCGCCGGCAGGCTGGCGCCGCAGCAGGCCAGCACGCGCACCGTGACGTCGGCATGTCGCAGCCGCTGCGCGAAATACCAAAAGCTGGCGATCAGCAGCGCCAGCAGTGCCATCAGCCCCAGCGTGCCCTGGTGCAGCCAGACCTCGAGAAACTGGTTGTGGGTGTTGGACAGAGTCCCCACAAACGGCTTGACGCGCCCGGCCTGAATCAGCGTCTGCAGGTGCGCGTCGTAATCGGTATAGCTCCAGCCCAGCAGCGGGCGGTCGGGGATGCTGATCAGGGCGGCCTTCCAGGCCTCTAGCCGGGAACCCACGTTGTTGGTCGCATCGCCCTGCTGACTGTAGGCCTGCCATTCGGACAAGGCCTCGCCGAAACGGCCTTCGGCGATCTGACCTGCGGTCAGCAGCGTGAAGGCCAGCGTGATGGCGACAATCAGCAGGCCACAACCTACCAGCACGACACGGACATGTTCCCGCCGGATCAGGACCACAGCGGCCAGAATGATCATGATCGGTAGCGCCACTAGCCCGCCGCGCGTGGCGGACGCGATAAAGGCATACACCCCCGCCAGCGACCCCGCCAGCAGCAGCGCCGTCCAGCCAAGACGATGGCGGATGGCCATCAACGCCGCGCCCAGAAGGCACCAGAACGCCATGATCAGCGCCATGTCGCCAAACGGAATGGCGCTGGTGATGAAGCCTGACGCCCGATTGAATTCCATTCGATGAATTTGCCACCAGGCTACCCCAGCCGCCCCCATGCAGCCCAGCGCCAGCCCCGCCCACAGCCAGTCCATGCGCAGGCGCACCCGGCGCAGGCCCCACACCACCGGGATGACCAACAGGTAGCGGACCCCCTGGTCCAGGTATTTCCCCTCATCCCCGTGCCAGGCGACCGCGACGGCATTCATCAGAAAGACCGCTGTCAGCAGGACGCACAGTGTCCGGTCCTGAATCGACCAGTGGGCAGCGTGCGGTGCCTGTGCCAGACGCCGCTGCCACAGACCCGCCAGCGCACCCGCCAACAGCAGCCCGGCACCCCAGGAATAGCCGTTAGGTACCGACAGCGTCAGCAGAAAGAAGAGAGCCGCGCTGGCGGTCATCCAGACCGACAGCCGGGGGAAACCAGCTGGTGACGCTTGCATACGCAATATCAGAAGAAATGGTGGGGAAAAGTGACACATTGTACCGGGCCCGATGGGGTGGCGGCCCCGCAGCCGTGCCAGCGCGATCCTAAGTCAGATCTGGGTCGAAGCCCGCCTGCGGCAACCGCTACCGCTGGGGTAACTAGGGCATTGCCCCCTGGGTCCGTGCCGCGTGGCTGCATCTGCGGCGTCCCGACGTCCAGGAAACCGGCGGTCTTGCGGCCGTTGCGCTGCCGGCGCAAACCGATCAGCGGTGGCTGACCCACTTGGGCATTTAGGCGCCGCACTGCGGGCCGACCCCGCACAGCAATGCCGTCCTGGGGGCTGGCTTATCCCAGCCAGTATGGTGGCGGGCAGATGCAGCATGGGGTGTGGCTGGGGGAGACGGCTAGCTTCAGATAGGCCTTTTGGGCTTTCCGTAGTAGTGCATAGCCGGGTGATGTATCATCACGTTCAACCAATGAACATCACCCGGCGCTTGCTGACCGTGTCACAGCACGGCGGTAGCGTGCCTGAAATGCCCGAGACTGCGTACGAAGAAAGCCACCTGAAGGTCCTGCGCTTGCTGGAGTCCGACCCTGGACTGAGTCAGCGCGACTTGGCGCGTGCTTTGGGCATCAGCCTGGGCAAGACCAACTACTGCATGCGCGCCTTGCTGGACAAGGGGCTGATCAAGATGCAGAACTTTCGTCACAGTAAGGACAAGTTGCGTTACGCCTATTTGCTCACGCCCATAGGGCTAGCGGAGAAGTCAAAGCTAACGGCTGAGTATCTGAGGCGGAAAGTGGTGGAGTATGAAGTGCTTCAGGCCGAGATTGACGCCTTAAGAGCTGAAATGGATTCTGTGAAGGGGAGCCGCGAGTGAAAGTCACCATTGCTGGAACCGGTTATGTAGGACTTTCCAATGGCGTGCTGCTGGCGCAATACAACGAAGTCGTCTGTCTGGACATCGTTCCTGAAAAGGTGGCGATGCTAAATCGCAAGGAATCGCCGATCGAGGATGCCGAGATCAGCGATTTCCTGAAGAACCGGCCATTGAACTTCCGTGCCACACTCGACAAGCAGGATGCCTATGCTGGTGCCGACTACGTCATCATCGCTACGCCAACTGATTACGATCCAGAGAATAACTACTTTGACACCCGATCGATCGAAGCGGTAGCCTGCGATGTCCTGGCCATCAATCCGCAGGCGGTCATGGTCATCAAATCGACTGTACCGGTGGGTTATACCGCCAAGATCAGGGAAACGTTGGGAACCGATAACCTGATCTTTTCTCCTGAATTCCTGCGTGAGGGCAAGGCGCTGTATGACAACTTGTATCCGTCGCGTATCGTTGTCGGTGAAAAGTCAAAGCGAGCAGAAGCTTTTGCCGGGCTTCTTCAGCAGGGTGCCATCAAGCAGAATATTCCCGTGCTGTTCACTGATAGTGTCGAGGCCGAAGCGATAAAGCTATTCGCCAATACCTATCTTGCCTTGCGAGTGGCCTATTTCAACGAACTTGACACCTATGCTGCTCGTCATGGCCTCGATACGCGTCAGATTATCGACGGCGTCTGTCTCGACCCACGTATTGGTGCCCACTATAACAACCCCAGTTTCGGCTATGGCGGCTATTGCTTGCCAAAGGATACCAAGCAACTTCTGGCCAACTACCGCGACGTGCCACAGAACCTTATTCATGCCGTCGTCGAGGCAAATACCACACGCAAGGATTTCATTGCCAGTGAAGTCGTGCGTTTGTGCCAAGTCAGTAGTTCGCACCGGGCCCCCATTGTCGGTATTTATCGCCTGGTGATGAAGCAGGGCAGTGACAATTTTCGTGCGTCCGCTATTCAGGGTGTGATGAAGCGAATCAAGGCTAAAGGGATCGAGGTCATCATCTACGAGCCGACCTTGAAAGAGTCAACGTACTTTCACTCTCGTGTCATCGACGATCTGCCTGCTTTCAAGCAAAATGCTGATGTGATCATCGCTAATAGGCGATCGCCTGATCTGGATGATGTTTCGGAAAAAATCTACACACGGGATCTGTTCGGGAATGACTAACGGGAGTGTCAGATTTTTTGTGGGCGGGGCGGTTTGACATCGTTTAATCCCTCGCCTCGGTGAACCGTTCACCGAACAGGATGGCGAACTGATTCATGGCTGCTTTCCACGTATGAACCGATCGTGACGGCTTGGCCAGCACGTTTCGCAGCGCCAGCCATAGGAGTTTGACGGCCGCCTCGTCGCTGGGGAATTGGCCCCGGTTCTTGATGATTTTACGCAGCTGCCGATTCATGTTCTCGATGGCGTTCGTGGTATAGATCACGCGCCGGATATCGGGTGGGAAGATGAAGAACGGCACCACATGTTCCCAGGCCCGCTCCCAGGCGGCCACGATCGTCGGATATTTCGTGCCCCAAGGGCCAGCCGCGAAGGCGGCCAGCGCCTCTCTGGCCTGTTGCTCATTGGCGGCGGCATAGATGGGCTTGAGGGCGGCGGCGACCAACTTACGGTCCTTCCAGCCGGCGTAATCCAGGCTGTTGCGCATCAGATGCACGATGCAGGTCTGCACCGTCGTTTTCGGGAAGACCACGTTGATGGCCTCGGGCAGGCCCTTTAAACCATCGACCACGGCAATCAGAATGTCCTGGCAGCCCCGGTTCTTGAGCTCGTTGAAGACCTTGAGCCAGAACTTCGAACCTTCGGTCTGCTCAATCCACAGCCCCAGCACGTCACGCTCCCCGTTAGCGTCGATCCCCAGGGCCAGGTAGACCGCCTTGTTGACCACCAGCCCGTCGGTGCGGATCTTCACGCGCAGGGCATCGAAGAACACGACCGGGTACATGCGCTCCAGGGGCCGATTCTGCCAGGCCACCGTCTCGGTCATGACCTCGTCAGTGACCTCGCTGATGAGCTCGGGCGAGACATCCGTGCCATAGGTCTCAGCCAGGAATGCCTGGATCTCGCGCACGCTCATGCCTCGGGCGTACAGGGCGATGATGCGTTCATCGAACCCGGCGAAATGGCGCTCATGCTTGGGGATCAAGACCGGCTCGAAGGTACCGTCCCGGTCGCGGGGCAACTGAACACGCATCGAGCCGTGTTTGGTCAACAGCGTCTTGGCGCTCACGCCGTTGCGTTCGTCGGCTTGTTGGGCCGGCTTGTCTTCGCCGGCACGGTAGCCAAGGTGGGCGTTCATCTCGCCAGCCATGGCCCGCTCGATCACCGCCTTGCCAAAGGCATCAATCAGATCCTCGACCTCCATGGCCGACATCGGACCTTCGACCAGGCCGTCCAGCAAATGCTCAGGCAGCTTCGGAAATCGGGCCGTACGGGCGGCCGCCTGGGCCGCAATAGATGGCTTCTTGTGTTTCACGGGCATATCCATGATCGTTTTCTCTCATGTTATGCCTCGCCCACAAAATTCTGGACACTCTCTGACTAACTTAATTCAGCCGGTCATACTTTGTGGAGGGGCTGGCACACGTCTTTGGCCCTTGTCCCGTGCTGGCTTCCCGAAGCAGTTCCTCTCCCTTACAGGAAAAGAAAGTCTGTTTCAGCAAGCTGTCCGGCGGTCCATCGGGCTGGGTGCGGACGATATACAAGTCGCCAGGCCTTTCATCGTCACAGGTGAAGAGCACCGTTTCCTGGCGGCAGAGCAGTTGCGTGAAATGGGCATTGAGCTGGGCGCCGCGCTGCTGGAGCCCGTGGGTCGCAACACCGCTCCGGCACTCACCTTGGCTGCATTGGCGGCCCAAGCTGATGGCCAAGACCCGGTGCTGGTTGTCACGCCTGCGGACCAAACCGTCGCTAACACCACTGCCTTCACCCAACCCATGCAGCTAGCCATACGCGAAGCCGCCAGCGGCAGCATCGTCATTCTGGGCATCATTCCAGACAGACCGGAAACTGGCTACGGCTACATCCAGGTTGAAGGCAATGACGGCCAGCCCGCCACGGTTGTTCAGCGCTTTGTCGAAAAACCCACCGCCACCACTGCCCAACAGTATCTGGATGATGGTGGCTACTATTGGAATGCTGGGATATTCGTGCTCAAGGCGTCTGTGTGGTTACAGGCCCTGCAGACATTCCGCCCCGATATTCTGGAATCAACCACTCAAGCTTGGGGCCAGCGCATCACAGATAGCAATCTGGCTGTCCCCTTCGTACGTCCCGGCAAGAACGAATTTGCGACCGTACCGTCCGAGTCCATTGACTACGCGGTGATGGAACACTGCCCCGGTAGCACCTTTCCCATTCACATGGTCCCGCTTGACGCGGGTTGGAGCGACTTGGGCGCATGGGACGCCGTATGGAGCGTACTGCCCAAAAACGAGCAGGGCAACGCGCATATGGGTGACGTGCTCACCACGGACAGTCGCAATACGTTGGTGTATGCCTCAAACCGGTTGGTCAGTCTGGTGGGTGTGGAAAATCTCGTTGTCGTGGAAACCTCTGATGCCGTGTTGGTGGCAGACAAAACCAGAAGCCAGGACGTCAAGCATATCGTCACGCAACTGCAAGCTGCCCAGCGCGAAGAGCATTCTCTGCATCGCAAGGTGCACCGTCCTTGGGGCTGGTATGACAGCGTCGACGAAGGCGATCGGTTCAAAGTCAAGCGCATTCAGGTCAAGCCTGGTGCCAGTCTTAGCCTGCAGAAGCATCACCACCGGGCCGAGCATTGGGTGATTGTCAAAGGCACTGCAGAAATTACCTGCGGGGACAAGAAGCTGTTACTCACCGAGAACCAATCGACTTACATCCCACTGGGTGAAGTGCATTGCCTCGCAAACCCTGGAGCCATTCCGTTAGAGATTATTGAGGTGCAGTCGGGTAGCTACCTGGGCGAAGATGATATCGTCCGGTTTGAAGATCATTATGGGCGTACAAACCCATGAACCAACTACCAAAGATTTACGTCGCTGGGCATCGCGGCATGGTGGGTTCGGCCATCGTTCGCCAGTTGCTGGCCCATGGCCATCCAGCCGAACGCATCGTCACCCGCACGCGCACGGAACTCGATCTCACTGATCAGGCTGCCGTACGAGATTTCTTCGCTACTGAAAGGCCCGATCAGGTGTTCCTGGCTGCCGCCAAAGTGGGTGGTATCCACGCCAACAGCACCTACCCGGCCGAGTTCATCTACCAAAACTTGATGATTGAGGTCAATATCATCGATGCCGCTTTCCGGAACGGCATCAAGAAACTGTTGTTCCTTGGCTCCAGCTGCATTTATCCCAAACTCGCCTCGCAGCCAATGCGCGAGGAGGCTCTACTGACCGGCACGCTGGAGCCCACCAACGAGCCCTACGCCATCGCCAAGATCGCCGGCATAAAGCTCTGCGAAAGCTACAACCGTCAGTACGGCGAAACTCATGGGGTGGACTACCGCAGTGTGATGCCCACCAACCTGTATGGTCCCGGGGACAACTATCACCCAGAAAACTCCCACGTCATTCCGGCGCTGATTCGTCGCTTTCACGAGGCCAAGGCCAGCAAGACGCCTAGCGTCGTCATCTGGGGTACCGGCACGGCGCGGCGCGAATTTTTGTACGTGGACGATATGGCCGCTGCGTGCTTGCACGTCATGAACCTGAGCAAGGCCATTTACGACCAGCACACCCAGTCTATGCGCAGCCACATCAATGTGGGCTGTGGCCACGACATCACTATCAAAGAGCTGGCTGAAACCATTGCGGGGGTTATCGATTATCAGGGCGAAACCGCATTCGATCCTAGCAAGCCCGATGGTGCTCCGCGTAAGCTCATGGACAGCACTCGTCTTAACGCACTGGGTTGGGAGGCCAAGGTGACTTTGGAAGTGGGTCTCAAAAAGGCCTATGAAGGCTTCCTGAACAACAACGCTGCATAGCCTTAGAAGAATCTCTAATGACAGATCACACTAAAGTCGCCCTTATAACTGGCATCACCGGGCAGGATGGCGCCTATCTTGCCGAATTCTTGCTTAACAAGGGCTACATCGTTCACGGTATCAAACGACGCTCATCGCTATTTAATACCGATCGTATCGATCACCTGTATCAAGATAGCCACGAGAAGTGCGTTCGTTTCTTCCTTCATCATGGTGACATGACGGATAGCTCCAGTCTCATTCGCATCATTCAGCAGACCCAGCCAGACGAGGTCTACAACCTTGCCGCGCAAAGCCATGTCGCGGTGAGTTTTGAAGAGCCTGAATACACTGCCAACTCCGATGCACTCGGAGTGCTGCGTCTTCTCGAAGCCATTCGCATATTGGGCCTTGAAAAGAAGACCCGTTTCTACCAAGCCAGCACCAGCGAACTCTATGGCCTAGTTCAGGAAATACCACAAAAGGAAACCACTCCTTTTTATCCACGCAGCCCTTACGCTGTCGCCAAGCTTTACGGCTACTGGATTGTCGTTAACTACCGCGAGGCGTACGGCATGTATGCCTGCAACGGAATTCTTTTCAACCACGAGTCGCCCATCCGCGGCGAAACCTTCGTGACGCGCAAGATTACCCGTGCCATGGCGCGCATCAAGCTTGGGCTACAGGATTGTCTATTCCTCGGCAACCTTGACGCAAAACGCGACTGGGGGCACGCCCGCGATTACATCGAAATGCAGTGGTTAATGCTGCAACAGGACCAGCCTGAGGATTTCGTTATTGCTACAGGCATGCAATACAGCGTGCGTGATTTTCTTGACGCCACCGCTCGCGAGCTGGGTATCAAGATTAGCTGGGAAGGCCAGGGTGTGGACGAGAAAGGCTATGACGAGCAAGGCAAGTGCATCGTTGCAGTCGACCCTCGCTACTTCCGTCCCACTGAAGTCGAGACTCTGCTCGGCGATGCAAGTAAGGCTAAACAGAAACTAGGGTGGACGCCACGTACTTCATTTGACGAATTGGTCATGGAAATGGTGCGCGAAGACCTACGTGCTGCAGAGCGAGACGAACTCGTCAAGCGGCACGGTTACAAGGCGATGGACTATAAAGAATAAAGCATGTCTCACTTCATTATGCTTAACCTGCCAACGTTCACTGATCCACGTGGTTCTTTAACAGTACTCGAAAAAGCTTTGCCTTTTGATGTGATTCGGACTTATTGGATTTACGGTGCCGATGGACAAACGCGTGGCGGACACCGGCACACATACACCCGTCAAGCGCTGGTTGCATTGAGTGGCAAAGTGTCGATGTATATGAACGATGGCGTCACGGAAGAAACGATCGAGCTCAACCGACCCAGCCAATGCCTTCTCGTCGAGCCGGAGGACTGGCACACCATGACATTCAGTGAAAGTGCCGTTTTGCTTGTCATGTCTTCGCACCCATATAACCTCAATGAGTACATCGATACTCCTTATGAGCGAGCATCGTATGATTGAGTACGAAAGTTTGGCACGTTCGAACGGTGCTTACATGGCCAACCTTGAAGAAGCGGCGACCCGCGTTATCCGAAGTGGTTGGTATGTGCTCGGGCAGGAAGTAAATGCTTTTGAATCTGAATTTGCGCACTATGTAGGTGCGAAGCACTGCATCGGGGTGGCCAACGGCCTGGATGCGCTCATCCTTTCCATCGAGGCGCTGGACATGCCACGCGGAAGCGAGATCCTGGTGGCCTCCAACACCTACATCGCCACTATCCTGGCCATCGTGCGCGCCGGGCACAAGCCGGTGCTGGTGGAGCCCGAACTGGAAACCTTCAACATGGACTCGGCCCGGCTGGTCGCCGCTCTCACGCCCCGCACACGTGCCGTGTGCGTCACGCACCTCTTCGGCAAGACATGCCGCATGGACACCATCGGCGCTTTTGCGCGCACACACGGGCTGAAGGTGGTGGAAGACTGTGCACAGTCGCACGGTGCCCGTCTGGGTAGCCAAATGACGGGTACCTTCGGCGATGCAGGTTGCTTCAGCTTCTACCCGACCAAGAACCTGGGCGCCATCGGCGACGCCGGGGCCGTGGTTACCAACGACGATGCGCTGGCAGACCGGTTGCGCCATATCCGCAACTACGGCTCCAAGCAAAAGTATGTCAACCGTTACGTCGGCATCAACTCGCGCCTGGACGAGCTCCAGGCAGCCATGTTGCGGGCGAAGCTGCGGCACCTGGACGAAATGACCGCGCACAAACGCGCCCTGGCCGAAATCTATTTTGCTGAGCTGCCCGATTGGGTGGCCAAGCCAGTGCGCCGCCCAGATGAGTTTGACGTGTTCCACATCTTCGGCATCCGTCACCCGCAGCGCGATGCGTTGCAGCAGTATCTGCTGGAGCAAGGCATTAAGACCGAAGTTCACTACCCGATTCCACCGCATCGGCAAGAGGCTATGAAGGGCATTCTTTTTGGAGATTACCCGGTAGCGGATCAATTGCACGAAACGGAACTTAGCTTACCTATCTCGTACGGTCATACGCAAGATCAAATAAAGGACGTGTGCGCCACTATTTGTCGCGGAGTCAACAGGCTTGGTGGGAGCTCGAAGTGATGGGAAACAAAGAAATTACCCTCCCGGTAACTGATGAGGCGGCATTCAGTGAGCATTGGGATGTGGTGATACAGCCGCGCTCACGCATTGGTGGTATCGATTTCTATGCATTGTGGCGGTATCGCGATCTTGTGTGGATGTTCTTTAAGCGCGATTTCATTACTCTTTACAAGCAGACAATATTGGGGCCCTTGTGGTATCTGATTCAACCTTCGTTGACTGCTTTCACCTATTTCATTGTGTTTGGAAAGATCGCCGGGCTGTCCACGAATGGTGTTCCGCCTTTGCTTTTCTACATGTCGGGTATTGTGTTGTGGACCTACTTCGCGAACTGCTTAACGAATAACTCGGAAGTGTTTTCAAAAAATGCATCGCTGTTCTCAAAGGTGTATTTTCCGCGTCTCGTTGTGCCATTGTCAGTGGCAATGAGCGGAGCGGTGGCTTTTGTCATTCAGTTCTCGCTTCTTGTTCTGCTTGTAGGTCTATTTGTGGCTCGCGGGGAAATTCTTTGGCCAGGGACTAGCGCTCTACTGATCCCCTTGCTTATGGTCAATGTCGGAGTACTTGGCGTTGGTGTTGGATTAATCGTGTCCGCGTTGACCGTTCGTTTCCGCGATCTCGCGTTTGCTACAGGCTTTGTCACGCAGCTATGGATGTATGCGACCCCAGTCGTATATACATTTCAGCAAATTCCCCAGAAATATTACTGGTTCTTCTTCATGAATCCTATGACAGCTCCCGTGGAGACATTTCGCCACATGCTGTTCGGCTCTCCCGCGGTTCCAGCGTCGATATGGATCGCAAATATTGGTGTTACATTGATCCTTCTCTTTTTAGGTGTTGTTTTGTTCTCTCGCGCTGAATCAAGTGCAATGGATACCGTCTAACCATGACTACACCTGTTGTCATTCGCGCTGAACACGTTAGTAAACAATATCGGCTTGGCGTCATTAACCATGGGACGCTGTACCGTGACTTACAGAGTTGGTACGCACGCTGGAGGGGGCAACCAGATCCCAATGCTAGTCTCTCTGAGATGTCGCAGCAACGGGGGGCGGCATCACGCACCGTTGGCGACCGGTTCCGAGCCCTAGATGACGTATCTTTCGAGATTCGCCAAGGTGATGTAACTGGTATCATTGGCTCGAATGGTGCCGGAAAGTCCACGTTGCTCAAAGTGATCTCACGTATCACTGATCCGACAAGTGGACGGATAACACTAAAAGGTCGGGTCGCCAGTCTTCTCGAAGTGGGCACAGGGTTTCACCCAGAGTTGACCGGCCGAGAAAACGTATTTCTGAATGGCGCTATTCTTGGAATGCGTCGGCACGAAGTCGCTGCCAAATTTGAGCGAATAGTCGAGTTTGCGGAGATTGGGCGGTTCATCGATACGCCTGTAAAGCGGTACTCCTCCGGAATGTACGTCCGGCTCGCATTTTCCGTCGCGGCGCACTTGGAGCCAGAAATTTTGTTGGTGGATGAGGTGTTGGCTGTCGGCGACGCTAGTTTTCAGAAGAAATGTATGGGTCGGATGCAAGAGGTCGGTCGCGATGGTCGCACCATTCTCTTTGTTAGTCACAACATGACTGCGATCAATAGCATCTGTCCCAACACCATCTGCGTGGAGGATGGTCGAGTCGCGGAGATTGGGCCTACGTCAATGGTCGTGCAGAACTACCTGGCTCGTGGCCAAGTGGGCGCTAATGGCGTCTATATGCACAAGCCGGAAGATCTGGATGGCAAGGCGATAATTTACAAAGTTGCGTCGGTTGATGCCACAGGTAGGGAAAGCGGAGCTCTGGATCTGTCGCAAGAGTTCTCGATCGAAATACAGTATGAACTTCGCGAAGTTCTTTCCGGTATTCATCTCAGTCTGCAGATTTTGGCCGAGGATGGTTATACGTCAATATTTAGCGTGTCGGACGTCGAGCTACAGCCAGATCTTCTTAATCCACGCCAGCCGGGGCGTTATCGGGCTAATGTTAAGTTCCCTTCTTGTGCGCTGAATACGGGCGCTTACTATGTTTACGTGGGGTTAGCATCGCGGTTTTCAATCTTCTCGACGGTGTCCAATCTGCGAGTGGAAGTGATTGATCGCGTGGGAATTATTCAGATGTTAGGTCACGCACGAAAGCCGTCTGTTTCGGCCATGCAGTTTCCGTGGACAACCGAGCGAATTTAACTACGCGATGGGACTGTTTCTGGATTCTGGGCATGTGCTCACGGCGCATCGTGGGCGGCTCCCTGTCCCCCTTGGTTGGCTGCGCTTGCGTGGTGCGGCACAAATGAACAATGGGATACTCAAATGGTAGATGAACAAACAGTTATCCAGCCGTGCTATCTATGCGGCTCAACCAACTTCGTCTTTCGTCAAGGTGTCGTGCGCGACGCGCCTCAGCTTAAAATTGTCGAGTGTTGCAATTGCACTTTGGTGTTTCTCCATCCGAAGTTTGACAATAATGCGGAGCACTACGCCAATTCGGGGATGCATGGTACTCAAGTTCCATCTATGGAGGAATGGCAGCGGACGACAGCATTTGACGATGACCGTCGCTTCCAAAATTTGCGTGACGCGCTTACGAATAAGAGGATTCTTGACTTTGGATGCGGCAATGGTGGCTTCTTGTTGCGTGCGCGGAGTCTGGCTGCTAAGGTAACTGGCTTGGAGCCTGAGAAGAGGGTAAGAAAGTATTTTGATAACTCCCTTGAAATTGAGTCAGATTTGGCGACGTTCATTCATCGAGCCGAGCAATTTGATTTGATAACGGCTTTTCACGTTATTGAACATCTCCCGAATCCACTTGATGTGCTGACCCAACTGAAGAAGGTTCTCGCGCAGAAAGGGCGCATCGTGCTTGAGGTGCCTAGCGCCGAAGATGCCTTGTTGACGCTATATGATTCTGCTGCTTTTCAGCGATTTACTTATTGGAGTCAACATCTATTTCTATTTAATGCGCGCACATTGAAGGATCTGGCCCTACGCGCGGGATTGGCTGTGGTCGGGATCGAACAATATCAACGCTATCCGCTATCAAATCATTTGTACTGGTTGTCCAAGGGGAGGCCGGGAGGGCATCAAGTTTGGTCTTTCATTGACTCCCCCGTTCTTAATGAAGCGTATTCTGCAGCTTTGGCAAAGACAGGGAAAACCGATACCTTGATTGCGTATCTGGAGCACGCTTGACGCGGCGACGAGACGCATGGCTGGATTGTGTTCAGGTCCATTCGCTTGATCCCAAGAATGCGGCCGATGGAAAATTCATGGTTGATAGACTTCTAATGACCGCCTCCGCGGTTGACTAATCTTGAAAATTCAGTTCAAAGATGTTATCGCAATCATCCCCGCACGAGGGGGATCAAAGGGGCTTCCACGAAAGAACCTTCGACTGCTTGCGGGCAAGCCGCTGATTGTCCACACGATCGAGCAGGCCAGGCAATCGAGTTGGGTGACAGAGACCGTGGTGTCGACTGACGATGACGAGATTGCCGCCGTCAGCGAGGCCGCCGGCGCGGCGGTAGTGCGCCGCCCAGCTGACATCAGCGGCGACCGGGCGAGTTCAGAATCGGCGCTGATCCACGCGATCCACAGTCTTCTGCAGCAGGGGCGTCCGCTCCCCGATTTGGCGGTCTTCCTTCAATGCACGTCACCGGTCCGTCGACCGGGCGACATAGACGCGGCGGTGACCACGCTGACGCAAAAGGGGGTGGACTCGCTGCTTTCAGTGTCGCCCAACCACCGTTTTCTGTGGACAGAGGAAGGGGGCGAGGCGCGGTCCATCAACTATGACTTCCGTAATCGTCCCCGGCGGCAGGACATGGCGCCGCAATATGTAGAGAACGGCTCCATCTATGTCTTTCGCCCCCGGGCCTTGCTGGACAGCGGTAACCGGCTTTCGGGCAAGGTGGCGCTCTATCCCATGGATGAGGAGGCGGCGGTGGATATCGACTCGATGCTCGACATGAAACTGGCGGAGCTGATCCTGCACGAGCGCGCTGTGGCATCGCGGTGACCCATTCCCCGTCGGCGGACTTGAAACGCACCTTGCTCATCGTGGGTAGCGGCTTTATCGCGGCGGAACTCGCCCGTACCGCGCAGCGTGAGTGGGGGTGGTCGGTTGAGGTGTTGTTCCGCAACTACCGCAACCCTGCCCTGGGCGAGGTACCGAACTTTCCCCTGCCGTCCGGCATGGACGAGCTGGTTCGCCTGCTGGATCAGGTGCGGCCTACTGATGTGGTGATTGCCACCGGTTCTTCCTTTGTGCCCGAGATCAACCGTGATGTAGAAAAGGCCTTGGACCAGCACCTCAACGGTACGCTGATGATCCTCGACGCCTTGACGCGGCTGAAGCAGCCTCTGCGCGGACGTGTGCTTTTGATCGGCTCCGCCTCGGAGTACGGTGAGTTCTCTGAAAGCCCGGTGGACGAGCGGCATCCCGCCTTGCCCCGTGATCACTATGGCTTGATCAAACTCTCTTTGCGCCACCTCGGCTTGCATTTCCATCGGGTCCACGGCTTGCCCGTGGTCCACCTGCGGCAGTTCAATGTCACCGGTCCGGGCCAGGACGGCCGTTTCGTGTTGCCGTCCATATGTCGCCAGATTGCGCAGGGAGCGCTGGCGTCCGGCAGTGGTGGCGTCGTGCGTGTTGTCGCCGGGAATACATCGGTCCGGCGAGACTTTCTCGCGATTGCCGATGTGTGTCGGGCCTACCGCACGCTGATGCTGCATGGTGAGCCAGGGGATGTCTACAACATCTGCTCCGGCCAGGCACATCAGATCAGTGCATTGATTGCGATGGCTGCCGAGGTGGCGGGTGTCCGTGCTGAGATTGAGGTCAGTTCCCAACTCGTGCGGGAGAACGATAAGGCGCAGGCGGTAATCTTGGGGGATCCGTCCCGGCTTCGCTCTCTCGGCTGGGCCCCCCTGGTGCCCATGCGTGAGCTGCTGGCACAGATGATAGAAAGACTTACTCCCGTGGCAGGCGAAGGCGCCATGCCGGCTGGGAAACAACGTTAGCTGGAGAAGTTATGTCCCGTATCGCGGCACTTAAGAATGACGGTTTGTATGTCATCGCGGAGATTGGCATCAACCACAATGGATCCGTCGAGGAGGCGCTCTTTCTCATGAATGAGGCTGCAAAGGCGGGAGTTGATGCCGTCAAATTCCAGAAACGGACGCTTTCGGAAATCTACGTTACGTCGCTCCTCGACGATCCCAACAGTGCGGAATGGTCGTTCCAGTACCTGATTCCGCAGCTGAAGGCGCTGGAATTGAGCGAGGGGTCGTTTCACGCCCTGCGGGCGGAAGCCCGCCGCCTGGGTGTCGATTTCATCGTGACACCCTTCGATCAGGTGTCGGCGGACTTTGTCGCGACCCTGGATCTGGATGCAGTCAAGTTTGCGTCGGCCGATCTCACCAATTGGCCCCTGATCTCGCACACCCTCGACAAGCTGGCCTGTCCAGCCATTTTTAGCACCGGCATGTGGGACGATACCGTGATCCGGAAGTCGGCCAAGTTCATCGCCGAGAGTTTCACCAACCGCTACGCGATGCTGCTGTGCCAATCGACCTACCCTGCACCGCCGGAGTCGCTGAACCTGCGTTACCTGCACAGCCTAGCGTCGATAGCCCCTATGGTGGGATACTCCGGCCACGAGCTGGGCGTGCAGGCATCACTGCTGGCGCATGCCCTGGGCGCGACTATTATCGAGAAGCACATCACCCGTGATATCCACCAGTTGGGGCCCGATCACAAGGCTTCATTGACGCCAGAGCAGTTCCGGGACCTGGTGCGCCAGCTGCAGCTGACGCGAACGATGCTGGGCGAGGATCGCAAGGTCATCACGATGGCGGAGCAGCTCAACCGGGAGGTGTTTGCCAAGTCGCTGGTCGCGAAGCGGGATCTCGCAGTGGGCGAGACGATACGTCTGGAGGACTTGAAGTTCATGAGCCCCGGCAAGGGCATCACCCCCGACCGCTTGTCGGAATTCCTGGGCAAGACATTGATGCGTGCCAAGAGTGCCAATGACTACATTACGGAACAGGATTTCGAAAAAGCACTAATTGTCGCTGAATGGCCACGTTTCACCTTCTCCAAGGAATGGGGCGTGAAGTGCCGTTTCCACGATTTTGAAACCTACAAGCAGCTTAAGACCCCAGTGATCGAATTTCACTGCTCGGACCGCGATGTGATCGATGAGGTTCACGCGACGAGTGAAAGCTCAGCCCTGGTCATGCATGCGCCGGAGGTCATCGGCCGTGACCTTTTTGATCTCTGCTCGAATAACGCGGAGGTAGTCCGGAAATCGGTCGGCATCCTCGAGCAGACCATCGCCCGTACGCGGGAGCTGGCACCAGGTTTCCAGCAGGGAGCCAAGCCTAAGATCGTTCTGCATGTGGGTGGCATGAGCCTGCTGGATGGGAACTACGACTGTGCCGAGATCACCTCGAAGGCCGAGAAGATTCTTCGCAATATCAATCTCGATGGTGTTGATCTCCTGCCGGAGAATTTGCCGCCCCGCCCCTGGTATCTTGGGGGACAGTGGCATCAATACGGGTACATGCGACCCGAGGACATAGCAGCCTTCTGTAAGTCGTTGTCCCTGGGCATGACCTTCGATATCTGCCACGCCCAGCTTTACTGCAAGTACGCAGGCATCGACCTGGTGGACTACGCCAAGATCATCCTGCCATACATCCGTCACGTGCATATTTCCGATGCGCACGGGATCGACGGGGAGGGAGTGCAGATTGGCGCAGGGGAGTTGGACTTCGACGCCTTGTTCAAACATCTTGAGAAGATTCAGTTCAGCTGGGTGCCCGAAATCTGGAGTGGTCATATCAATCATGGCGCTGGTACGCATCACGCGCTTTGCTGTTTGGGTAAATACGGTGCACAGGGTGCTCTCTAGCGCGGGCCGCTGTAACTTATCCAAGGTCATACTAGGTTTTTAATGCGCACGAAGAAAGAGACGAGTCGGTTTGAGGCGAACGTAGCGTGAATAGAGTGTTGAAATACATTGCCAATGCCATTATCAATTTTTTGCCGCACAGGCTCTATCTTTGGGTACAGCATTTCCTCAGCAAAAGAAATGAGAGTCCGGTTTCGTGGAGTGTCCTCGAGCGGAATCGGGAACTCAAAGATCGGCATCTTGGGGAGCGATGCTTTGTATTGGGTAATGGCCCGAGCGCTAGAGCGGTCGATCTCTCAAGATTGAAGGGGGAGACCGTAATCTCGGTGTCGAATGGGTATCTACACCGAGATTACTCTGAGATTCGACCAAAGTACCACTGCGTCCCGCAGACGCATCCGCCCATGACTGCCGATGATATCGCGCGATGGTTTGGGGAAATGGATGCCGAGTTGGGTGGCGCTACCTTGTTCCTCAACGAGACAGAGCGCCAACTGGTGTGCAGTCGGAAGTTATTTGAGAGAAGAGACGTCCGTTATTTGGATATGCGGGCCGATTTCGACCAGCTTTCGGATCGACAAGTTCTTGATCTGACCAAGCCAATCCCGCGGGTTCAGTCGGTTCCGGTGATGGCCTTGATGGTTGCCATGTACCTCGGCTTCAAAGAAATCTATCTTCTTGGTGTGGACCATGATCATTTTATTACTGGCACCTACGTGTACGCATTTGACCTGAAGGCGCAGCGAGGGAAAGACGACTCGGTATCAAGTAGCGGGGAGATACTTACAAGTAGGCACGACGACTTTCAGTCGCTGGCGCGCCTGTGGCGGCAGTATCGTGTGCTCCGCGAGATCGCTGCGGCAAATGATGTGCAAATATTGAACGCAACGCCAGGAGGGGTTCTGGATGAATTCCCGAGAGTCGACCTGGATGCAGCATTGTCGGGGCGGTGATGAGGCGATATGAGGCACGGATAGGGGCTTGGCGCGTCGCTGTGGAATTGGGGAAGCTGTCGCCTGTTGCGCGTGTCGGCAATGAATACGAAGTTGGATTCAAAGACTGGACAGACGCCGCTAAGCGCGCCACCGGTTACGACGCGCAGGCAATACTGAACAAGGTCGTAGATGCAGCGTTACAGGTGAAAGACGGTGAAGTTGCTTTCGAACGCGATACGGTCACATTCAAGCAACGAGAAGTGGTCTATCAACTCTTTGCCTGGCTTATGTACGCGGCGAGTCGTGAAGGAGCACTGCGTGTTATGGATTTTGGGGGGGCTCTTGGCAGCCTTTATTACCAGCATAGATTTTTGTTTGATCGACTGAACGATCTCCGGTGGGGGGTTGTCGAACAATCTCACTTTGTCCACGCTGGGCGAAAGGATTTTGAGGATCATGCACTGTATTTCTTTGAGACTACGCAGGAGTGCGCAGATGAGATTCGACCAAACTTTCTTCTGCTGTCGAGTGTTATCCAATATCTAGAGTCCCCCTATCAAGTATTGGCCGAGTTGCTAGATAGGGGGGTTCCCTACGTTCTTGTCGATCGAACGATGGCCCGACGCGGAATGGCAGAGGAGATTGCCGTCCAACACGTGCCGCCGTCAATCTATGACGCTAGTTATCCGCTTTGGCTATTGGATGCCAACAAGCTTGAGAGTTGTTTCGCGGACCACGGGTACCAAGTGTTTGATAATTTTGATCCATTTCCGGGCTCATATTTTGGACCAGCCGGAGGTCGCGCGCCGTATCAGGGGTGGTTTCTAGTAAGGAAAGGGAGCTTCTGATGCGGGTGTTTGTGCTGATCCCTGTATTCAATCGGTTGGCGCATACCAAGAAGGTGCTTGGGGTCCTGAGAGCGCAATCAATGGCCTCGCAGCTACGGCTGGTGGTTGTCGATGACGGATCGACCGACGGGACTGCTGAATACCTAGCGGGTGAGCCCGATGTCGTTACTCTGACCGGAGATGGCAATCTGTGGTGGGGCGGGGCCATACAAAAGGGGCTTGCATATGTGCGTACTCAATTGCCCATCGATGATGACTTTGTCTTGTTTGTCAATAATGACACGTGGTTCAATGTGGACTACGTGCAGACTCTGATCGAGACGTCCCTCTTGCGCGGTGGGGCGGCGGTGGGTAGCGTGGTTCACGAGGAAAACTGCGAGGCTCCCCTGGTTAGCATTGGCCCGCGCATCAACATCAACCGCATAGCGGTCTGGGACGTGCTGGCCGAGTTGCCGGCGCAGGAGCGGCGAACACCCAAGCCGGTTTACTGCGTAGATGCCTTATCTGGGCGGGGAACTCTATATCCTGCTGGTCTGTTCAAGGCACACGGTGGCATGCGCCCCCGGCTGTTGCCTCATTACCTGGCCGACTACGAAATCGCCATGCGGTTCGCGCGCGATGCCGGCGTTCCACTGCTCGTGAGCAGTAATGCCATCGTGTTTTCGCCACCTGTCTACGGCAACGAGGTTGCGCGGCTGGACTGGTGGGAGCGGTACTTCGGCCAGCGCTCGTCGAGCAACGTGATCCGGCGGCTGGTCTTTTACTGCATGGTGGGCTCCCCCCTTCAGCGACTGACGGCCCCCCTGCGACTTGCCTACTTCGGTATTTCGCGCTACCTCCACCAAAAACTCAAACCCTTCACATCGAGCAAATGAACAAAGAAGACACGACGTGCATCGTCTGCGGTTCGTCCACTGCGGTGTTTATCGATCGCATCTGGGACGACCGCTATGGGTTCCCCGGGATGTTCTCGATATTGCAATGCAAATCCTGTGGCCAGATGGTGACTACGCCACGCTTGAAGGA